>JBDNHW010000094.1:0-45850 GCA_041688625.1 Pseudoxanthomonas sp.
GCCCCGGACAGCCGTGCCCCGGCCACCGCGCACAGGCCGATCGGCCCCTGCGCAAACACCGCCACGGTGTCGCCAATGCGCACCTGGCCGTTCTCCGCGCCGCTGAAGCCGGTGGACATGATGTCCGGGCACATCAGCACCTGCTCGTCGGTGAGCCCGTCGGGCACCGGCGCCAGGTTGACCATGGCATCGGGCACCAGCACGTACTCGGCCTGGCAGCCGTCGATGGTGTTGCCGAACTTCCAGCCACCGATGGCCTTGAAACCATGCTCGGTGCCCGCCCCGTCCTGCGAATGCTGCCCGCACAGACAGGCGTTGCTCCAGCCACTCGGCGTGATGGCCCCGGCAATCACCCGCTGGCCCTCGTGGTAACCAGTGACCTGTGAGCCCAGCTTCTCGATCACCCCCACCGGCTCGTGGCCCACGGTCAGCCCCTTGGCCACCGGGTACTCGCCCTTGAGGATATGCACGTCGGTGCCGCAGATCGTGGTGGTGGTGACCCGCACCAGTGCGTCCAGGGGCCCCACCTCGGGAACGGGTTTATCGTCCAGCACGATGCGGTTGGGCTCGACGAAGATCGCGGCTTTCATCATGGCCATGGGGGTGCTCCGGTGGGGTGGGGAGGACCATCATGGGCTTGTGGGGTGAATGGGGTGTTGAGGTGGATCAAGTGCGGCGACAGGATCCCAAGGAATAGCGATGTGGGCACGATGGACCCGCCCTGCGTCATCCGCCGCCAGCGCAACCCTCAGCGCGATGGAGATCGTCAGCGAACTTGCCGGCCAGCGACGGTACCGGGTGTTCAAGTACGAGGCGTATCTGGAGATCCCGAGCGAGGGCGCGTAGCCGCTTGAGGAACTGGTGGATGACCTTTAGTCAACCACGAAGTTTCACCTGCAGCGCGAAGAGCTGATCCAGCTGACGCTCGTCCACCAGCCGCCACGGGTATCCATGGTTGCGCACGCGCCCCGGTGGTCGTTCCGTCATGGTGAACTCAAAGACAATGCGGCGTGAATCGACCATATTGATAAATCGCTGAATATCAGGGCACTCGCAGTAGACCAGTTCGTTGTACTTGTATTGAACGCCATTAGAACCCTTGCGCGATTCGGCCTTCACGAACACCGCGCGCGCATGTTTCTCGATCAACCGCTCGGCTAGGCGCTGGCGGGCCCATGCACCGAGCGGGAGCGAATCCTTGTACAGGTCGATGCCGTCTGGCGGCGGCTGGACTCCTAGACGCAGCCCAAGGTTGTTGTCGGTGGTGGTGACCTGCGAGTAGCACGAGTGATGCCCCGCGTCGTCCGCCTGGCCGATCACGCGCAATCGATCGATGCCGGATTGCGCGACGGTCCAGACCGGAGCGAGCTGGAACAAGTTGATCTTGCCGTAAGCAGGTCGTTTGTCGCGCGCCAGCTTGCATTTCAGCTCGATACCCCTGAAGTCAGCGCCTTGATCATTGTTCTCTTGGACGCCTACGAGACTCTCGAACGTATGCCCAATCCCTGTTGAGCCTGTTCGCAGGCTGTCGATCCAACCTTGGACGCTCACTGCATCAAAGCGGCTAAGTAGATCGGACAGCGGATCATCCAGCTGGAATTGCGGGGCATCTATGGGAAGGCGAACAAAAGCGCCCGGTTGCGTCGGAACGGATGGACCGAACAACATGTCCAGAAGCATGGCGAACCGCTCGTCGCTACCTTCCACGCTCGCATCAAAGAAATAGTAATCGGACGCATCAGCACTGATGGAGCGAAGGATGATGACGAGCCTGCGACCATGCGACTGATCATTCAAAGTTGAGTTCAGGCGCGTAACACGGCGCTCTGGATACCGCTCGTAGTACTTCCAGCCAAACTCCTTCGCGCATTGGGTGATTCCATCAAGACCCCGGAACAGCACGGTAGCGTTAACTGCAGGGTCTGGAATTGGGAGATCCGGGAAGAATGAATATGCCTCGGTCGGAATAAGTACGCCGTGCCTGCCGGCATCGTCATTCGCGGTAAGAATCTTGGCGAAGACCTCGGTGGCGGGTGCATTTTCATGCAGCCCAATAACTTGCCTTGCATAGGCTTCAAGCTGCCTGCTCAAAGGAAACTCCCCCGTATCAACTAAGGATCTTTCGATGCAGAGAGTCTAGTCGGCGTTGGTCAAGCTGACACTCCCAGACGATCAAGTGCCGCCATTTTAGCCGGCGGAGCAGTAGCTTCACGCGCGCGTCGCGAACAACGTTCGCCTCGAACTTGTCGAGCCAGAATTGACGGTTTGATGCAGGAGTTGTCGTAAAACGGCATCCGGGATGGCGGTGCCAGAAGCATCCATGTACGAACACGACTGCCTTGTACTTGGGAAATATGAGGTCGGGCTTTCCGGGTAGCGAGGACTCGAGTCGAAAGCGAAGTCCGAGCCGGTGAAGGTGACTTCGAACAATCATTTCCGGCTTTGTGTCGCGCCCCCGGATGCCGGACATCATCCGGCTCCGGGTGGCCTTGTCGACAACATCAACCATCACGAGTCGAGGTGCTGTCCGGTTGCTTTCATGAATATAGGATAGGCGGCTGCATGAACTTCATCCCCGAAATCAACAAACATCCGACACAGAATGGCATCCAGCTTGCTGCACTCATCCGGTGAGAACGTGGGCTCACCTGTCTTGATGATGAAGATCTGATCCGGCGAGTCATCGGGATGAAACAACAATTCGCGCTTGGACATTTCGGCGAACCATAACAACATGCCGTCGAAGTTGTTCTCGGTCAGATTGGGGATACGGCTTGTTTCCATGACTACGCTCCTTGTGTTCAACGAAGTGCCAACGATGCTTGGTCCTGCTGCCGTGATATCAGTTCTACGATACGAGGTTTCATGATCTTCGCGACAGCTTCCATGGCCGGGACAACGACGCTGTTTCCGAACTGCTTGTACGCCTGCGTATCGCTGACCGGAATCTTGAAGCCGGGCGGGAATCCCATCAGCAAAGCGCATTCGCGCGGGGTCAAGCGCCTCGGGCGCTTGCGCGGGCCCTGCGACACCAGAATCTCCGAGCCGTCCTTGTAGTAGCGCGCTGAAAGGGTGCGCGCGACCTTGTCGCCATCGACCAGCCCGAAACCGAAGCCATTGCCGGCGGCGCGGTGTTTTGCGGCGTAGGCCTGCAGGTAGGTCCACATGTTCGGGGTCAGCGTGTACTTGGCGTTGACCGAGGCCTTGGCTCCTTCCGTAAATGGCGCTTCCGCAGGCTGGGTACTGTCCTGCGGATGCAGAATGCTCGACAGCTTAGGACCGGCTTCCGGCAAACGCAGATCGTCCCAACTGAAACCGCACGGTTCGCGGAAGCCCACGATCAGGATGCGTTCGCGGTGCTGCGGCACGAAGCGCTGGCCGTCGATCACCTTGTAGTGCACGTCATAGCCAAGCTCGTTGCGCAACACAGCAAGGATGGTGGCGAAGGTTTTGCCCTTGTCATGCGACAGCAGGTTCTTGACGTTTTCCAGCAGGAACGCCTTGGGCTGTTTGGCCGCGATGATCCGTGCCACGTCGTAGAACAGCGTGCCTTGGGTTATATCCGCGAAACCATGCGGTCTACCAAGCGCGTTCTTCTTCGATACGCCGGCAATGCTGAAAGGCTGACATGGGAACCCGGCCAGCAAAACGTCGTGATCGGGCACATCTGCGGCATCGACCTGGGTGATGTCACCTACCAGTAGATGGCCTTCCTCGTGCGGAAAGTTGGCCAGATAGGTTTTCTGGGCGTATGAATTCCACTCGCTGGTGAAAACGCAGCGTCCACCCTGCTGCTGGAAGCCATGACGGATGCCGCCGATGCCGGCGAACAAGTCGATGAAGGTGAAGCTATGATCGTCGTTGGCCGGTACGGCCAGCAAGGGCAGAATCCGTTGGCGTACCGAATCTACCCGGTAGGAGGGCACTTCCTCCTTGACTTCCCAGCGCCGCAGCGTGCTTTCGTCTATCTCCAAGAGTTTCGCGAGTTCACGCTGGCTGTATTGGGTGCGGAGCTGGCGCAGCCATTCAATCGGGGCACTTTCAATAGGGGAAAGCATTGCATTCATCTGCCGTAATTCCGTTCGCTGGGACAACTACCGCGCATAGTGCGCGGTAGTTGTCCCTAATGGCAATAGTTAGTTTTATTACTAACAGTTTGCATTGCGCCCGTCGCTCCAAGTGAGACAAGAGCGCGCCTTTCGCCTGTGGCTCCGGCGGTAGTGACCAGTTGCATGGCTTGGCGCACGCAGCGCTGGCCGGGAGGCTCCACCAGCTCGCATCCATGCCCAGCACCGGCTGCGGGCGGATGGCGAACTCGATTCAGTCCACTTCTGGCAACGCCGCCCCCACCAAAGCCTTCGCCCACTGCGGCGTCTTCTCCATCGACTCCGCATCGTTCGGCCAGGTGCACCGCCCGTCGATCATCTCCAGCACCAGCATCGGGTCAGGGATGGCAGCGCCCGGTTCGACGTCGCGGCTGTTGTCGTAGACCTGCAAATGGCTGAGGTGTGGCATCAGCGCGATCAGGTTGAGCTGCGCGGCGGACCAGCGTTCGCGGATCTTGGTCTCGGGGATGTCGTGGCCGCCGCCGGCGACGCGGGCGCGGACCCGGGCGAGGTGATGCTCGGGCGATGACAGGCCGCAGAACCACATGATCACGTCGTGGCTGCGGGTGGCGTCGAGGATTCGCGCGGGAACGGTGCGGCCGCCCAGGGTGGTTTCGAAGGCATGGGAGGTGCCCGCCTCCAGCGCCGCGTCGAGCCGGCGCATGCCTTCCTGCCATGCGGCGGCGTTGGCCTCGAGCTGCCCGCAACCGGTGTCCGCCACCAGCTCACGGGCGAAGGTGTCCGGGTTGAACCAGGCCAGCCCGGCACGTTGCAGCAGGTGGCCGCCGATGGAACTCTTGCCTGCGCCATTGACCCCGGCAAGGACAAAGAGGACCGGGCGCGGACTCAATGGCCGGTACCGGCCCTGACCTTGCCGCCGAGTCGCGCAGGTTCGCCCACCAGCGCGCGCAGGCGGTCCCCTGCGCCGTCGGCCTGCAGCGAGACCAGCCGCTGGTCGAAGCGCTGGCGCAACCGTTCAAGGGCATCGCCATCTTTGGCCGCGGCCGCCTGCAGGGCCTGCAGGATGAGGTCGTATTCCGCGGCCGAGAGGATCACTGCCTCGGGCTGGTTGTGGTTGGTCACCACGACTTTGCCGATGCGGCCAATGGATTTCATTACCCCGCGCCAGCCCAGCTTCTTCACGTCCGAGGCAGGCGTGCGCGGCAGGTCGTCGATCGGGTCGAGCTGGAGTGGCAGGGTCATGGCAGGCTTCCGCTGAGGAGAATGAGGCCAATATACCCAAATTGGCCTGAAATCAAAAGCAGCGTCACGCATTCCGTCATCCGCAGTATTGCCATCGGACGCAGCCAAGAGCCGAGGTCCATGCCTTCACCGATGAATTCGCCGCACTGCGTGCCATCCTCGCCAGATGAACCAGGACACCGCAGCGCCGTCCCGCTCAGTCCGCAGCCGCCTGCTCCGTGGCGCCGGTGCCGGGGTGCTGCTGGTCGCGGCCATGGTGGTCAGCGGACTGGTGTTCCACGAGGACCTGGCGCCCAAGGCCACCGGCGCTGCCAGCTACACGCTGCCGCTGCAGCCGGCGCATACCGAGATCGATCGCGAGCTGGCGCCGATGCTGGCCGCCCGCCCCGGGCAGACCGGCACCTTGTTGCTGGCCGATGGCCTGGACGCCTTCGCCGCCCGCGCCATGAGCGCGCGCAAGGCCGGTCGCAGCCTGGACCTGCAGTACTACATCTGGAACGACGACCTGGCCGGGCGCCTGCTGGCCCGCGAGGTGCACGCGGCGGCCGAGCGTGGGGTGCGGGTGCGGATGCTGCTGGACGACCTCACCGCGGAGGGCCTGGACCCGCAGTGGATGGCGCTGGACACGCACCCGCGGATCGAGCTGCGGCTGTACAACCCGTTCCGCAACCGCGAGGGCATGGATCGCGGGATCGAGCTGGTGCAGCGGATTTTCAGCATCAACTACAGGATGCACAACAAGGCCTGGATCGCCGACGGGCGGGTGGCGGTGATCGGCGGACGCAACATCGGCGAGGAGTATTTCGCTGCCGACGAGGCGCTCAACTTCCACGACCTGGACCTGCTGCTGTTCGGGCCGGCGGTGACACAGGCCAGCACCATCTTCGATGACTTCTGGAACAGCAGCGCGGCGGTGCCGATCGCCGCGCTCAACCGGGCTACGCCGGACCAGCTCACCAGTTTCCTGTCCACCGTCGAAGACACCGCGCTGGAGGAGCGCGCCGAACCCTACCTGGCCCGCGTCGCGGCCTCGGCCAGCGTGCGGGGCTACCTGCAGGGCGCACTGCAGCCGCACTGGACCGACCGGTTGGAAGTGCTGTCGGACCCGCCGCTGAAAGCGAGCGACGACGATCGCGGCGACTGGCTGGTTACCCGCCTTCTGGAGGTCGTGCGCGGCAGCCGCCACAAGGCGCTGCTGGTGTCGCCGTATTTCGTTCCCGGCGAGGAGTTGACCCGCGGTTTTGCCGAACTGGTCGACGCTGGCGTAATGGTCGGCATCGTCACCAACTCGCTGGCCGCCAACGACGTGCCGGCCGTGCACAGCGGCTATGCCGGCTACCGCGAACCGCTGCTGCGCGGCGGCGTGCACCTGTACGAGATGAAGTCCCGAGGGCAACACGACATGGCCGGCGTGCTCGGCAGCAGCAGCGCCAGCCTGCACACCAAGGCGTTCGTGCTGGACGACCGTTACGGATTCGTCGGCTCGTTCAACCTGGATCCGCGCTCGGCCAACCTCAATACCGAAATGGGCGTGCTGTTCGACGACCCGGCGCTGGCCGCCGGAGTGCGCGCCGAGTACCTGCGCCTGACCTTGCCGCAGGTCAGCTACTGGCTGTACCTGGACCGTCACGGCAAGCTGCGCTGGCTGGACCGCGCCTCACAGCCGCCGCAGATACTGACGACCGAGCCCGAGGCCTCGCTGCCGCGCCGCGTGCTGGCGCGGGTGCTCAGCTGGCTGCCGATCGAATCGCAGCTCTAGCGTTCGCTTTCGATCCGCACGCAGGCAAAGGTGCAGCAGATTCCGACCCGTGTCTGAAGACGTAGCAGGACAGGAACAACGATCCAAGAGCGCCGCAGGTTGTGTTGGCAAGTGTGACGCGCTCGCGGGCAGGGCCCGCTCCTACAGTCTCGACCTCCCTCAGCCCGGAGCCATGGCCGCGCGCGTGCCCCTGCAGGAGCAGGCCATGCCCGCGAGCTCCTGGGTGCCGAAGCCGATTCCGACCCGTGTCTGAAGACATAGCAGGACACGGACAACCGCCCAACAGCGCTGCGGGTTGTGTTCGCAAGTGTGACGCGCTCGCGGGCAGGGCCCGCTCCTACAAGGGCGAATGCGATTGGCCGGATGCTGTCAGCGGTCACAGGCTCGCCCGCGACCGCCGCCCCGCCGCCGCCGGTACCGGTGGCGCCCACGCACTAGAATGGCCCACCCCGCCGGCCCTGCGCATGCTCCGACTCAACGACCTCAAGCTGCCCCTGGACCATGGCGATGCGGCGCTGCCCGCGGCCATCGTCACGCGCCTGGGCATTGGCGCCGACGAGCTCACCGGGTTCCGCGTGGCCAAGCGCAGCTACGACGCGCGCAAGCGCGGTGCGATCACGCTGATCTACGCGGTGGACGTGGACACCCCGCGCGAGGCCGACATCCTGCAGCAACTGCAGCTCGACGCCGAGGCGGTGGACGGCAAGGTCCTGCCGACGCCGGACACCACCTACCGGCCGGTGGCGCAAGCGCCCGAAGTGCCGAGCGACCTGCGCCCGATCGTGGTCGGCACCGGACCCTGCGGACTGTTCGCCGGCCTGGTGCTGGCGCAGATGGGGCTGCGCCCGATCATCCTGGAGCGCGGCAAGAACGTGCGCGAACGCACCGTCGACACCTTCGGCCTGTGGCGCAAGAAGATCCTCAACCCCGAATCCAACGTGCAGTACGGCGAAGGCGGCGCGGGCACCTTTTCCGACGGCAAGCTGTACAGCCAGATCGGCGACAAGCGCCACCTGGGACGCAAGGTGCTCACCGAGTTCGTGAAAGCCGGCGCGCCGGAGGAAATCCTCTACGTCAGCAAGCCGCACATCGGCACCTTCCGCCTGGTGACGATGGTCGAGCACATGCGCGCGACCATCGAATCCCTCGGCGGGGAGATCCGTTTCTCCAGCCGCGTCGACGACGTGCATGTGGAAACGAACCCGCAGGGCGAGCGCCAGGTGCGCGGCGTGGTGCTGGCCGACGGCACCCAGATCCGCGCCGATCACGTGGTTCTGGCGCTGGGCCACAGCGCGCGCGACAGCTTCGCGATGCTGCACGAACGCGGGGTGTTCATGGAGGCCAAGCCCTTTTCGGTGGGCTTCCGCATCGAGCATCCGCAGTCGCTGGTCGACCGCGCGCGCTTCGGCCCGCAGGCCGGGCATCCGCTGCTGGGCGCGGCCGACTACAAGCTGGTGCACCACTGCCGCAACGGGCGCTCGGTGTACAGCTTCTGCATGTGCCCGGGCGGCACCGTGGTGGCCGCGGCGAGCGAGCCCGGGCGCGTGGTCACCAACGGCATGAGCCAGTACTCGCGCAACGAGCGCAACGCCAACGCCGCGATCGTGGTCGGAATCACCCCCGAGGACTATCTGAAGCACGATCCCAGCGGCAGTCCACTGGCGGGAATCGCGCTGCAGCGTCACTGGGAAGAGCAAGCGTTCCGGCTGGGTGGCGAAACCTACGATGCGCCGGGCCAGCGCGTCGGCGATTTCCTGCGCAAGCGCGCTTCGACGCAATTCGGCAGCGTGCTGCCGTCGTACACCCCGGGCGTGACCCTGGGCGATCTGTCCACCGCGCTGCCCGATTACGCGATCGAGGCGATCCGCGAGGCGCTGCCGGCGTTCGACCGGCAGATCAAGGGCTTCGCCATGGACGATGCGCTGCTCACCGGTGTGGAGACCCGCACCTCCTCGCCGGTGCGCCTGACCCGCAACGCCGACGGCCACAGCCTCAACACGCGCGGGCTGTTCCCCGCCGGCGAGGGCGCAGGCTATGCGGGCGGCATCCTGTCAGCCGGCGTGGACGGCATCCGCGCCGCCGAAGCTGTTGCTTTGGACATGATCGCCGCCGGCCTGGCCCGCGCCGTCCAGGCCGTGTCACGTCCGTAGCAGCACAGCCTGACTTCCTCCCCTGCTACGCAAGTTAGGAGGCCAAGCCAAAAGCACCCCTCCTCAGTCCTCCCCTGCTGCGCAAGGGAGGAGGCCAAGCCAAAAGCACACCCCCCTCAATCCTCCCCTGCTGCGCAAGGGAGGAGGCCAAGCCAAAGCACCCCTCCTCATTTCTCCCTTGCTTCGAGGGGGTAGGCCACGCACGAGCGCGCCACTCCATCTCGCCTGCTGCCGGAGGATTGGGCGATCGGGAAGGGCGCCCTTTGCGAGACGAATGATGCACAGCAATCTGCTCTGCCTCCTCCCTTTGCGCAGCAAGGGGAGGATCGAGGAGGGGTGCTCTTCGCGGAATAGACGCCGCGCAGCAGGCAGTCGGCAATGCCGCCTTCGGCACCTTGCAATTGGATTCCAGTTCAACGCCCAAGCCAAAAGCACCCCTCCTCAGTCCTCCCCTGCTGCGCAAGGGAGGAGGCCAAGCCAAAGCACCCCTCCTCAGTCCTCCCCTGCTTCGCAAGGGAGGAGGCCATGTCAGGCGGCTGGGTCGATGGCTGGCCGGCAAGTGGTCAGGCGACGGTGTGGCCGGAGGGTGCCGGGTCAGACCGGGAGATGCGCGCCACGATCGCATTGGCCGCGCGGCCCACCACCACTACCCAGGCCGCGGCAAGGAAGCCGAACAGCAGGACAAAGCCGAGCAGCCATCCCGCATCTGCCGCCACGCCACTCTCCACCCGATCGGGCCAGGTGGCCAAGGCCCATCCACACGCGGCCACGGCGCCGGACACCAGCGGCAGCACCCACCAGCGCAGCGGGGCCCACTGCGGACCAAAGCGGCGCACGACCACCTCCAACCCGTAAACCACCAGCGCCAGCCTTGCCCAAACCGCCATCAGGTTGTTGATGTCGCCACGCCCGTCGGCATCGGTGCCTCCCATCCAGCCATAGGCGCGCCAGGCAGTACTGGTGAACTGCTGCACGCTCGAGCCGTCGCCCGCGGCTTCGCGCCAGGTGAGCAGCGCAAGGGCGATCCAGCCCGCATGCACGACCACCAGCGGGACGGACTGGGTGACGGCGAGAAGACCGATGGCGTGGACGGCAATGGCGCGTTTCATGGCGCGCATGGGAGCACCGTAGGCCGTGTACGCGCAAGCCCGGAAGTCACGGCGGAGGTGCCGCGCGCAGGTACGGCGCCGTGTGCTCCTGCCAGCCGGCACCAGGCTATGCGACGATCCCTGCACATGCCTCGCAACAGGTGCCACCGATGAAATCACGCAGCAACAAACCCGATCACGACGACGAACAGCGCCGTCTGGCGGTGCTGATCGATGCCGACAACGCCCAGCCTTCGGTGATCGAGGGCTTATTGGCCGAAGTGGCCAAGTACGGCGTGGCCAGCGTCAAGCGCATCTACGGCGACTTCACCAGCCCGCGCATGACCCAGTGGAAGGCGGCGCTGCTGAAGCACTCGATCAGCCCGGCGCAGCAGTTCGCCTACACCAGCGGCAAGAACGCCACCGACAGCTCGATGATCATCGACGCCATGGACCTGCTGTACACGCAGCGCTTCGACGGGTTCTGCCTGGTGTCCAGCGACAGTGATTTCACCCGCCTGGCCCAGCGCCTGCGCGAGGAGGGCCCCACGGTGTACGGCTTCGGCGAACGCAAGACCCCCGATGCCTTCGTGCAGGCCTGCGACAAATTCATCTACACCGAAGTGCTGCGTACCGATTCGGGCACCGCGGGGGAGAGCTCCAGTCCCGCGGCGCGACCGGCGAAGAAAGCGGCGGCCACCAAGGCCGCGCCCAAACCCCCCGCGCCGCCCGCGCACAGCCCCGAGCCGCTGCCCGAATCGCGCGGCAAGGGCACCGAGCCGCTGCCGCTGGCGCTGATCCGCCAGGCTATCGAGGAAGCCTCCGACGACGAAGGCTGGGCCGGCCTTGGCGCGGTCGGCAGCTACCTCAACAAGATCCGCCCCGACTTCGATCCGCGCCTGTACGGCCACCGCAAGCTCAGCGACCTGGTCAAGAGCCAGCCGAAACACTTCGCCATCGAGGAGCGCGGGAGCCCGGGCAGCGGCAACAAGACGATCTACGTGCGCGCGCTGGGGTGAGGCCTTTTTGCTTCCCTTCTCCCCCCGGGAGAAGGGAAGCAACGCCGGGCGATTCACGGGTGGCGATAGCCATTCAAGCCGGTGTGCACTTCGCTGCGGTCGCGGTTGGAAGTAGCGGGGCCATTCCCTCACTGCTACGAGCGCCGCTTCATCCCTCGCTACACTTCCATCCCCATGACCGAAGAAAAACCCTATTCACCCGCCAGCGAACGCAATCGCGCGCCGATCCTGGAGTCCTTGCGCGTGGTGTTCGCGGCGGCGCGGCGGGTGCTGGAGATCGGCAGCGGCACCGGGCAGCATGCGGTGCATTTCGCCGCCGCCATGCCGTGGCTGCAGTGGCAGTGCAGCGACCGTCGCGACCACCTTCCCGGGATTCGCATGTGGCTGGCCGAGGCGGCACTGCCGAACATGCCCGCGCCCCTGCCGCTGGATGTCTCCACCGGTCCGTGGCTGCAAGGTCGTTTCGATGCGGTGTACAGCGCCAACACCCTGCACATCATGAGCTGGCCCGAGGTCGAGGCCATGTTCGCGGGCCTCAATCGCAGCATCACCGGCTCGGCGACGGTGGCCCTCTACGGCCCGTTCAACTACCGCGGCGAATTCACCAGCGACAGCAACCGGGACTTCGATGCATCGCTGCGCGCGCGCGACCCGCGCATGGGCATCCGCGATATCGAGGAAGTGAACCGGCTGGCGCGCGGCATCGCCCTGCTGCCGGCCGCCGACATCGCCATGCCGGCCAACAACCGCCTGCTGGTGTGGCGTCGCGGGTGATGCGGGGTCTTTCGCACGTCACGCACCACGCCCCCGGATTTCGTGTGCACGGGCGACGCGAGTCGGCAAACGCTGGATGCAACTGAAATGACTGTCGGCTCGTAGGTCTTGCGCGGCTGGCGTGGCTCCGGCGGGTACGACGGCAATCTGGGAGGCAAGAGTGATCCAGGGACTTGAACGACCGGCCAATGCGCTGGTCACTGGCGCCAGCAGCGGCATCGGCCTCGCGGTCGTGGAGCAGCTTCTGGAGGACCCGCGCATGGCCACCGTGATGGCGGTGTCGCGGCATGCCGAGGAGAGCGCGGCGCTGCATGCACTGGGCGAGCGCCACGGCGCGCGCCTGCAGCTGCTTTCGGCCGATCTCACCGCTGATGCCGGCTGCGCCTCGCTGCATAAGCGCGCCGAAGCCGCGGTCGACGAGCTGCACCTGGTGTTCAACGCCGCCGGAATGCTGCACGCGCCCGACGTGGCGCCGGAAAAGGCCGTTGCCGCCGTGCGTCGCGCCACGCTCGAAGCGGTGTTCGCGCTCAACACCTTCGCGCCAATCCTGCTGATCCAGGCGCTGGCGCCGCTGCTGGCCCGGCAGCGGCCGATGGTGTTCGCTTCGCTGTCGGCGCGGGTCGGTTCCATCGGCGACAACACGCTGGGCGGCTGGTATGCATATCGCGCGTCCAAGGCGGCGCAGAACCAGCTGCTGCGCACGCTGGCGGTGGAGTGGCGGCGCACCCACAGGCAGGCTGCCTGCGTGCTGCTGCATCCAGGCACGGTGGATACGCCGCTGTCGCAGCCCTTCCAGGCGCGGGTGCCCGAAGGCAAGCTGTTCACCGCCGAGTTCGCGGCCCGGAAACTGCTGGCCATCGTCGCGGCCACCATCCCGGCCGACAGCGGCAGCTTCCGCGCGTGGGACGGCAGCGAGATCCCGTGGTGAGGGCGGGATCGCCGGTCTACAACGACCCACCGGCTATGCTCGGCTGATGTTCGAACTGCAGCAGGTCAGCAAGCACTACGGCGACACTGTCGCGCTCGACACGGTCGACCTGGTGATCGAGCCGGGCCGTACGACCGCTCTGATCGGGCCCAGCGGAGCCGGCAAGTCCAGCGTGCTGCGCATGCTGATCGGACTGGACTGGCCTGACGCGGGCGAAGTGCGTTTCGAAGGCGAGCCGCTGCGTCGCCAGACACTGCTCGAACAGCGCCGCCGCATCGGCTACGTGATCCAGGAGGGCGGGCTGTTTCCGCACCTCAGCGGTGCCGGCAACGCGGCGCTGCTGGCCCGCACTGTGGGCTGGGAAGAAGCACGCATCGAGGCGCGAGTGCGCGAGCTCTGCGACCTGTGCCAGCTGCCGTTCGATGCGCTTTCGCGCTATCCGGCCGAGCTATCCGGCGGCCAGCGCCAGCGCGTGGGACTGATCCGCGCGCTGATGCTCGATCCGCCGGTGCTGCTGCTGGACGAGCCGCTGGGCGCGCTGGATCCGATCGTGCGCCACGACCTGCAGACCCAGATGCGCGAACTGTTCGCCAGCCTCCATCGCACGGTGGTGCTGGTGACCCATGACGTGGCCGAAGCGGCGTACCTGGCCGACACCCTGGTGCTGCTGCGCGCCGGCCGCGTGCTGCAGCAGGGCAGCGCGCGCGAACTGCTGGATGCGCCGATGGATCCGTTCGTGCAGCGATTCATGACCGCGCAGCGCAGCGTGGGAGACGCCGCGTGAGGCGCATCGCGTGTGGTGCGGCGCTGCTGCTCGCGTGGTGTTCCGGTGCCTGGGCGCAACAGGCCGCCGATCCAGTGCGCATCGGCTCGAAGAACTTCACCGAAGCGGTGATCCTCGGCGAGATCGCCACCGGCCTTGCCCGCGATTCGGGCGAGAGGGTCGAGCACCGGCGCCAGCTCGGCGGCACCCGCATCCTGTGGAAGGCGCTGGAGGACGGCGCCATCGACGTGTATCCCGAATACACCGGCACGCTGGCCGACGAGCTGCTGGCGATGCCCGGCGCCGACCTGCCGGCGCTGCGCGCGGCGCTGGCGCAGCGTGGCTTGGCGATGACCGCACCGCTCGGCTTCGACAACACCTACGCGCTGGGGATGCGCGCCGAGCGTGCGGCCGAGCTGGGTATCGCCAGCATCTCCGACCTGCGTGCGCATCCGCAGCTCAAGGTGGGCCTCAGCAACGAGTTCATGTCGCGTGCCGATGGCTGGCCCGGGCTCAGCCGTGCGTACGCGCTATCGCAGCGTCCCAACGGCCTCGACCACGACCTCGCCTATCGCGGCCTGGCCAGCGGCGCAATCGACGTCACCGACCTGTACAGCACCGACGCCGAGATTCCGTACTACGAACTCACCGTGCTGCTCGACGATCGCGCCTACTTCCCGCAGTACCAGGCGGTGTACCTCTACCGAACGGAGCTGGCGTCGCGCGCGGCGGAATTCGTCGATGCACTCGACGCCATGGTCGGGCGCATCGACGCGGCGACCATGCAGGCGCTCAACGCCCGGGTGAAGCTGCAGCGCGAGGCCGAAGCGGAGGTGGCCGCCGACTGGCTCGGTGTCGCCGCCCCGCAAGCGCGGAGCCGTGCGTCGCGGCTGTGGCAGCGCACCCACGAACACCTGGCGCTGGTCGGCATCAGCCTGGGACTGGCGCTGCTGGTGGCGCTGCCGCTGGGCGTGTTCGCCGCGCGCCATCGACGCGCCGGGCAGGTGGTGCTGTCGTTGACCGGCGTGCTGCAGACGCTGCCCTCGCTTGCGGTGTTCGTGTTCATGATCCCGCTGTTCGGGATTGGCGCGAAGCCGGCGATCGCCGCGCTGTTCCTGTATTCGCTGCTGCCGATCGTGCGCAACACGCATGCGGGCCTGACCGGCATCCCCGTCGAGCTGCGCGAGACGGCGGCGGCGATCGGGCTGCCTGCAGCGACCAGGCTGTGGAAGGTCGAGCTGCCGCTGGCGCTGCGCACGATCCTGGCGGGCATCAAGATCGCCGCGGTGATCAACGTGGGCACCGCCACGCTCGGCGCGCTGATCGGCGCCGGTGGCTATGGTCAGCCGATTCTCACCGGCATTCGCCTCGACGACATCGGCCTGATCCTGGAAGGCGCGGTGCCGGCCGCGCTGCTGGCGCTGCTGGTGCAGGGCGTGTTCGAGCTGGCCGAGCGCGCGATGACGCCGCGCGGACTGCGCCTGGTCGCGCGCGTCTGACCCGCAGGCTAGGCGCAAACTGCGGCGGCCACCACCTGCGCCACGCGCTGCATGTCGTGCTCGCTTGCGTGCAGGTGCGGGGCGACGCGCAGCAGTCCGGCGCGCCGCGTGCAGATGATCGATTCGCGCTGCAGCGCCGCCCACGCGACATCCAGCAGCGTGGGATCGGGCGCGCGCAAGGCGGTCAGGTGCGGTGCGTGGCCGGGTGTTTTCCAGGCGGACAGCCCGTGCGCATCGAGCGCCTCGTCCAGCGCGCACGTCAGCTGGCCCAGACGTTGCCTGATCGCCTCCACGCCCCACGCCTGCACCTGCCTCATCGCGGCCGAACTCATCGCCAGTCGCGACAGGTCGGTGACGCCGCCGGCATCGAAGCGCCGCGCACCGGCCCGGTACGGCGGCGCGGCGGCACTCGGAAACGCCCAGGCGTCACCCGCGTCGCGCGCCTGCCAGTGCTGTTCGATCGGCACGCCTTCGCTGCGCCAGCGCGGCCCCGCCCACAGCCATGCAAGACCTGTCGGACCCAGCAGCCACTTGTGTCCCACCGCGGCGACGAAATCCGGCTGCCAGCGCTGCAGCTCCAGCGGCAGCACGCCCAGGCTCTGGCTCAGGTCCAGCACCAGCGCCGCGCCCGCGGCACGTACCGCAGGGGCGATGCGATCGAAGTCCAGCAGCGCGCCGTCGTGCCAGTGCGCCTGCGGCAGGCTGACCACGCGCACCCGTGGTGTGGATTGCAGCGCCGCCAGCACCGCAGCGGTCCACTGTTCTCCGGCCTGGCGCGACACCGCGACGATGCGCGCGCTGGTCTCATCGCAACGCTGCTGCCAGGCCAGCAGGTTGCTCGGAAACTGGGCGTCCAGCACCAGCACCGCATCGCCAGCCTGCAGCGGCAGGTTGCGCGCCGCCGTGGCCATCGCCTGGGCCACCGACGGGACCATCGCCACACCGTCGCCATCGCCTTCGAACAGCGTGTCGGCGGTGAGCGTCCTCAGCGCCTGGATCCGAGCCTCCCACGCCTCGAACGACAGCCGCCACGGCTGGGTGCCCGCCTCCAGCGCCGCATGCCCGGCCGTGAGGACTGCGTGCAGGCGCGGACCCTGCGCTGCCGTGTCCAGGTAAAGCGCATCTGCAGGCGTGGAAAAAAGTGACGCGGCTTCGGCCATGCCCGGGGGCAACGCGTTGCCCTCGGCTCGATAGATCTCATGCATCGAATTCACCTGATTCACGCCGCTTGCGTGCCATCCCATAACAAAGAATTCATGTTTAACCCATATTCTTCCACGATGCCTGCTTCACGCGCCCCCCACGCGTCCGCCTCAACGCGAACACCAGACCTGCAGGCGCTGTCCCGGCGCTACTGCCAGGTGCGTGCGCGCAGCCTCGAACTGGCCGCGCCCCTGTCGCCGGAAGACGCGATGGTCCAAAGCATGGAAGACGCCAGTCCGGGCAAATGGCACCTGGCGCACACCACCTGGTTCTTCGAGCGATTCGTGCTGGGCGCGCGCGCCGATTACGTGCCGGTGGATGCGCAGTGGGATTTCCTGTTCAACAGCTACTACCAGAGCGTCGGGCCGATGCACGCGCGGCCGCAGCGCGGGCTGGTGTCCAGGCCCGGCCTGGCCCAGGTGCTGGACTACCGGCATGAAGTCGATGCGCGCATGGCGCGCCGCTTCGAAGCCGGCGACATCGACGAGTCGCTGGCGCAGGTGCTGCTGCTCGGCACCCACCATGAGCAGCAGCACCAGGAACTGCTGCTGACCGACATCAAGCATGCGTTCTTCTGCAACCCGATCGCACCGGCCTACCGCAGCGATCTGCCGACGCCGCGCGGGGAGGCATCGGCCGTGCGCTGGATTGGGCGCGATGAGGCCATCGCCGAAATCGGCGCCGCCCCGTGGCCGCCGTCATCGGAGTTCGCGTTCGACAGCGAGTCGCCGCGGCACCGCGTGCTGGTGCCGGCGCACGCGCTGGCCAGCCGCCCGGTGAGCAACCAGGAATACGCGCAGTTCGTCGAAGATAGCGGCTACGCGCAGGCGGGCCTGTGGATGAGCGAAGGCTGGGCGCTGCTGCAGGCACAGGGTCTGCAGCGCCCGCTGTACTGGCATGAGGACGGCGCGCGCGAATTCACGCTCGGTGGCTGGCGCGAGCGCGACCCGCATGCCCCGGCGTGCCACCTGAGCTATTACGAAGCCGATGCGTTCGCGCGCTGGGCCGGTGCGCGTCTGCCGACTGAAGCGGAGTGGGAACAGGCGGCGGCGGGCAGCGCGATCGAAGGCAACTTTGCCGATGATGGCGTCCTGCATCCGCGGTCGGCAGCGGGCGACACCGGCCTGTGCCAGCTGTTCGGCGACGTCTGGGAATGGACCAGTACCGCCTACACGTCCTATCCCGGCTTCAGGCCGCTGCCCGGTTCGCTGGGTGAGTACAACGGCAAGTTCATGTGTGGCCAGTGGGTGCTGCGCGGCGGCAGCTGCGCGACGCCGCGCGACCACATGCGTGCCAGCTACCGCAACTTCTTCCAACCTCCTGCCCGATGGCAGTTCTCCGGGCTGCGCCTGGCAAAGGATCCTGCATGAACGCCGTTGTTGCCCGCGCCCGCGCCGCACTCACCGATTTCCGCCCGCAGCCCGATGACGTACTGGGCGATGCATTGGCCGGGCTGTCGGCCACGCCCAAGCGGCTGCCGTCGAAGTACTTCTACGACGCACACGGCTCGCGTCTGTTCGAGGAGATCACCCATCAGCCCGAGTACTACCTCACGCGCGTGGAGCAGGCGTTGCTCGACTCGCGCATGGACGATATCGCCGCGGCGATCGGCCACGGCGCGCACGTGGTGGAGTACGGCAGCGGCAGCGGGCGCAAGACCCTGCAGCTGCTCGAAGGCCTGCGCGACCCGGTGGCCTACACCCCCATCGAGATCTCGCCCAGCATGCTGATGGCCAGCACCGAGCGGCTTGCAATCGCTTTCCCGCACATCGAGATGCTGCCGGTGTGCGCCGACTTCACCAAGCCGGTGGAACTGCCGCCGCCGCAGCGCCCGCCGCGGCACAAGCTGGTGTTCTTCCCGGGCTCGACGCTGGGCAACTTCACCCACGACGAAGCGGTGCGGATCCTGGTCGCGATGCGCCAGACCGCGGGACCACGTGGACAGGCGCTGATCGGCATCGACCTGGAGAAGGACACGGCGCTGCTGGAGGCGGCCTATAACGATGCTGCCGGCGTCACCGCCGCCTTCACCCTGAACCTGCTGGTGCGGCTCAACCGCGAGATCGGCAGCAATTTCGACCTCGACGCGTTCAAACACCTGGCGGTGTACTCGCACGAGCGCGGTCGGATCGAGACCTTCCTGGTCAGCCAGCGCGAGCAGGTGGTGCACGTGGACGGGCGCAGCTTCCAGTTCGCCGACGGCGAGGCCATGGCGGTGGAGTACAGCCACAAGTACACCGACGACGGATTCGCTGCACTGGTCGCGGAGGCCGGGCTCAAGGTGGTCGACGGCTGGAACGATCCGCAGGACTGGTTCGGCCTGCGCCTGCTGCAACCCATCGGGAGCTGATCCGTGGCTGAAGACAAAACCGCTGGACAAGAGGCGCCCGCCTCGTCGCCGCCGCCGGCCAAATACGACGACCTGCGCGCCATGTTCCTCAACTGCACGCTCAAGCGCAGTGGCGAGGTCTCGCATACCGAGCGCCTGATACACGTTGCCGCCGGGGTGATGCGCGCGCAGT
This sequence comes from Pseudoxanthomonas sp., assembly GCA_041688625.1. Classification (GTDB taxonomy): domain Bacteria; phylum Pseudomonadota; class Gammaproteobacteria; order Xanthomonadales; family Xanthomonadaceae; genus Pseudoxanthomonas_A. The sequence goes on from JBDNHW010000094.1 coordinate 19,015, forward strand.
GCGTCCATGTCGAGGTGGTGCGACCGGTCGATCTGGAGCTGGCGCCGGGAGTGCATCCGGACATGCGCGAGCACGGGTTCGACCGCGACGACTGGCCGGCACTGTGCGCCAAGGTGATGGCGGCGGACATCGTGGTGCTGTGCACGCCGATCTGGCTGGGCGAGGAGAGTTCGGTGTGCAGGCGGGTGATCGAACGCCTGTACGCCGAATCGTCCAAGCTCAACGAATCGGGTCAATACGCCTACTACGGCCGCGCCGGCGGCTGCCTGGTCACCGGCAACGAGGATGGCATCAAGCACTGCGCCATGAGCATGCTGTACGCCCTGCAGCACCTCGGCTTCAGCATCCCTCCGCAGGCCGATGCCGGCTGGATCGGCGAAGCCGGCCCAGGTCCCTCGTACGGCGACGATGGCGCCGGCTACGGCAACGATTTCACCCAGCGCAACACCACCTTCATGGCCTGGAACCTGATGCACCTGGCGCGCCTGTTGAAGGACGCCGGCGGCTTCCCCGCGCATGGCAACCAGCGCAGTCTCTGGGACGCCGGGTGCCGCTTCGACCACCCCAATCCCGAGTACCGCTGAAGCCGCTGCCTTAGACATCGAGCGCGCAGCTCCCGTCTGGCGGCTTGCCGTCGATGCGCTTCGCAAGCCCCCGCCGCACCTGCAATCAGCACGTGCGTGCGCAGGCCGGCCTCATGCTTGCCCAGCGAGCACTCGAGGCCGGGAACGCCGCCCGGCAACATGGCCACCGCCACGCGCAGCTGGAGCGACGAATCATGGCTGGGAAAAGTCATCCACCCGTGCGCGCCGGCGCCATCTTTCGCGCTGCTAAATCGCTGCCCGCAGAACGCTGCTGCAAGGTCGATCGCAATAGCCCGGGCGTCGCTCCGGCGAGACGTGGAAGGACGGAATATTCAGTCGCTGGTGTCACTGTCGCGTGAAGTCCTCGCGCCGTCGGAGCGCGCTCACGCAGCGCGCACGCGGGCTTAACCGTGCATCACGCACTTTCCATCCGAGGCGTCTGAGCTGACGAGTACGTATCGAGACTCCTGGAGCAAGGGCGCCATCCCCAACAACGCAAGGACACGACGATGACTGATGAAAAGAAAGGCCGCGACATGAATAGCGATCCCATCACCGGTGCACCGGGTTCGCATCCGGTCGGAGTGGGCGTCGGCGGAATTGCAGGCGGGGCCGCCGGCGGCGCGCTTGCCGGCACGATCTTCGGTCCCATCGGCACGCTGGTCGGTGCGGCGGTTGGTGTCGTCGCCGGCGCGGCGGCGGGCAAAGGCATGGCCGAGCACGTCGATCCCACCGGCGAGATGGACTACTGGCGCGAGGAGCACAAGAGCCGCGACTACGTCGACAGCGATCGCGACTTCGACAAGGACTACTCCGCAGCCTACGGCTATGGCCTGCAGGCGCGCGAGAAGCACGCCGGCCGCACCTGGGACGAATCGGAGAAGGACCTGCAGAGCAACTGGAGCAGCGCGCGTGGCGATTCCACGATGGAGTGGGACCAAGCACGTCATGCGGCCCGCGACTCGTGGGACCGCGCGGACCACACCTACGCCACTTACGATGAAAGCGACAACTACTTCAGTTCGCGCTTCGACAACGCACCATACCGCCGCGATGACGATACCTTCGACGACTACCGCCCGGCCTACCGCTATGGCACCCAGACCCGCACCCGCTACAGCGACCGTGACTGGGACGACAACATGGAGAACGAGCTCAAGGAAGGCTGGGAGAAGACGAAGGGCACCTCGCGCCTGACCTGGGAGCGGGCCAAGGAAGCGGTCAAGGACGCCTTCAACATGCACGACGACTACAGCACCAAGCCCTACAACCGCGGGTCGCAACGCAGCACCCACTGATCCGGCCAGAAGGTTGCCGCAAGCAGTCACAGGAGCCCCGCCCCGGCGGGGCTTCTTCGTGCGCGTGCCCCGGCACCCGCGTCATCGCACGTTGCAGGCCGGGTACCGATACTCGGCCACTCCGACACCAAGCCAGGGATCTCCCATGCACCCCCGCACCGGAACGTTTGCGCTCGCCCTGCTGCTGTCTGCGGCCACCGCCAATGCGCAGTCGCTGCCCGCAGTCCCGGGCGCATCCGCACCAGGCGCGCCCGTGGGCGACCTGGTGTTCGCCGACTGCCTCAAGGGGCTGCGCGGCCAGGCCGCCGCGGCCGGCGTGTCGGGCGCAGCATTCGACACCTACACCGCCGCGCTCGCCCCTGACCTCAGCGTGCTCGAGCTGCTCGACGCACAGCCCGAATTCACCACCCCGATCTGGGACTACCTGGCCGCGCTGGTGGACAGCCAGCGGATCAGCGACGGGCGCGCCATGCTGACCACGCATGCGGACATACTGGACCGGGTCTCGCGCCAGTACGGCGTGGATCCGGCAACGGTGGTGGCGGTGTGGGGCGTGGAAAGCGACTACGGCAAGACCTTCGGCAAGCGCCCGCTGCTGACCTCGCTGTCCACGCTGTCGTGCTTCGGGCGCCGCCAGCCGTTCTTCCGCAGCGAACTGCTCGCCACGCTGAAGCTGCTGCAGTCCGGCGACCTGCGCCCCGAGGGCCTGACCGGCTCATGGGCCGGCGCCTTCGGGCACACCCAGTTCATGCCTTCCACCTACCAGCGCATCGCCGTCGATGGCGATGGCGATGGACGTCGCGACCTGGTCGCCAGCATTCCCGACGCGTTGGCGTCCACCGCCAACTACCTGCGCAAGTCGGGCTGGCAGACCGGCCAGGCGTGGGGTCATGAGGTCAAGCTGCCTGCCGGATTCAACACGGCGCTCGCCGGGCGCAAGAGCAAGCGCGCGGTCTCCGACTGGATTGCCCGTGGCGTGACCCGCAACGACGGCACTCCGTTGACGGCCTCCGAAACCCAGGCCGGCGTCCTGCTGCCGGCGGGCATCGAGGGACCCGCGTTCCTGGTGTTCCGCAACTTCGATGCAATCTATTCGTACAACGCCGCCGAGAGCTACGCGCTGGCCATTGCGCACCTGTCCGATCGGCTGCGCGGCGGCGGCGCCTTCGCCACCGCCAGGCCGACCGACGATCCGGGGCTGGGTCGGGTGGAGCGCAAGCAGCTGCAGGAGCTGCTGCTGGCGCGCGGGCATGCCATCGGCGAAGCCGACGGCCTCATCGGCACCCTCACCCGTCGCGCCATCGTGGCCGAACAGCAGCGCCTGGGCCTGCAGCCGCAGGACGGCCGCGCAGGCATGAAGATCCTCCAGGCGCTGCGCCGCCAGACCCCTGCGGTGTCGCCCCCAGCCGAGCCGATGCCCTAGCTGCGTAGATCCGAGCTCGCTCGGATGCCTTGAGTTCTTCGCCGAAACAGCGACGAAATTCCGCTCGAGTTCGGTTCCGGGGATGCACCGGCGTCTTCGGTGACCCTGGGTTGCGGTCGGTTCCCCGAGACCCCGGGGGGCGACTGCCTTGTGGTAGCAGGCGCGATCTGCGTTAGGTACCGCTATTGCCGGGTGGGTGTTGCCCGTGGAGCGGCGCGCGGGAGTGGTGTGTGGGAGCGGCGTCCCGCCGCGAGCCCTTTCCAAAACGGGAAGTCAGACCGACAGAAAAAGCAAAGAGCTCGCGGCGGGACGCCGCTCCCACAGCCGCTCCCACAGCTACCGCCAGCTGCCACAGCCACTCGCCTCGCTCTACGACGCCGCCCAGGTCATCAGGCGGCGGCGCGCTGCATGGCCGGGGCGTTGTCCCAGCGGTCCAGCAGCGTGGCCTCGCGCGCCTTGGCCTTGTGCAGGTGCGCCTCCTTGACGTGGCCGTAGCCGCGGATGTGTTCCGGGATGCTGGCGATCTCCACTGCCAGGTCCAAGTTGCCCGGATCCAGAGACAGCAGCAGGCGCTCGACGACCTGCTCGTACTCGTCGATCAGGCGACGCTCGCCGCGACGTTCCTCGGTGCGCCCGAAGATGTCGAACATCCCGCCACGCAGGAACTTCATCTTCGCCATCAGCTTGAACGCGGTCATCACCCACGGCCCGAACTCCTGTTTGATGAGTCGACCCTGCGCGTCCTTCTTCGCCAGCAGCGGCGGTGCCAGGTGGAAGTGGATCTTGAAGTCGCCTTCGAACTGCTGGTTGATGCGCCGCTGGAAATCGCCGCTGGTGTACAGCCGCGCCACTTCGTACTCGTCCTTGTAGGCCATCAGCTTGAAGTGGTAGCGCGCAACCGCTTCGCTCAGCGCGGTCGAACCCGGCGCGCGCACGTGTTCGGCGTCGCGCACCCGCTGCACCAGCGTGCTGTAGCGCTGTGCATACTTCGCATCCTGGTAGTCGTTGAGGAACGCCACGCGACGCTCGATCAGCTCGTCCAGCGAGCGAGACAGGTGCAGGTCGTCCAGCGGCCGGAACGCGATGCCTACCTCGGCGCCGGTCGCATCCTGCAGGCCGCGCGCTTCGTGTCCGTCTGCGGGTGTGGTGTCGGGGCCTGCCATGTCGCTGGTTTCCCAGTCACCCGGCGGCAGGATGCGCAGGGCGTGCGGCGTGCGCTCTTCTTCGGTTTGCGTATTGCGGATCAGTCCGGCCGCTTCGGCCACGGCCTGCGGATCGACCACCGCAAGGCGACCCCAGGCAAAGGCCTGGCGGTTCATTTCGATCGCAGCGCCGTTGAGTTCGACCGCACGCATGATCGCCTCGTAGGAAATCGGCACCAGGCCCTGCTGCCACGCATAGCCGAGCATGAACAGGTTCGCCGCGATCGCGTCACCGAGCAGTGCGGTGGCCAGCTGCGTGGCGTCGACCTGCAGCGGCGCCTTGCCGCCGAGCGCCTGGGTCACTGCCGAGACGATGTCGGTGGCGGGGAACTGCATGTCCGGGCGCGTGGTGAAGGTGCCGGGCATCGCCTGGTAGGTGTTGAGCACCACCTGCGAGCGCTCGCCGCGGACCTTGGACAGCACCCAGTAGTCGTTGACCACGACCATGTCGCAGCCCAGCACCAGGTCGGCCTCGCCGGCGGCGATGCGCACGGCGTGGATGTCCTCGGGGGTGCGCGCGATGCGGATATGGGTGGTGACCGCGCCGCCTTTCTGCGCCAGGCCGGTCTGGTCGAGCACGCTGGCGCCGCGGCCTTCCAGGTGCCCGGCCATGCCCAGCAGCGCGCCGATGGTGACCACGCCGGTGCCACCGACGCCGGTGATCAGGATGTTCCAGGGACGTTCGAAATCGGCCTTGAACACCGGGGCCGGCAGATTCGCCAGCAGCTCGGCCGGGTCTTTCTTCTGGCCTTTGCGCTGCGCCCCGCCGTGCACGGTGACGAAACTGGGGCAGAAGCCGCTCACGCAGGAATAGTCCTTGTTGCAGTTGGACTGGTCGATCTCGCGCTTGCGCCCGAATTCGGTTTCCTTGGGCAGTACCGACACGCAGAAACTCTTCACCCCGCAATCGCCGCAGCCTTCGCACACCAGCGTGTTGACCATCACCCTCTTCTGCGGGTCGATGCTCTTGCCGCGCTTGCGGCGGCGGCGCTTCTCGGTGGCGCAGGTCTGGTCGAAGATCAGGATGCTGGTGCCCTTGACCTCGCGCAGCTGCTTCTGCACGTCGTCCAGATGCTTGCGGTCGTAGAACTCCACGCCGGAGGGAAAGATTTCCGGCTTGCTCCACTTCTCGATTTCGTCGCTGACCACCACGATCGCCTGCACGCCCTCGGCGCGCATCTGGTGCGCGATCTGCGGCACGCTGAGGGTCCCGTCCACGGGCTGCCCGCCGGTCATGGCGACCGCGTCGTTGTAGAGGATCTTGTAGGTGATGTTGACGCCGGTGGCGACTGACTGGCGGATGGCCAGCGAGCCGGAGTGGAAGTAGGTGCCGTCGCCGAGGTTCTGGAACACGTGCTGTGTTTCGGTGAACGGCGCCTGCCCCGACCAGGTCACGCCTTCGCCGCCCATGTGGGTGAAGGTGTCGGTGTCGCGGTCCATCCAGGTGACCATGTAGTGGCAGCCGATGCCGCCCAGCGCGCGCGAGCCCTCGGGCACCTTGGTCGAGGTGTTGTGCGGGCAGCCGCTGCAGTAGTGCGGCACGCGCGGGAAGTTGGCGCGCGGCAGCGCCATCTCGGCTTCTTTTTCTTCCATCCAGCGCAGGCGCTGCTCGATTGATTCGGTCGACATGCCGGATGGAAGGGGGAAGCGCAGGATGCGTCGACCGATGACCCCGGCAATCGTCGCGGGGGTCAGTTCACCGGTGGACGGCAGGATCCAGTCGCCGGCCTCATCAAACTTGCCCACGATCGACGGACGCTGCCCCGCGCCCGCAGGCCAGTTGTAGAACTGCTCCTTCATCTGGCGCTCGATGAAGGCGCGCTTTTCCTCCACCACCACGATGTCTTCAAGCCCCTGCGCGAAAGCGGCGATGCCCTGCGGCTCCAGCGGCCAGGTCATGCCGACCTTGTACACACGGATGCCGATGTCGGCGCATGCCTCCTCGTCCAGGCCCAGGTATTCCAGCGCCTGCAGCACGTCGAGGTAACTCTTGCCGGTGGTCACGATGCCCAGCCGCGGACGCGGCGAATCCAGCACGATGCGGTCGACACCATTGGCCCGTGCGAACGCCTGCGCTGCCTTCACCGCATACCGATGCAGGCGCATTTCCTGGTCCAGGGGCGGATCCGGCCAGCGGATGTTCAAGCCGCCGGCGGGCATCTCGAAGTCCTCGGGCAGCACGATTTGGCGCGCGAACGGATTCACTTCCACCGAGGCCGAGGACTCCACGGTTTCGGCAATCGTCTTGAAGCCGACCCAGCGCCCGGTGTAGCGGCTCATCGCCCAGCCGACCAGGCCCAGGTCGAGGATGTCCTGCACGCCGGCCGGATTGAGCACCGGCATCATCGCGCTGACGAACTCGTCTTCCGAACCGTGCGGCAGCGTGGAGGACCGGCAGTTGTGGTCGTCGCCGGCCATCGCCAGCACGCCGCCGTGTTTCGAGGTGCCGGCCGCATTGCCGTGCTTGAACACGTCGCCGCAGCGGTCCACGCCCGGGCCCTTGCCGTACCAGATCGAGTACACGCCCTCGACCTTCGCGCCGGGGAACAGGTTGGTCTGCTGCGTGCCCCAGACCATGGTCGCGCCCAGGTCCTCGTTGAGGCCAGGAGTGAACGTCACCTTGGCTTCGGCCAGGTGCTTCTTGGCCCGCCACAGTTCCAGGTCGAATCCGCCCAGCGGCGAGCCGCGGTAGCCGCTGATGAATCCGGCGGTGTCCAGCCCCGCCGCCTGGTCGCGAAGCCGCTGCATCAGCGGCAGCCGCACCAGCGCCTGCACGCCGCTCAGGTAGATGCGACCGTCGGCACGGGTGTACTTGTGTTCCAGGCTGTAGTCGTTGTCGAGGGTGCTGATGGCCGGCGAATTGGCTGACGCGGGGGAGGTGAGCTCGGCGGTGCTGGTCATGGCTGGCCTGGGTTTTACAGCGGCTGGCGACGGCTGCGGAAGCCGCGCGCGGGGGGCGAAATTGTATCAGCGCCCCATTTCGTGACCGGGATCACTCGTGATTGGTGAGCTGCGGCGGTTAGGGTGGTTTGGGGAGGTTGTTCTTCAGCAAGGGGAACCCGCATGAAGCTATTACCGGCCACATTGGCCGTCGTCCTGGTCGCGTGCGTGGGTGTTGCACAAGCGCAGTCGCTGCCGAAACCGAAGGAATTCTATTTCGACGAAGACCGCGCCTCAGCGCCGATAATCGTGGTGGAAGGCAAGGGCGAAGCCTTGGCCGAACAGCTGCTTCGCGAGCGTGAGCGGGGCCGCAACAAGATCGAGGCCACGGCGCAGCTGGCGCACGTGGCGATGAACAGCAATCGCATCGAACTGGGCCAGACGCTGTATCAGCAGGCCGTGGAGGCCACCAGCGACAACAGCCGGACCGGTCGCGCCGTGCGCTGGAACTACGGCTGGGACCTGTACCGCAGGGGCAAGCCCGAGGCAGCACTGGCGCAGTGGAGCGAGGCCATCAACGGTCTCGGCGGTCCGTCCTGATCCCGCCGACGCTGGCGGTCGCGCTGTGGAAGCTGGACCGCCGCAGCGAGGCCGTCGAGTGGTGTGCGGCCTCGGTGCGCACCTATCCGCGCCGCTGGGCCAGTGCCACCAGCAGCAACGAGATACTGCCGCAGTGGCGCCAGGAAGACCGCGGTCTGTTGGCCGAAATCCATGACGCATGGCAGGCCAATCCGCCCGCGTGGCCTTGATGCCCGGCACGGCGTGAGAGAATCCGAGGGTGCCGGCTGCGGTGGCCGGCTGACCTGCGGAAGCACTGCGCCATGATCAGCAACACCCTGGACATCGCGCCGCATCGGGCCCGGCTGGCCGAGCGCGGACGGGTCCAGATCCCGGAGTTCCTGCAGGAAGACGCCGCCCAGCGGCTGCGACAGTGCCTTCGCGCGGAAGTGCCGTGGGAGCTTGCACAGCGCAGCGACCGTCCGCCGCTGCTCGATCCGGCCAGGCCGGGGCTTGCGCCGGCGGCGCAGGACATGGAACGCCTGCGCGAAGCGATCCGCCGCGCCCGCAGCGGGTTCGAGTTCGCCTTCGACCGCTACCGCATGATCGACGCGCGCCGCGACGGACACGACCCGCACCTGGTGCTGCACGTGGTGGTGGATTTCCTCAACAGCCCGGACTTCCTGGAGTTCGCACGGGAGCTCACGGGCGACCCCGACATCCGCATGGTCAGCGCAATCGCATCGCGCTACCGGCCGGGCCACTTCCTGCGCATGCACGACGACAGGTCCAATGAGGAAGACCGCGCGTTCGCCTACGTGATCAACCTCAGCCAGGGCTGGGAGGCCGACTGGGGCGGGGTGCTGCAGTTCGTGGACCCGCAGCAGAACGTGCTGGACACCTTTACCCCGCACTGGAACTCACTGAGCCTGTTTCGCGTGCCGCACCAGCACGTGGTCACCCAGGTAGCGCCCTGGGCGCTGGACGCGCGCTACAGCATCACCGGCTGGCTGCGCCGCAGCTGACCGCAGCGCCGGCACGATCTGCCGGCCTATCTCTCGATGGAGCAACCCGCATGCGCTTGACCCACACCGTCCTTGCCGCCGTCAGCGTGACCGTCCTGGCCGCGCTGCCTTCAGCGGCCGCCGACCGCATCACAGGCCGCGATTTCGCCACTCGCTCCGAAGTGATCGCACCGCACGCGATGGCCGCGACCTCGCACCCGCTGGCCACGCAGATCGCGCTGGACGTGATGAAGCAGGGCGGCAGCGCGGTGGATGCGGCGATTGCCGCCAACGCCGCGCTCGGGCTGATGGAGCCCACCGGCAACGGCATCGGTGGCGACCTGTTCGCGATCGTGTGGGATCCGAAGACCCAGAAGCTCCACGGTTACAACGGCTCGGGACGTTCGCCGAAGTCGCTGACCCTGGAGTATTTCCAGCAGCAGGGCATTACCGATATCCCGGCGCACGGGCCGCTGCCGGTCAGCGTGCCGGGCACGGTGGACGGCTGGTTCGCGCTGCATGGGCGCTTCGGCACCCTGCCGATGGCCAAGGTGCTGGCGCCCACGATCGCCTACGCACGCGAAGGCCATCCAGTGCACCAGACCGTGGCCTACTACTGGAACCTGTCGGTGCCGCGCCTGTCGAAATGGCCCGGCTTCAGCGAGCAGTTCACCATCGACGGCCGCGCACCGCGGGTCGGGGAGATGTGGAAGAACCCGGCGCTGGCCGACACCCTGGCGAAGATCGCCGAGGGCGGGCGCGATGCGTTCTACAAGGGCGACATCGCCCGCGCCATCGACGCCTACTTCAAGGCCAACAACGGGTTCCTGTCCTACGATGACATGGCCACGCACACCGGCGAGTGGGTCGAGCCGGTCAGCGCCAACTACCGAGGCTTTGAGGTGTGGGAGCTGCCGCCCAACGGCCAGGGCATCGCCGCGCTGCAGATGCTGAACATCCTGGAAGGCTACGACTTCTCGAAGATCCCGTTCGGCAGCGTCGAGCACCTGCACCTGCTGGTGGAAGCCAAGAAGCTGGCGTTCGCCGATCGCGCGCGCTGGTACGCGGACCCGGCGTTCCAGCCGGCGCCGGTGGCCAGGCTGATTTCCGAGGACTACGCCGCGCAGCGCCGCAAGCTGATCTCCCCCGACAAGGTGCTGCGTGAAGTGCAGCCGGCCACGCCGGCCGAACTGGACGAGGGCGATACGATCTACCTGACCACCGCCGATTCGAACGGCATGATGGTGTCGCTGATCCAGTCCAACTACCGCGGCATGGGCAGCGGCATGGCGCCTCCGGGCCTGGGCTTCATCTTCCAGGACCGCGGCGAGATGTTCGTGCTCAAGCCCGGCCACCCGAACACCTTCGAGCCGGGCAAGCGCCCGTTCCAGACCATCATCCCGGCCTTCATCACCAAGGACGGCAAGCCGTACGTCAGCTTCGGCCTGATGGGCGGGGCAATGCAGCCGCAGGGCCACGTGCAGATGGTGATGAACCTGGTGGACTTCGGCATGAACCTGCAGGAAGCCGGCGACGCGCCGCGCCTGCAGCACGACGGATCCACCGAGCCGACCGGGCAGAACACGATGATGAGCGACGGCGGCGTGGTGCAGCTGGAGTCAGGATTTCCGTATGAAACCGTGCGCGGGCTGATGAGCCTGGGCCATCACGTGGAGTGGGCCCTGGGACCGTACGGCGGCTACCAGGCGATCAAGCGTGACCCGGACAGCGGCGTCTACTACGGCGCTTCGGAAAGCCGCAAGGACGGCCAGGCGGCCGGCTATTGAACCTGTAGGAGCGGGCCCTGCCCGCGAATGCTCGTGATCCTTCTTGAAAGCGTTCGCGGGCAGGGCCCGCTCCTGCACAGAGCGGTCAATGCTTCGCAGATGCGCTCCAGGAGCGTTCGCGGGCAGGGCCCGCTCCTGCAGATCCGACATCACCGAGCCCCGCTATGGCCTTCGACGCATTTGCACTGATCCTGGCCATGCTCGCCCTGGGCATGGTGTTCGCGCGCCTGAAGTTCTTTCCGGCCAACGCGGCCGAAGTGCTCAACGCAGTGGTGCTGTACGTGTGCCTGCCGGCGGCGGTGCTGATCTCCGTGCCGCGCCTGGAGTTCGATGCCTCGGTGCTGGGCATCATCGTGACGCCGTGGCTGCTCGCGGTGGCCACGGTGCTGCTGGTGTCGCTCGCTTCGCGCGTGTTCGATTTCCGCCGCGACCAGTACGCGGTCCTGCTGCTGTGCGTGGCCCTGGGCAACAGCAGCTTCATCGACCCGGCACCCGCCGTGCTCGCTCATGTAGTCGGCGGCCTCCTCGCGCACCATCTTGAGCAGCGCGTTGGCGTCGGGCAGGCGCGGGCTGAAGCGCACCGCCAGCGCCTCCAGATCCTCGGGCAGCTCGATCTTCGCTCCCACCAGCACCACCACGTGCGGCTGGCAGTGCCGCCGCTGCACGATGTCGCGCAGCTGGCGCTGGCTGCCGGGGTAGCCCAGGTAGGGATGGAAATCGAGCAGCAGGTAGATGCCGCGCTGGTCGGCCTGCTTCATCGCCTGCAGCGCGGCGCTGGCATCGGGGGCGCCTTCGGGCTCGTCCTCGCGGTCCATGTCGATGCGGCGCAGGCCCTCGGTGATCGACCAGCGGTACAGCGCCCGCCACACCTGCGACAGGGCCTGGCGGAACACATCCACCACGCGCGCCTCTTCCTGGGTCTCGATCACGATCAGCGGCGTGTTGGCGCGGATCAGCGCGGTCAGGTCGTTCAGTTCGCTCATGGCGGGCCGGTCCCTTGGGGAGCGGGACGATAGCAAAGGAAAGCGCGGCCCGATCGGAGGGCCGCCGCAGCAGAAAATCGGCGGCATTCGATGAAGATCGCGGCGTCCCGGGTTCTTGCTACCGCCTCCCGGGTCGCCGGTGTACCCTTCGGACTCCGGATAATGAGGGGTGCGCATGAAGACGATTCTGGTCGCCAGCTCGAAGGGTGGCGCAGGCAAGAGCACGGTCGCCAGCAACCTGGCCGCGTGTTTCGCGCTGGACGGCAAGAGCACGGTACTGGTGGATGCCGATCCGCAGCTGTCCTCGATGCGCTGGGCCGCGCGCCGCGCCGGACTGGACAGTGCGGTGCTGCCGATAGAGGCCAGCGGCAAGAAGAACTGGCGCGCCGGCCTGCCCGACGACGCCGAGCGGGTGGTGATCGACGCCGCCGCCGGTTCGATGGCCGACGACCTGGAGCGCTTCATCGATCACGCCGACGTCATCGTGGTGCCGGTGCTGCCCTCGGCGCTGGACATCGAGGCCACGGTCGGCTTCCTCAACAGCCTGTCCAAGGTCCCGCGGGTGCACAAGCGCAAGCTGCCCGTCGGGCTGGTGCTGAACCGCATGCGGCCCTGGACCAACGCCTCGCAGCAGGCGCTGGAAATGCTCAAGACCTGGCCGTACCCGGTCGTGGCCCAGCTGCGCGACACCCAGGCTTACGTGGTCATGGCCGGCATGGGCCGCAGCCTGTTCGACTATCGCTCGGCGCAGGTGCGCGATCACCAGGCGGACTGGGATCCACTGTTGAAGTGGATCAAGAAGGCTTGAACATCCCACCCAAGGAGCAAGACGCATGCGTGAACTGATCCTGCTGCGCCACGCGCATGCCGAACCGGCGGTCGAAGGCCAGCCCGACATGGACCGCCCGCTCTCGCCCCAGGGATTGGCCGAGGCCCAGGCCGCCGGCCGCTGGATGGCCGAACAGGGCATCGTGCCCGACCGGGTGCTGTGCTCGCCGAGCCGGCGCACACGCGAAACCCTCGAGGCGGTGCTGGAGACGATCGGCTACGTCGACCAGCGCCTGGAGGACAGCGTCTACGAAGCCACCGCGGGCACCCTGGCCGGCCTGGCCGACGGCAACCGCGAGGCCGAGCGCCTGCTGCTGGTCGGCCACAACCCCGGGCTGGAGCGGCTGGCGGCCCTGATGCACAGCGGCCAGTCGGGGGACTACCGCGGCATGCCGCCAGCCTCGGTGGTGGTGTTGCGCCTGCCGGTCGACTCCAGCATCGAGCCCGGCGTGGCCCAGCTGTCCGCCTTCTGGTTTCCGTGATCGCACGCAGGACTGTCTGGGGACTGTGTGGGCTGGTCGCGTTGTGCGTGTGCCCGGCATGGGCGCAGCCGAGCAACGCATTCGATCCGGCCCAGTCGCGCTTCGGGTTCGAATTGCGCACGCGCTGGGGCATGAAGCTGGAAGGCATCTTTCCGCGCTTCGAAGGCGAGCTGCGGCAGCTGCCCGACGATCGTCAGCAGGTGCGGCTGCGCATGTTCACCAAGGAGGTGGAGATCGAAGGCAATCCGCGCTACACCGAGTGGACCCGCGGTGACCAGTTCTTCGACGCCGACCGCTACCCGGTGGTGTCCTTCGTCTCCCGGCCCTATGAAGAGGCGCTGCTGGTCAGCGGCGGCCCGCTGGCCGGCGACCTGACCATCCGCGGCATCACCCGGCCCAAGACCCTGGACCTGGCGCCGTCCACCTGCGATCGGCCCGGGCTGGATTGCGACTTGGTCGCCATCGGCGCGGTGCGTCGCAGCGACTACGACATGGATGCCTGGCAGCTGGCGGTCAGCGATCGGGTGGTGTTCGTGCTCCGCGCCCGGCTGCAGCCCGCGGCGCTGCAGTGAGTCCCTGGCTACGAGTGCTGGTGCTGTCGCTGGCGCTGTCGAGCGGCGCCTGCGCGAGCCTGTCCGGAGCGCAGCGCGAGCGGGCCGCGGGCATAGCCGCGCAGGCCAGGTCGCAGGAGATCACCTGCGGCCGGGCCGACGCCTGCGCGCTGGAGTCGCCGCTGCACGACCTCGGCCTGCGCGCGCTGTCCGAGTCCACCGTGCAGGCCCCGAGGCACTACGCGCTGATGCTCGATTCGGGACAGGATGCGCTGCTGGCGCGCCTGAACCTGATCCGCAGCGCCCACAGCACCATCGACCTGCAGACCTACATCTACGACACCGACGACAGCGCGCGCATGGTCCTGGACGAACTCCTTGAGGCCGCGCGCCGCGGTGTCCGCGTGCGGGTGCTGATCGACCAACTGGCCGCGATCACCGACATCGAGATCCTGGCCGCGCTGAGCGGCGCCCACCGCAATTTCACCATCCGCGTCTACAACCCGACTTTCGGCAAGGCCAAACCCAACTACCTGGACTATGCCGGCAGCGTGCTGTGCTGCTTCCGACGCTTCAACCAGCGGATGCACACCAAGCTGCTGCTGGTGGACGGCCACATCGGAATCACCGGCGGGCGCAACTACCAGGATGACTATTACGACTGGGACGCCGAGTACAACTTCCGCGACCGCGACGTGCTGGTCGCAGGGCCGGCATCGCGCGCAATGGCGGAGAACTTCCAGGCCTTCTGGGAGGCGCCGCGCACGGTCGCCGTGGAGCGCCTGAACGATGTCGGCCGGCGGCTGCTGCGGCAAGGCGTGCCGGAGATGCCGCCAAACGACTACCTGAGACCGGAACGGGTGGCGGCCATGTCGGCGCAGGCCAGCGATCCGGTCCAGGTGCAGTCGCGGCTGGTGCAGCCAGTGATGGCGGTGGGCCGGGTGGAGTACGTGGCCGACCTGCCGCAGAAGCACGTGGCCGAGCAGGACGGCTCCAGGAGCGGTGCCCCGGCGGTGTCCGAACTGGAGACGCTGATCGCCAACGCCCGCAGCGAGGTGCTGCTGCAGACGCCTTACCTGGTGCTTTCAGGGCGCGCGCGCGCCCTGTTCGCGTCCCTGCACCAGCGCGACCAGGCGCCGCGGATCATCGTCTCCACCAACAGCCTGGCGGCCACTGACAACCCGGTGGTGTACGCGATGTCGTTCAAGTACAAGCGCCGCAACATGCGCGAGTACGGCTTCCATATCCACGAGTACAAACCGTTCCCGCAGGATGCACCATTCGATTTCGCGGCGATGGCGCAGGTTCCGCCGGCGGACGTGCAACAGACGCAGGCGAGGCGGACCAAGCCGGATTTCCGAGGCTCCTCTGGCCTGTCGCGCGCCACTACGCGGCGTCTGCAGCGCGCCGAGTCGCGCCCCTCTTTCCTGAGCAGCGGCGCCGGCACCGCGCCACTGCCGCTCACGAGACAGGGCGTGCGCGTCGGCATGCATGCCAAATCCATGGTCATCGACGACCGCATCGCGGTGATCGGCACCCACAACTTCGACCCGCGTTCGGAGCACTACAACACCGAGAGCGCGGTGATCATCGACGACGCCCGTTTTGCCGAACTGCTGGGCGACAGCATCCGCCGCGACATTTCCCCGGCCAACTCATGGACGGTGGCGCCGCGGGCCAAGCCCCCGGTGCTGTCGGGGGTCGACTACAGCCTGGGCAAGGTGTCCGAAGCGCTGCCGCTGTTCGACCTGTGGCCGTTCCGCTACGCCACCAGCTACGAGTTCCGCCCCGGCCCCGGGTGCCTCATCCCGGTGCCCTACGACGATCCGGCGTTCGATCGGTGCTACGAGTCGGTCGGCGATTTCCCGGAGGTCAACGTCGGCCCCAAATGGCTGTACACCCGGCTGCTGACCGCGTTCGGTGCAGGACTGGTCCCGATCCTCTGACCACCGCTCCCACCCCCGCGACCTTGCTTCGCTCCCCCCACGCACGGACAACCCATGGCCTTCCTCGCCACGCCAGACATCGATGCCATCAACGCGGGCAGCCACGGCACCCTGGCCGAACATCTCGGCATCGTGGTGATCGCGGCGGGCGACGACTGGCTGCGCGGCACCATGCCGGTCGACGCGCGCACCAGGCAGCCTTTTGGCCTGCTGCACGGCGGCGCGTCGGTTGCACTGGCCGAAACCCTCGGCAGCATGGCCGGCAACCTGTGCCTGGACGGCCGCACGCAGATGGCGGTCGGGCTGGAGATCAACGCCAATCACCTGCGGGCGGCACGCGCAGGCGTGGTCACCGGCACCGCACGCGCGCTGCACGTCGGCCGCAGCACCCAGGTGTGGGAAATCCGCATCGAGAACGAAGCCGGCAAGCCGGTGTGTGTCTCGCGGCTGACCCTGGCCGTAGTGCCGCTGGCCTGAGCGCGCGCCTGGCGATGGCGAGGATGATCCTGCTTTCGGTGCTGTTCCTGGGCTGCTGCCTGGCGGGTTTCGTAGTGGTCTGGCTGGTGCGTGGCGCGCTCGGTGGCTGGGCCGTAGCGGTTGCGTTGGGCTGGGTGGTGCTGGTGAGCAAGGGCTTCGCCGTTGGACTCGCTTTGCGTGGCGCCGATCGCTGATTGCGACCAGCAGCGGGCAGTGCGCAGTAGCCTAAGCCCTGGACGAGCGGTATGGTGCATGCCGATGACGCCACACTCCCCTCCCGCCCGCGGTGACGGCTGTATGGGACGCGCGCTGCGCTACCTCTATCGCGTACCGCTGCTGCTGGTGCACCTGATCGTATTCCTGCCGCTGACCCTGCTCAGCCTGGTACCGCCGTGGGCGAGCATACCCTGGGGTGGCGAGCGCTTCGGCCACCGCGTGATCCGCGCCTGGTCCGCGGGGCTGCTGTGGATATTCGGGTTCCGCGTACGTGTCGAGGGCGCACCGTTGCCCGACCCGGTGATGTTCGTAGCCAACCATGTCAGCTGGGTCGATATCGAGATGCTGCACAGCCAGCGGATGATGGGCTTCGTGGCCAAGCGCGAGATCCGCGCCTGGCCGCTGGTGGGGTGGGTGGCCGCGCGCGGGGAAACCATCTTCCACCAGCGCGGCAGCCAGGAATCGCTGGGCGGGGTGATGCACGCGATGCTGGCGCGACTGCAGGAACGCCGCACCGTGGGGGTGTTTCCCGAAGGCCGGACCCGCGACGGTCATGCGGTGGGCCCGTTCCACGGGCGCATCTTCCAGCCTGCGGTGGAGGCCGACGTTCCGGTGCAGCCGGTGGCGCTGCGCTATGGTGACGGCGCCAGCGCGCAGCACGTCGTGGCGTTCGGGCCCGAGGAGAACTTCGTGGTGAACTTCATCAGGCTGTTGGGCGAACCTTCGCGCAGCGCCACGGTCTGCTTCCTGCAGCCGATTCTGCCCAACGAGCTCGAGGGCCGCCGGCAGATGGCCGAAGTGGCGCGCGAGCGCATCGTGGCGGCAATGACGGCCGTTGCCTGAGCCGGCTGGAGGCAATACTCCAATTGCGGCAGGCAGGCTGTGCAATGGCTTCGGCTGACCGAGGCCCGCGTTTATCGTTTCGATCGGTCCGGCCGTATGCAACTACACTGCCTATGACCGGTTGCATGGGGTCGAACCCCAGGACGGCCTCATCGTACCGGAACCCGCGCGTCGCCTATGCTCACTGCAGCCGATTACCAACCGCCCAAGTGGCTGCGCAACCCGCACCTGCAGTCGGTCCTGAGTTCCAGCACGATGCGCCGCTGGCGCGGCCTGCAGGCGCTCAATGCAAGCGGCGCGGCCCACACCGAGCACATCTTCGACGGCGGCAACGGCGTGCGCCTGCAGGGCTGGCACAGCGCCTTGCCTGGCGTGCAGTCGCGGGGACTGGCGCTGCTGCTGCACGGCTGGGAAGGCAGCGCCGACTCCAGCTACATGCGCATGACGGCCGCCAGCCTGCTCGAGGCCGGGTTCGAAGTGGTGCGCCTGAACTTCCGCGACCACGGCGACACCCACCATCTCAACGAAGGCCTGTTCCACTCCAACCTGCTCGATGAAGTGATCCATGCCGCGCGCGACGTCGCGCGGCTCTTCCCGTCGCAGCACATGACCGTGGCCGGTTATTCGCTGGGCGGCAACTTCGCCCTGCGCCTGGCCCTGCATGCCCCGGCGGCGGGGCTGGTGCTGGAGCGCGCGGTGGCGGTGTGCCCGGTGCTGGATCCGGCCGCGACAATGACCGAAATTGAGAGCGGACTGCCGTTCTACCACTGGTATTTCCAGCGCAAGTGGCGCAACTCGCTGCAGCGCAAGCAGGTGCTGTTCCCGCAGCTGCACGACTACGACAGCCAGGTGCTGTCCAAGGGCCTGCGCGACCTGACCGGATGGCTGGTCGAGCGGCACACCGAGTTCGGCAGCATCGACGCCTATTTCGACGGCTATGCCATCGCCGGCCAGCGCCTGGCGGGGCTGCAGGTGCCGGTGGACATCCTGATGGCCAAGGACGACCCAGTGATCCCGTTCCTCACTTTCAAGGACTGGACGCTGCCGGCCAGCGCGCGTCTGGAAATCGCCCCGTGGGGCGGGCACTGCGGTTTCATCGAGAACGCCTCGTGCGACGGCTTCGCTGAACACTGGGTCGCCCAGCGACTTGCCGCGGCCCTGCCAGGCGCGGCGGTCGGCGCCGCCGCGGAGCGGGCCGCTGTGGGGGCAGCCGGCTAGAATAGAGGTTTGCCCAAGAAGCCCTATCGATGCACGAACAGATCATCCAGTCCCTGCGCGACAACGCGATCGACGACGCCATCGCCACTGCTCGCGACTGGACCGTCCGCGAGCCCGAAGACGCGCAGGCGCATCGCTGGCTGGCGGTGGCCCTGCAGCAGGGCGGCAACGCGCAGGGCGCGATGCAGAGCCTGGACCGCGCCATCGACCTGGCGCCGCAGGATGCTTCGCTGCAGATGGTGCGCGCCAGCCTGCTGGTGGGTTCACGCCAGGTCGAGCAGGCTCGAGAGGCGCTGGCCAAGGCCACCGGCCTGGACCCCAACCAGTTCGGGGCCTACGTCATGCAGGCGCAGCTGGCCCTGGGCCGCGGCGAGCTGGACGAGGCCGAACGCCTCAACCGGCTGGCCGCGCGGGTCGAGCCGGACCATCCGCAGCTGGCGGTAATCGACAGCATGGTCGCCCTGCAGCGCGGCCGCCCGGACCTGGCCCTCAAGCTGATCGCCGCCGGCCTGCAGCGTGACCCGGACGACCTGCAGCTTCGCTTCGCTTCCGGCTTCGTGTACATGGGCAACGGCCACTGGGCCTTTGCCGAGCAGGCCTTCCGCAGCGTATCCGGGCAGATCCCCCAGGCGGGCACCCTGCGCCCGCTGATTTCTGAACTCGCCCATCGCCAGGGTCGGCCCGCCGACGCTGCCGACGAGCTGGCGCCGCTGCTCGAAGACCCCGCCACCGCCACGCCCTCCCTGCTGCGGCTGTCGGGCATGCTGCGCCTCGAGGCCGGCCAGGCCGAGGCCGCGCTGCCGCTGCTGCGCCGCGCACTGGCCGCGATGCCCGGCGACCGCCGCACGCTGCAGACGCTGCTGGGCGCCTGGCAACAGCTCGGGCTGATCGGCGACGCCCGCGCGACCCTGGATGCGGCGCTGGTCACCACCACCGATGCCCCGGAACTGTGGCGCGCACGGCTGTGGCTGGAGAAGGATCCGGAGCCGTTGCACGAGCTGGTGGAACGCTGGACGCGGGCCATGCCCGAGTCGGTGTCGCCCCTCGAGACCATGCTGTCAATGCAGCAGAAAACCGGTGATGTCGCTGGCGTCGAGGCCACCGCGCAGAGGATCCTGGCGCTGGCGCCGTCCCATGCAGCGGCCCGGCTGCAGGTTCTCGATGGACTGATGGAGCAGGACCCGGCCGCCGCGGTGGCCCAGATCGACTCTTGGCTGCTGGATGCTGCCGATCCGACCGAGCGCCGCTTCCTGCTGGGCCTGAAAGGCATCAGCCACGACCAGGCCGGGCGTTCGGACGATGCAGTGCAGGCCTGGACGCAGATGCAGGAGGCGATCGCGCCCACGCGCGTGCCGCTGCCGCCCCTCAGCCCGCCGCGTTCGGACTGGCCCGAGCTGGCCGAACGTCCCGATCCCGCCCACCTGGTGATGTTCCTGTGGGGCGCGCCCGGATCGGGCGTCGAGCGCGTGGCCTCCGTGCTGCAGGGCGAGTCGACGCTGTTCCGCGGCGACCGGCTGGGCTCGAACCCGCCGCAGGACGGATTCCAGGCCTTTGCCGTGATCGAGGCGCTGGCCTCGGGCAGTGTCGAGGGCAGGCAGGTGGTCGAGCGCTGGCGCGCGGCGCTGCCCTCGCGCGGGGTGACCGACGGCAACGTCTTCGACTGGTTGCCGTGGTGGGACAACGCGCTGCTGATCGCGCTGCGCCCGCACCTGCGCGAGGCCATGCTGCTGCTGGTGGTGCGCGACCCGCGCGACATGCTGCTGGAATGGCTGGCCTTCGGCTCCAGCCTGCCGTTCGTGTTTCCCTCGCCGCTGGAGGCCGCGCGCTGGCTGGCCGGCACCCTCAACCAGGTCGCCACCCTGCACGAGATGCACTGGTTCCCGACCCGCGTGGTGCACACCGACACCATCGGCCACGATCCCAAGGTCGCCGCCGACCTGGTCAACGAGGCGCTGCAGTCGGAGCTTCCGGAACCAGCCTCGGTCGGGCCGCAGTACTTCCCGGCCGGGCACTGGCGCCACTACGCG
This sequence comes from Pseudoxanthomonas sp., assembly GCA_041688625.1. GTDB lineage: Bacteria > Pseudomonadota > Gammaproteobacteria > Xanthomonadales > Xanthomonadaceae > Pseudoxanthomonas_A. The sequence goes on from JBDNHW010000094.1 coordinate 39,322, forward strand.
CAGGCGCTCGCCGAACCGTTCGCCGTGCTGGCCCCGGTAGCCGCACGCCTGGGCTATCCCGCCGAGTAGGGCCTTTCCGCGGAGCGTTGACCACCCTCACCCACAGGAGACACGATCATGCGCATCCGCAGCGACAGCTTCGAAAACGCGAAGCCGATCCCTTCCGAGTTCGCGCTGGGCCAGCCCGACGGTCTCGCTGCCAACCGCAACCCGCACCTGGCCTGGGACGACGTGCCGGACGGCACGCGTTCGTTGGTGCTGATGTGCGTGGACCCCGACGTGCCCACGGTGCCGGAAACGGTGAACCGCAAGGACTGGCAGATCCCGGTCGACCAGCCGCGCGGCGACTTCGTGCACTGGGTGGCGGCCGATATTCCACCCGACACGCGTGAAATAGCCGCTGGCAGCTGCAGCGACGGAGTCACCCCCAGGGGCAAGCAGGATCCGCCCGGCCCGCCCGGCGCGCGCCAGGGCCTCAACGATTACAGCGGCTGGTTTGCCGGTGATGCGGACATGGGCGGCGACTACCACGGCTATGACGGCCCCTACCCGCCGTTCAACGACCTGCGCATGCACCGCTATTTCTTCCGCGTGTTTGCGCTGGATGTCGCCACGCTGGCGCTGCCTGCGCGTTTCACCGCCGCCGACGTGCACCGCGCCATGCACGGCCACGTGCTGGACGAGGCGGCGCTGCACGGCACGTATTCTCTGCACGCCGGGTAGCCTGGGAACGCTCCCTCACAAGCATCGAGGGCTGACGCTTCTGCCCCCTCCCTTTGCGAAGCAAGGGGGGGGTTGGGGAGCGGTGCGCTGTCGCGCAGTGTTGGCCAACGTCAAAAGCGCCTTTGATCCGGGCAAATCGGAAGCAAGAGCGACCCCTCCCCAAGCCTCTCCTGCTGCGCAAGGGAGGGGGCAAAACCCAAGCCTCCTCTGCTGCGCGAGGGAGGGGGCAGGATCAGCGCACTGATGTATCCGGAACCGTGATCGCCACGGCCTCTGCCGGCATCCAACGCCTGCCGTTCCGGCCCGATCAAGCCCCCGCAGGCATCAGCAGCAGCAGCGCGGCGCCCAGGATCAGGCGGTACACCGCGAACACCGTGTAGCGGTGGGACTTGATGTAGCCCAGCAGCCACTTCACCACCAGGAACCCGGTGACCGTGGCCGCCGCGAAGGCCACGCCCACCTCGGTCCAGTCCTCGCCACCCGTGCCGCCCTCCAGCAGCAGTTCCAGGAACGCGTAGCCGCTGGCGGCGAACATGGTGGGGATGCCGACCAGGAACACGAATTCGGTGGCGGACGACCGCCGGCTGGTGCCGGCCAGCATGGCCATGAAGATTGCCGCCGCCGAACGCGAGGTGCCGGGAAACACGCCGGCCACCACCTGCGCCAGGCCGACCAGCACCGCGACTTTCCAGGTGATCAGCGACTGCTCGTCGCCGCGACGGGCCGCGTAATGCTCGGCCACCAGCATCCACACGCCGCCGATGATCAGCGCCCAGGCGATCGGGGTCACCGTTTCGGGCAGTTCCCAGCCCGCCAGGCGCACCGGCAGCCCCACCAGCGCGGTGACCAGGAAGGCGACTCCGATCTTGGCGATGTAGTCGCGGCTCTCGGGGCTGCGCCAGCCGCTGGCCAGTTCCCGCAGGCGCTGGCGGAACACCAGGGTGATGGCCAGGATCGCGCCGGCCTGGATGACGATGTTGAAGAAGTCCGAGCGCGGGTCCTGCAGGAAGTGCTGGGCGATCAGCAGGTGCCCGGTACTGGAGATCGGCAGGAATTCGGTGATGCCCTCAATGATGCCGAGCAACAGCGCGGAGAGCAGGTCGGTCATGGAAGGATCAGGCGCGAAGACGGCGCCCAGAATAATGGATTCACAGGCGCACCGTCTTAGTGCGACGCGGAAGGCAATAATCCCCAAAGTGGTGCATAGCGTGGCTCGGGTCGTTCATTTAATCCAGCCAAATCAACGTCTTGTGAAAATGACAACAGTGGCACGGGGCTTGCTTTAACCGTGTCACGCATCTTCATCACCAAAGGCCCAACCATGTCCTCGGACAAAGTAGAAAAGCTCATTGCCGACAACAAGGTCGAATTCGTCGACCTGCGCTTTGCCGACGTGCGCGGCATCCAGCACCACATCACCTTCCCGGCCAACATCGTCGATCCCTCGCTGTTCGAGGACGGACGCATGTTTGACGGCAGCTCGATCAGTGGCTGGAAGGGCATCAACGAATCGGACATGGTGCTGCTGCCCGACGCCAGCACCGCCTACCTGGATCCGTTCACCGCCGACCCGACCGTGGTCCTGACCTGCGACATCCTGGACCCGGCCACCATGCAGGCGTATTCGCGCTGCCCGCGCGGCATCGCGCGCCGCGCCGAAGCTTTCCTCAAGTCCAGCGGCATCGCCGAGCAGGCGTTCTTCGGCCCGGAACCGGAGTTCTTCATCTTCGACTCGGTGCAGTACGCCAACGACATGGGCAACACCTTCTACAAGATCGAGTCCGAGGAAGCGGCCTGGAACAGCGGCAAGAAATACGACGGCGGCAACAGCGGCTACCGTCCGGGCGTCAAGGGCGGCTACTTCCCGGTGGCCCCGGCCGACACCCTGCACGACATCCGCGCCGAGATGTGCAAGACCCTGGAGCAGGTCGGCATCGAGGTCGAGGTGCACCACCATGAGGTGGCCACCGCTGGCCAGTGCGAGATCGGCACCAAGTTCAACTCGCTGGTGAAGAAGGCCGACGAGCTGCTGACGATGAAGTACATCATCAAGAACGTCGCGTTCCGTAACGGCAAGACCGCCACCTTCATGCCCAAGCCGCTGGTCGGCGACAACGGCAGCGGCATGCACGTGCACCAGAGCCTGGCCAAGGGCGGCAACAATCTGTTCTCCGGCGACGGCTACGGCGGCCTGAGCCAGATGGCGCTGTGGTACATCGGCGGCATCTTCAAGCACGCCCGTGCGATCAACGCCTTCGCCAACTCGGGCACCAACAGCTACAAGCGTCTGGTGCCGGGCTTCGAGGCGCCGGTGATGCTGGCTTACTCGGCGCGCAACCGTTCGGCCTCGTGCCGGATCCCGTGGGTGTCCAACCCGAAGGCGCGCCGCATCGAGATGCGCTTCCCCGATCCGCTGCAGACCGGCTACCTGACCTTCACCGCGCTGATGATGGCCGGCCTGGACGGCATCAAGAACCAGATCGATCCGGGCGCGCCCAGCGACAAGGACCTGTACGACCTGCCGCCGGAGGAAGAGAAGAACATCCCGCAGGTCTGTTCCAGCCTGGACCAGGCGCTGGAGGCGCTGGATGCCGATCGCGAGTTTCTCAATGCCGGCGGGGTCATGAGCGACGACTTCATCGACGGCTACATCGCGCTGAAGATGCAGGAGGTCACCAAGTTCAGGGCCGCCACCCACCCCCTGGAATACCAGCTCTACTACCAGAACTGATCAACACCGCGACGGCAGCCCACAGGCTGCCGTCGCTCGTTGGGGCGTTCGATTTTTTTCACCTGCAACAAAGGCAACACAGGCAACACAGGCCAGACCCACCCCGCTCCCTCTCCCACGTCGAATGCGGTGCCTGGTTTTGCGTCCTCCACAGCGCCGGCCCTCTGCAGGCCGGTTCCATCGACCATCGGGGCACATCCACCCAGGAGCCTGCATGAAACTGATCACCGCCATCATCCGGCCGTTCAAGCTTGACGAGGTTCGAGAGTCCCTCTCGCAAGCGGGCGTGTCCGGCATCACCGTCACCGAAGTCAAGGGCTTCGGGCGGCAGAAGGGCCATACCGAGCTGTACCGCGGCGCCGAGTACGTCGTCGATTTCCTGCCCAAGATCAAGATCGAAACCGTGGTCACCGACGACCGACTGGATGCCGTGATCGAAGGCATCCAGGCGGCCGCCGGCACCGGCAAGATCGGCGACGGCAAGATCTTCGTCACCGCCGTCGAACAGGTCATCCGCATACGCACCGGCGAAGTCGGCGCCGATGCACTCTAACGCGGAGCCCCACATGAAGATTCGTCTGATCGACGGGCTCAAGGCCCGCATGCACGTGCTGTGTCTCGCTGCGATGTGCGGCGTGATGGCCGCTGGCGCCGCCTTCGGCGTCGCAGCGCAGGACAATGAAAATGCCGCAGCGGAACTGACCACCGAGGCAGTGGCCGAGCCGCTGCCGGGGGACGCGGCGCCGGTGCCACTGGAAGCCTAGCCCGAAGCCGGGGCCGAGCCCGAAGCAGTGGCCGTCGTCGACAAAGGCGACGTGGCGTGGATGCTCACCTCCACCCTATTGGTACTGCTGATGACGGTGCCGGGCCTGGCGCTGTTCTACGGCGGCATGATGCGTTCGAAGAACGTGCTCTCGGTGCTGATCCAGGTGATCACGGTGTTCTCCCTGCTGGTGCTGCTGTGGGTGGTCTACGGCTACAGCCTGGCGTTCTCGGGCGGTGGCGCATTGATCGGCAACCTGGACAAGGCGATGCTGCGCGGGGTCGGTGTGGACACGCTGGCCGACACCTTCTCCGAAGGCTTCAAGCTGCCCGAGTACGTGTTCGTCGCCTTCCAGGCGACCTTTGCGGGCATCACCGGCGCGCTGATCGTCGGCGCGTTCGCCGAACGGGTGAAGTTCGCCGCAGTGCTGCTGTTCTCGGTGATCTGGTTCACCTTCGGCTACCTGCCGATCGCGCACATCGTGTGGTCGGGGCCAGGCTACCTGTTCGGGCCGGGCGCGCTGGATTTCGCCGGCGGCACCGTGGTGCACATCAACGCCGGCGTGGCCGGACTGGTGGGCGCGTACTTCGTGGGCAAGCGCACCGGGTTCGGGCGCGAGGCGCTGAAGCCGCACAGCGTGACCCTGACCTTCGTCGGCGCGGCGATGCTGTGGGTGGGCTGGTTCGGCTTCAACGCCGGGTCGGCGCTGGAAGCCAACGCCACCGCGGCGCTGGCCTTCCTCAACACCCTGCTGGCAACGGCCGCGGCCATCCTGGCCTGGGGCCTGACCGAGAAGGTCACCAAGGGCAAGCTGTCGGCGCTGGGCGTGGCTTCAGGCGCGGTGGCCGGCCTGGTCGGCGTGACCCCGGCGGCCGGCAGCGTGGGCCCGTTCGGTGCGATCGCCATTGGCGTGGCCGCCGGCGTGATCTGCGTGTGGGGCGTGACCGGCCTCAAGCGGTTGCTCGGCGCCGACGACAGCCTGGACGTGTTCGGCGTGCACGGCATCGGCGGCATCGTCGGCGCGCTGCTCACCGGCGTGTTCACCGCGCCGGGCCTGGGCGGCACCGGAGGCGAGCATTGCAGCATCGCCAGCCAGGTGACCATCCAGGCGATCGGCGTGGGCCTGACCATCGTGTGGATCGGCGTGGTCTCGGTGATCGCGTTCCTGATCGCCAAGCTTGTGTTCGGCCTGCGGGTCAGCGAGGACGCCGAGCGCGAGGGTCTGGACATCACCTCGCACGGTGAATCGGCTTATGAGGTCTGACGTGTCGATGGCGGCGGCCTTGCACTAAACTGGTGCAATGTCGCCGCCCACCCCGCCTCCACCCGACACCGACATGCTCAGCACGCCGGTGGCCTGGACCGACGCCACGGGCGTGATCCGTGGCCTCAACCCCGCCTTCGCCCGCTGGCTGGGCGTGAGCATGCGACGCCTGCAGGGCCAGCCCCTGGCGGCCCTGGAACTGGACGGCGACGCCATGGCGCGGCAACTTCAGGACCCATCGCCCCACCCGGACCAGCGTGGCCCCTTGCGGCTGCCGCGCATGGCCCTCGGCCTGCCGGGGGAACCGCCGCGTTTTGCCCAAGGCTGGATCTCGCCGCTGGACGAGGGCGGCTGGCTGCTCGAAGCCCACCCGGTCGACGAATTCCCCGGGCTGGATCCCACCGAGGCGTTGCCGATCGCCCTCACCGCTGCACTCAAGGGCCTGGCCCACGAACTGCGCAACCCGCTGGCCGGGCTCAAGGGCGCGGCGCAGCTGCTGGCGCGGCGCGCGCATCACCGCGACGACAACGAGGACGAGCGCGAGCTGGTGGGCGTCATGGAGTCGGAAATCGAACGCCTCAACGTGCTGCTCGAACAGCTGCTGTCGCCTTCTCCGCAGCGGCCGCATGGCGAGCTCAACATCCACGCGGTGCTGGAGCGCGTGCTGCGCCTGGCCGAAACCGAAGGCGGGTGGTCGGTGCGCCTGCAGCGCGACTACGACCCCAGCATCCCCGACTGCCGGGGTGATGCGGACCGCCTGACCCAGGCGGTGTGGAACCTGGTGCGCAACGCCATCCAGGCCGGTGCCGCCAGCGTCACCCTGCGCACCCGGATTGAACACGGCGTGCGCATCCACCAGCATCCCCATGCGATGGCCTTGCGCGTGGAGATCATCGACGACGGCAGCGGCGTGGCCGAAGAGCTGGCCGAGCACCTGTTCCTGCCGCTGGTCAGCGGGCGGGCCGAGGGCAGCGGCCTGGGCCTGGCGCTGGCCCAGCAGGTCGCGCGCGAGCACCGCGGCAGCCTGAGCTACCGCTCGCGCCCGGGC
>JBDNHW010000095.1:0-15005 GCA_041688625.1 Pseudoxanthomonas sp.
AAAAAACGCCCCGGCGGAGAGCCGGGGCGTCTGCTTGCGAATCGGCGCATGCGACCGGGTCAGATCACCATTCGTATCCCACCCTTGCGTACATGAAGGCGCCATTGAAGCCATTCGGCGAGCTGGCGCTGTAGGGCAGCTGACCACCGGTCGAATTGGCGAAGATGGTTTCGTCCGGGTACTCGTTGAGCACATTGTCCCCGCCCAGGGTGAAGGACCACTTGTCCAGCGTGTAGCTGGCCGAGAGATCGAGCACCCACTGCACGTCGTAGGTCTGGTCGCGGCTGGTGACGGCCGGATTGGTGCCGAACAGCACGGTGAACTCGCCGTAGCGCGTGGCGCTGGCGTTGAAGGCCCAGTTGCCGGCGTTCCAGGTGCTGCCGAGGAACAGCTTGTCCTTGGGCGAACCCACGGTGAAGCGGCCCAGCTCGACGCGGCCGAAGCGCAGAGCCGTCGGATCGATCGCCGCCAGCCTGGGGGACTGCTCGGTGATGCGGTCCACGCTGGTGTCGTTGTAGTTGTAGCCCGCGGTCAGGTCCAGGCTGCTGTTGGCCAGCTGCCAGCTGTAGGTGCCGACGATGTCGATGCCCTCGGTGGTCGTATCGATGGCGTTGGTGAAGTAGCGGCCACCACCGATGCCGACGAAGCCGTTGGCGTTGAGGAAGGTGCGCACCGGGGCAGAGGTGAGGTTTTCGGACAGCGCGATGCGGTCGTCGATCTGGATGCGGTAGGCGTCGATGGTCACGTACAGGTTCTCGGCCGGCTGCAGCACCAGGCCCAGGCTGTAGTTCACCGATTCCTCGGCACGCAGCGGCTGCGCACCCAGCGCGATCGCCGCGCGGTTGTCCACGCGGAAGGTCGCGATCTCGAAGGGAATACCGCCGATGAAGTTGGTGGCGGTGGACTGGAAGTACTGCTGCTGCAGGGTCGGGGCGCGGAAGCCGGTGGCCACGGTGCCGCGCAGGGCGATGGTGTCGGTGAAGGCGTAGCGCGCGGTCAGCTTGCCCGAGCTGGTGCTGCCGAAATCGCTGTAATCCTCGGAGCGGAACGCGATGCCAGCCGAGAGCTTGTCGCTGATGTCCGCTTCCAGGCTGACGTATGCCGAGTAGCTCTCTCGACTGAACTGGCCCGAGTCGCTGGGACGGAAGCCGGCGAACACCTGCGAGCCCGGCACGGGTGCGGTTGCACCCGGCGCGATGACGCCCCCGTTGATGTACGAGGCGCGCTCGCCCGGCGACTGCTTGAAATCTTCGCCGCGCCACTCGGCGCCGAAGGCCAGCGTGACCGGGTAGGCCAGGCCCCACTCGAGCTGCTTGTTGAAGTCCAGGTTGAGCACGTTCTGGGTCACTTCGAGCGCACCGGCATAGAAATCGGTCTGCACCGGCGTGACGGTGGTACCCAGGCTGCGGTTGAGGCTGTTGAGCACGTCGAATGTCAGCTGGTTCTGGCCATAGTTGTAGCTGATGTCGATGTTCAGGCCACCGGCGGTTAAGCCGCGGAACCCGCCCACCCAGGAGACGTCGTCGCTCTCGTTGTAGATGTTGGGCAGGAAACCGTTGGGGTAGACCGAGGGAATGTTGCGTGCGTCGCCTGCGGCGCGGAAGAAGCCGTTCGACAGCGCCTCGCGCTTGCTGGCCAGGCCGAAGGAGTAGAAGGTGATGCCCTCGGCGGGGCTGTACTCGCCGTTGTAGGAAAATGCAGCCGAATCAACTTCCGGGTCGCCATAGCGCTGCACCACCTGGCCGTACGGAGTGACGCTGGGCGCGCCGGTATATGGACGCGCCCGGTCGGTCTGGTCCTGGTGCCCGCCTTGGGCGGCAAAGTGGATGGCGCCGTTGTCGCCCAGCGCGATGCCGGCGTCGGCGCCGAGGTTCCACTGCTGGCCGTCGCCGGCGCTGTACTGGCCGTAGGTGCCGGTGACGCTGCCACCGCTGGCCCCGCCCTTGAGCACGATGTTGATCACGCCGGCGATGGCATCTGAACCGTATTGCGCCGAAGCGCCATCGCGCAGCACTTCCACGCGCGCAATCGATGCGATCGGGATGGTGTTGAGGTCCACCGGCGAGGAACCGCGACCCTGGCTGCCGTTGAGGTTGATCAGCGCGGTGGTGTGGTAGCGCTTGCCGTTGACCAGCACTAGCACCTGGTCGGGCGACAGGCCGCGCAGCTGCGCCGGGCGCACCGCATCGGTGCCGTCGGTGATGGCCGGGCGCGGGAAATTCAGCGAAGGCACGGCGCGCGACAGCGCGGTGGCCAGCTCGGTGGTGCCCGTGGCGCGCAGCGCCTCCGGCGTGATGATGTCGATCGGAGCCGTGGATTCGGCCACGGTGCGGTCGGTGACGCGCGTGCCGGTGACGATCAGGGTGTCCAGCGTCTTGGCCTCTTCGGCCGTCTCCTGGGCGATGGCGGGGGTGGCAAGCAGCGCGAACAAGATCGCGACGGCCAATCGGTTGTGTCTGTTTTTCATGTCGACTCCAGGAGAGGGTGCAGCCACAGGGGTATTGCAACGCAGCATTGGTTGGATAACAGAATCTTCACATGATTGTCAAATTGCTGAATGTCGGCCGCGCCCTCCGGACACAGCGGATAAACTAGGCGCCGCCATCTGGCTGTTCATTTCGGCTTATTTCTGTGATTTCGCTTCGTAATTTCGCCCTGCGCAGGGGCGAACGCCTCCTTCTATCCGGTGTCGACCTGACCATGCACGCGGGCTATCGCGTGGGCGTGGTCGGCCGCAACGGCACCGGCAAGTCCAGCCTGTTCGCCGCGATCCGCAACGAGATCGAGGCCGACAAGGGCGATATCGAGCTCTCGGGCAAGGTGCGGATTGCCAGCGTCGCCCAGGAAACCCCCTCGCTGCCTGACGCGGCGCTGGACTTCGTGCTGGGCGGCGACGTGCAGGTGGCCGCCGCACTCAAGGCCGAGGCCGATGCGCTGGCCGCCGAGGACTGGGAAGCGGTGGCCAACGCGCACCACCGGCTGGAAGAGGTCAACGGCTACGACGCCACGGCGCGGGCAGGAAAACTGCTGCATGGGTTGGGTTTTCCCGGCGACAGCCACCAGCGCGCGGTGTCCTCGTTCTCCGGCGGCTGGCGCGTGCGCCTGAACCTGGCCCGGGCGCTGATGATGCCCAGCGACCTGCTGCTGCTCGACGAGCCCACCAACCACCTCGACCTCGACGCAGTGCTGTGGCTGGAGCAATACCTGCTCAAGTATCCCGGCACGCTGCTGCTGATTTCGCACGACCGCGAGTTCCTGGACAACGTCACCACTCACACGCTGCACCTGCACGACGGCAAGGCCAAGCTGTACACCGGCGACTACACCGCCTTCGAGCGCCAGCGCTCCGAGCACCTGCGCCTGCAGCAGATCACCCACGAAAAGGCGCAGGCCGAACGCGCCCATCTGCAGAGCTTCATCGACCGCTTCAGCGCCAGTGCGGCCAAGGCCAAGCAGGCGCAGTCGCGGGTCAAGCGCCTGGCCAAGATGGAAGGCACCGAGGCGGTGCGCGCCGAGCGCGAGCTGGTGATCGAGTTCGCCCAGCCCACGCGCCTGCCGCATTCGCTGATCCGGCTGGACCATGTCGATGCCGGCTACGGCGACACGCGGATCCTGGGCAACGTCGGCTTCGGCCTGGAGGCCGGCGACCGCATCGGCCTGCTCGGCGTCAACGGCGCCGGCAAGTCGACCCTGGTCAAGACGCTGGTTGGCGAACTGGACGTACAGGCCGGCCAGCGCAGTGCGCACCCGGACCTGCGCATCGGCTACTTCGCCCAGCACACGGTGGAATCGCTCAAGCCGGGCCAGTCGCCGATCGACCATCTGCGCGATATCGCGCCGGACACGGCAGTGCAGGCGTTCCGCGACTTCCTGGGCAAGTGGAATTTCCGCGGCGACCGCGCCTTCGAAAGCGTCGATGGTTTTTCCGGCGGCGAGCGCGCGCGGCTGGCGCTGGCCTTGATCGCCTGGCGCCAGCCCAACGTGCTGCTGCTCGACGAGCCCACCAACCACCTGGACCTGGAGATGCGCGAGGCGCTGGCCGAAGCGCTGAGCCTGTTCGAAGGCGCCATCGTCATGGTCTCGCACGACCGCCACCTGATTGGTCTGGTGTGCGAGACCTTCTGGCGGGTGGCCGACGGCAAGGTGGAGCCGTTCGACGGCGACCTGGACGAATACGCCGCCTGGCTGCGGGCCCGCGCCAGCGCGCAGGGCGGCAAGACGGTCAAGGCCGAAGTGGCCGCCCCGGCGCCGGCGCCGGCCGCGCCGCGCAAGCCGGCCAATCCGCACAAGCTGGCGTTAGCCGAAGCCCGGGTGACCGAACTGGAAGCGCAGGTGGCGGCGGTGGATGCGCAGCTGGCCAGCCCCGCGGTGTTCTCCGATGGCGCGCGCCTGGCCACCCTGGGCCGCGAGCGCGATGCCCTGCAGCAGCGGCTGCACACCGCCGAACACGAATGGACTTCGCTGTACGCCGACGCCGGCTGAAGGCAGCGCGCCCGCTGGCCAAATGGAAGCATCGCGCCCATGGCGCGCTCCTGCCAGGCGACGGTTCGTAGAAGCGCCCCGTGGGCGCGATGCCGTTGGCACAGGCCTCGCACGGCCCCGCATGGCCACGATGCTGTAACCCTGCGGCCAAAGCCTTGTATCCACACTCCCCACCCCCCAACATGAATCCATGCAAGGCCGCGCGGTGTCGCACGGTTGCACCGGAATCCGAAGAACTCCATGCCCATCTATGCCTTCCAGTGCGCCGAGTGCGGCCACGACTTCGACCGCCTGCAGAAGATGTCCGATCCGGACCCGGATGCCTGCCCCAGCTGCGGCGCAGCGGCGGTGAAGCGACAGCTGACGGCGCCGTCGTTCCGCCTGTCCGGCAGCGGCTGGTACGAGACCGACTTCAAGAAGGACGGCGACAAGAAGCGCAACCTGACCGAGAGTGGCGAGGGTGGCGGCAAGTCCGACAGCAAGACCGACGCTGGCGATGCCAAGTCCGCGCCCGCGGCCGGCAAGGACGCGGCGCCCGCAGCGAAGCCCGAGGGGAAATCGGACGCGAAACCTGCAGCCAAGCCGGAGTCCAAGTCCGAAACGAAGCCGGCCGCGCCGAGCACGCCCGCGGCTTGATACGTGCGACGGCCTGGGGTTACGGTGGGCAATGACCACCCTCCTCAAGCCTAGCCTCCTCGCCGCCGCCATCGCCCTGATGTCGGCCTGCGCACCCTCCACGCCCGAACCCGCTGCCACCCAGGCGCCAGCGGCAGGCACTGAAGTCGAAGCCCCGGCGGCCGCGCCGGCCGATGCGTGGCTTGCCGCGCTCGCCAGCCACTGCGGCCAGGCCTTCGCCGGCCGCATCGTGGCAAACGCGCCCACGCCGCCTGCGGACGCGCCCGATCCGTTCGAAGGCAAGCCGCTGGTGATGCACGTGCGCGGCTGCGAAGACCCGACGCGTGGACTGCGGGTGCCGTTCCATGTCGGCGACGACCACTCGCGCACCTGGGTATTGACCCGCACCGACAGCGGACTGCGGCTCAAGCACGACCACCGGCACGAGGACGGCAGCGAGGATGTGCTGACCCAGTACGGTGGCGACAGCGTCCAGGCGAGCACCGCGCAGCGACAGGAATTCCCGGTCGACGCCGATTCCATCGCGCTGTTCAAGCGCGAAGGCTCAGACGCGTCGATCACCAACACCTGGGCGATGGAGGTCGAACCGGGTCAGCGCTTCCTGTATGAGCTGTCACGTCCTGGCGGGCGGCTGTTCCAGGTGGAATTCGATCTCACAACGCCGGTGGAGCTGCCGCCGACGCCGTGGGGCTACACCGACTGACCCGTGCGGCCCGCAGGAGCGCCCATGGGCGCGATGCTTTTTGCACCGGATCGAACCGGCCCTTGAGCCGTAGGAGCGCCCCATGGGCGCGATGCCTTTTGCGCAGACCGGAAGGATAACGGCGGCACTCGCGGCTTCGGACAGGCCTCGCCCACCGGCCCGGGGTTGCTCCGACCCGCGGACGCCATCCATGGCTTTACGCGGGCCGTAGGCAAGAGCATCGCGCCCATGGGACGTTTCCACGACGCAGCCCCCGGCCCGGAGGGCACCGCGCGGCGGCTGTGGATCCCGTCTGCGGTTGGCGCGACCGGATGCGCCGACGGCATCGCGCCCATGGGGCGTTGGCTGCCAGCTCGCGAGCCCTGTGCCACCCACCCGCAGGAGCGCCCCATGGGAGCGATGCTTCTCCAGGGATAGCCGCCCATTTGCCCGCACCGGGCCGCGGCCCCAAAATGGCCTGCTGTCCGGCTGCTCCTGCGCCGGCGCGCCCATCGGAGCCCCCATGCGTACCCATTTCTGCGGCCTCATCGACGAGGCTTTGCTCGGCCAGACCGTCACCCTGTGCGGCTGGACCGACGTTGCCCGCAACCTGGGCGGCGTCTGCTTCATCGACCTGCGCGACCACCACGGCATCGTCCAGGTGCTGGTCGAACCTGAGCAGGCCGAGGTGTTCGCCGTGGCCGCCAGCCTCGGCTACGAGGACGTGCTGCAGGTCGAAGGCGTGGTGCGCGCGCGGCACAGCGTCAACAACAAGCTCCGCAGCGGCCAGGTCGAAGTGGTGGCCACGCGCATCGAGGTCCTCAACAAGGCGCAGCCGCTGCCGTTCCACGCGCACGAGAATGCGGGAGAGGAAACCCGCCTGAAGTACCGATACCTCGACCTGCGCCGCCCGGAAATGCAGCGCATGATGCGCACCCGCACGCGCCTGGTGGCGGCGCTGCGCCAGTGGCTGGACGCACGCGATTTCCAGGACATCGAAACTCCCATCCTGACCAAGGCCACGCCCGAAGGTGCGCGCGACTTCCTGGTGCCGGCGCGCCTGCATCCGGGCGAGTTCTACGCGCTGCCGCAGTCGCCGCAGCTGTTCAAGCAGATCCTGATGGTGGCCGGCTTCGACCGCTACTACCAGATCGCGCGCTGCTTCCGCGACGAGGCGCTGCGCGCCGACCGCCAGCTCGAATTCACCCAGCTGGACATGGAATTCGCCTTCGTCGGAGAGCGTGACGTCCAGGACTCAGTCGAAGGCATGATCCGCGATATTTTCATGCAGGTGATGCAGGTCGAACTCGATGCGCAGTTCCCGCGTTTGACCTGGGCCGAAGCGATGCGTCGCTTCGGGTCGGATAAACCCGACCTGCGCAATCCGCTGGAGCTCGCCGATGTCGCCGCACTGGTGCAGGGCAGCGAATTCAAGGTGTTCACCGACTGGGCGTCGAATCCCGATGGCCGCGTCGCTGCGCTGCGGGTTCCGGGAGGCGCGTCGCTGTCGCGCAAGCAGATCGACGACTATGCCGCGCATGCCGCCAAGTACGCGGCCAAGGGCCTGGCCTATATCAAGCTGGGCGAGGACGGGCAGGTGAGCTCGCCGATCGCCAAGTTCTTCAGCGATGACGCCTTTGCCGCGCTGGTCAAGGCGGTGGGCCTGCAGAACGGCGACCTGGCCTTCTTCGGCGCCGGCCCCTACAACACGGTCAGCGATTTCATGGGTGCGGTGCGCCTGAAGGTCGGCAAGGACCTGGGCCTGGTGCAGGACGGCTGGAAGCCGCTGTGGGTGACCGATTTCCCGATGTTCGAGTGGGACGAGGGCGCGCAGCGCTACGTGGCCCTGCACCATCCGTTCACCGCGCCGGCGGTCGACGACATCGACGCGCTGCGGGCGAATGCAAGAACTGCGGTGTCGCGCGGCTACGACATGGTGCTCAACGGTAACGAGATCGGCGGCGGATCGATCCGTATCCACCGCCCGGAGATGCAGAGCGCGGTGTTCGAGCTGCTCGGCATCGGCGCCGAAGAAGCGGAGGCCAAGTTCGGCTTCCTGCTGGACGCTCTGAAGTACGGCGCGCCGCCGCACGGCGGTATCGCCTTCGGCATCGACCGCATCGCCGCGCTGATGGCGGGCACCGAGTCGATCCGTGACGTCATCGCCTTCCCCAAGACCACCACCGCGCAGTGCCTGATGACCGGCGCGCCGTCGTCGCTTCCCGATGCGCAGCTGGCCGAAGTGCACGTCTCCATTCGCCCCAAGCAGGCATGAACGAGGACGGATGCCGCATCCGTCGGGCCGCGGTGGACGACGCGCCACTGCTGTCGCGCCTGGCCACCGACACGTTCGTGGAGACCTTCGGGCACCTGTATCCGCCCGAGGACCTGGCCTGGTTCCTGCTGAATTCCTACTCGCCCGGCGCCCAGCGCGAAAGCCTGGAGGATCCCGCCAGTGCGATGTGGCTGCTGGAGCGGGAGGGCACCGCGCTGGGCTATGTCTACGTCGGCCCCTGCGGACTGCCGCACCCGGATGCGTCGATGGCCGATGGCGAGATCAAGCGTCTGTACGTGCTGCGCGATGCGCAAAACGGTGCATGGGGAACGCGCCTGCTGCAGACGGCAATGGACTGGCTGCTGCGTGACGGCCCACGCGAGCTGTGGGTGGGCGTGTGGTCGGAGAACCTGGGCGCGCAGCGGTTCTATGCGCGCCACGGCTTCGAGCGGGCAGGCCAGTACAAGTATCCGGTGGGCAAGACGCTGGACGACGAGTTCATCCTGCGCCGGTCGGCCTGAGTCGCGGGCTTCGGGACATTCGAGCGAAGCGCGCCTGGGAATACTTGCACGGACTGCACCGGGGGCACGCGGTGAACAGGCTCGATACGGGGTGCAGTTGGATGGGTGACGCTGGAGACCATCGGGTTATGTTGGTCGCATGAGCCTCGACGCCGAACCAGAGTTGCACCCTGACGCAGGCGACACGCGCCGCGTGCTGCTGCTGCACGGCATCTGGAATGCCCGGGCGTGGCTGGCGCCGCTTGCGTCCAGGCTGCGGCGGTCCGGTTTCCAGCCCGAGGTGTTTGGCTACTCCAGCGTGTTCGGAGGACCGGAAGCGGCGATCCCGGCGCTGATCGAGCGACTGCGCCGCTCGCCCCCGGTCCACCTGGTGGGACACAGCCTGGGCGGACTGGTGGCGCTGGAGGCGTTGCGCCACGCGCCGTCGCTGCCGGAGCCGCGGCTGGTGTGCCTGGGTTCGCCGCTGTGCGGGAGCGATGCGGCACGGGCGCTGGTGCGGCGCGGCTGGCCTGCGCCGTGGCTGGGACGCAGCGCGAACCTGCTGCAGCGGGGCTGCGAACCGTGGACTGGCCCGACCGAAATCGGCATGGTGGCGGGCAACGTGCCGCGCGGGCTCGGGCGCCTGTTCGCCCGCTTCGATGGAGACTCCGACGGCACCGTGGCCGTGGCCGAAACCCGCCTGGAGGGCCTCAGGGACCACTGCCTGGTGGCCTCCAGCCACAGCGGCCTCGTGTTTTCGCAACAGGCCGCCGATCAGGCCGCGCACTTCCTGCGCCACGGTCGTTTCGTGCACGCGTAGGTGCGCACCGGCATGAGCGTGCTCTAACTCCCGTAGGAGCGCCCCATGGGCGCGAGCTCTTGAGCGACGTTACCCACCAGAAAAGCTCGCGCCCATCGGGCGCTCCTGCCGATGGCACGGGCACCAGTGGCGCATTGGAGTAAAATTCGGCGCTTCGGCAGCAAACGAGCACGCATCAGGCATGGGCAGGGGACCGTCGATCGAGGGGCGCAAGAACGCCACCGACGCCAAGCGCGGCAAGATCTTCACCAAGATCATCCGCGAGATCAGCGTCGCCGCGCGCGCCGGCGGCGGTGACACTGCCAACAACGCGCGCCTGCGCACCGCCGTGGACAAGGGCCTGTCGGCGAACATGTCCAAGGACGTGATCGAACGGGCCGTCAAGAAAGCCACCGGGGAGCTCGAAGGCGTCGAGTACGAGGAAATCCGCTACGAGGGCTACGCCCCGGGAGGCGTCGCGGTGATCGTCGACTGCCTCACCGACAACCGCGTGCGCACCGTGGCCGAAGTGCGCCACGCCTTTGGCAAGTGCGGCGGCAACATGGGCGCCGAAGGCTCGGTGGCTTTCATGTTCCGCAAGCTGGGCGTGCTGAGCTTTGCCGCGGGCGCTGAGGAGGACCCGGTGACCAATGCCGCGATCGAGGCGGGCGCCGACGACGTGGTGGTGTACCCGGAAGACGGCGCCATCGACGTGCTCGCCCAGCCGGAAAGTTACGAGTCGGTGCGCGACGCCATGACCGCCGCCGGCCTGGTCCCCGACCACGCCGAGATCACCGTGCGCGCCGACAACGACATCGCCGTGGAAGGCGACGTGGCGGCGCAGGTGGTGAAGATGCTGGAGATGCTGGAAGACCTGGACGACGTGCAGGCGGTGTATTCGAATGCGCAGTACTGAGGAGGGAGCGGGAAACGGGGAACGGGGAACGGGGAATGACGGTTTCGCCTCGGCGGTGCCGGCAGCACCTGCGGCAGGCATACGCGCCTTCGGTCTGGCCTCAACCGCGTCTTCGCAGATCGCCACGCTCCCGCATTCCCCGTTCCCCGTTCCCCGTTCCCGCCCCTGCTCCACCATGGCATGACCCGCATCCTCGGCATCGATCCCGGTTCGCAGCGCACCGGCGTGGGCATCATCGACGTCGACGCGGCGGGACGGACCACGCACGTGTTCCACGCGCCGCTGCTGCTGCTGGGCGACGGCGATTTTTCGCAGCGCCTGAAGCGCCTGCTGCAGTCGCTCGGCGAAGTCATCGATGCGCACCGGCCTGACGAAGTGGCGATCGAGAAGGTATTCATGGCGCGCAACCCCGACTCGGCATTGAAGCTGGGGCACGCGCGTGGCGCGGCCATCTGCGCGGTGGTCCTGCGCGACCTGCCGGTGTCCGAGTACGCCGCGCGCGAAGTGAAGCTGGCCGTGGTGGGCAAAGGTGGCGCCGAGAAAGCACAGATCCAGCACATGGTCGGCATGTTGCTCAACCTCAAAGGCAAGCTGCAGGAAGACGCCGCCGATGCACTGGCCGTGGCCATCACCCACGCCCACGTTCGCGCCACCGCCCAGCGCATGGGCGTGGACGTGCGCGAAGCCTGGAGCCGGAAGTGAATCATGTCGTGGCGGCGGGCACGTTTGCTCCCAGAGCAAATCCCCCTCGATCCCCCTTTTGCAAAGGGGGAAGACAATTGCCCAAAGCAGGAAATCGGCGCCGGCCAGCGGCTGCGACTTTTCCCCCCTTCGAAAAGGGGGGCAGTGGGGATTCGCTCATCGCGGATGGCATTCCAAGTGGCGCAAATCTCCCTCGATTCCCCTTGTGCAAAGCGGGAAGACCATTGCCAAAAGCAGGAAATCGGCGCCGGGCAGCGGTCGTGACTTTTCCCCCTTTGCAAAAGGGGGGCAGGGGGGATTCGCTCTTTGCGGATGGCATTCCAAGTGGCGCAAATCCCTCTCGATCCCCCTTTTGCAGAGGAGGAAGACCATTGCCCAAAGCAGGAAATCGGCGCCGGGCAGCGGTCGTGACTTTTCCCCCTTTGCAAAAGGGGGGCAGGGGGGATTCGCTCTTTGCGGATGGCATTCCAAGTGGCGCAAATCCCTCTCGATCTCCCTTTTGCAAAGGGGGAAACACAACACCTGGACGGGAAGAACCATGATCGGAAGACTGCGCGGGATCCTGGCCTACAAGCAGCCGCCGTGGCTGGTGATCGACGTGGGCGGCGTGGGTTACGAACTGGAGGCGCCGATGAGCACCTTCTACGACCTGCCCGACGTCGGCCGCGAAGTCATCCTGTTCACCCACCACGCGCAGAAGGAGGACAGCGTGTCGCTCTACGGCTTCCTGCGCGAGAGCGAGCGCCGCCTGTTCCGCGACGTGCAGAAGGTCACCGGCATCGGCGCGAAGATTGCGCTGGCGGTGCTGTCGGGGGTCAGCGTGGATGAGTTCGCGCGGCAGGTGCAGACCGGCGACGTCGCCTCGCTCGTGCGGATCCCGGGCATCGGCAAGAAGACCGCCGAACGCATGGTGGTGGAATTGCGCGACCGTGTCGGCGACCTGGGCACGATGCCGCTGGGCTCGCCCAGCCTGCCCAACGACCCGCAGTCCGAGGCGACCATCGCCCTGCAGCAGTTGGGCTACAAGCCGGCCGAAGCCGTGCGCATGGCACGGGACGCCGTGGCTCCTGGCGACGACGCCGCCATGATCATCCGCAAGGCGCTGCAGTCGGCGCTGCGCTAGGCCGGTTTCGCCCGCGCACTCCCGCTTCCTTCCCACATCCATCGCGCTACCCTCAGGCCTCCATGTCCGCATCCATGTCCAACCAATCGCCAGCAGCCAAGCCCGGCCACCACGGCGACGGCAAGATCGGCCTGGCAGGCCTGATCGTCGGCGCCGTCGGAGTCGTGTTCGGCGACATCGGCACCAGTCCGCTGTACACCCTGCGCGAGGCGTTCTCGCCGCATTACGGCCTGACCGCCAACCACGACACCGTGCTGGGCGTCCTGTCGCTGGTGTTCTGGTCGCTGATGCTGGTGGTCACGGTCAAGTACGTCACCATCATCATGCGCGCCGACAACGAGGGCGAAGGCGGGATCATGGCGCTGATGGCGCTGGCCCAGCGCACCTTCCCCAAGGGTGCGAAGTCCGGCTACCTGGTCGGCATCCTCGGCATCCTCGGCGCCTCGCTGTTCTTCGGCGACGGCGTGATCACCCCGGCGATCTCGGTGCTGTCGGCGGTCGAAGGCCTGGAGATCGTCGCGCCGCAGCTGCACAACTGGATCGTGCCGATATCGCTCCTGGTGCTGGTCACGCTGTTCGCCACCCAGCGTTACGGCACCGCCAAGGTCGGCCGGATCTTCGGGCCCATCACCGTGGTGTGGTTCATCACTCTCGCCGTGCTGGGCGTGGTCAACATCGTGCACGAGCCCGAGGTGCTGCTGGCGATCAATCCGTGGTGGGCGGTGAAGTTCTTCATCGAGAACAGCTGGCACGGCATCTTCATCCTCGGCGCGGTGGTGCTGGCGGTGACCGGTGGCGAAGCCATCTACACCGACATGGGCCACTTCGGGCCGCGCCCCATCCGCCTGGGCTGGTACTGGTTCGTGCTGCCCTCGCTGATGCTCAACTACCTGGGGCAGGGCGCGCTGATCCTCGAAGACCCGAGCGCCATCCGCAATCCGTTCTACATCGGCGTGCCCGAATGGGGCCGCTACCCGATGATCGTGCTGGCCACCGCGGCCACCGTCATCGCATCCCAGGCGGTCATCACCGGGGGCTTCTCGGTGGCGCGCCAGGCCATGCAGCTGGGCTACATCCCGCGCATGACCATCAAGCACACCTCGCATTCGACCATCGGCCAGATCTACATCCCGGGCATCAACTGGATGATGATGATCATCGTCATCACCCTGGTGCTGACGTTCCGGACTTCGTCGAATCTGGCCACCGCCTACGGCATCTCGGTTTCGGCCACGATGCTCATCGACACGCTGCTGCTGGCGATCGTGGCGCGCGCGCTGTGGCCGCGCTGGCGGCGCTGGGTGCTGCCGCTGTGCGTGCTGTTCTTCATCGGTGATGTCGCGTTCGTCATCGCCAACGGTGCCAAGGTCCTGCAGGGCGGCTGGTTCCCGGTGGTGCTGGGCATCGTCCTGTTCACCCTGCTGCGCACCTGGCGCCACGGACGTGAACTGCTGAGCGCCGAGATCCGCAAGGAAGGCATCCAGCTGGACACCTTCCTGCCCGGCCTGATGCTGGCCCCACCGGTGCGGGTGCCGGGTACGGCGGTGTTCCTGACCGCCCAGGTCGGCGTGGTGCCGCACGCGATGCTGCACAACCTCAAGCACAACAAGGTGCTTCACGAGCGCAACGTGTTCCTGACCGCGGAAACGCTGAGCGTGCCCTATGCGCACAAGCGTCTGCGCATCGAGGAAATCGCCGAGGGCTTCTACCGGGTGATCGTGCGTTTCGGCTTCATGGAAACGCCGGACGTGCCGCAGGCGCTGATGCGCAGCTGCGACGATGGAGGCATCTACTTCGATCCGATGGAGACCACCTATTTCGCCAGTCGCGAAACCATCGTGGCCGGCGCCCACCGCGGGATGCCGGTGTGGCGTGACAAGCTGTTCGCGATCATGCACCGCAACGCCGCGCCGGCAACCGGGTTCTTCAGGATTCCCGGCAACCGTCTGGTGGAGCTGGGGTCGCAGGTGGAGATCTAGCGGCCTGCATCAGGCCAGCCAGCATCACTGGCGTGCGGCGAACTTCTCCACCAGTGCGGTGGGGCCGGAGACGATCAGGATGTCGCCCGACTCGACGAAGGTGTCGGCCTGGGCATAGGTGAAATCGGCATGGCGGCGCTTGAGGCCGACGATGGTGATCCCGTACTTCTGGCGCAGGTTGGATTCACTCAGCGTCATCTCCCACGCCTCGCGCGGCGCGGCGGTCTTGGCAATGGCAAAACCGTCGTCGAACTCGATGAAGTCGATCATGCGTCCGGTGACCAGGTGCGCCACCCGCTCGCCCATCGCCGCTTCCGGGTAGACCACGTGCTTCACTCCAACCCGCTCCAGTATCTGGCCGTGCTTGACCGAAACCGCCTTGGCCCAGATGTCGCGCACACCCACTTCTTCGAGCGCCAGCACCGTCAGCACGCTGGCCTCGATGTCGCTGCCGATGGCAACGACCGCCCTGGGAATGTCCTTGGCGCCTAGCTGGCGCAGGGCCTCGGTGCGGGTGGAGTCGGCCTGCACCACGTGGGTCAGGCGCTCGGACCAGCGCTGCACGATCCCGGCGTCCTCGTCGATTGCCAGCACCTCGTGGCCGAGGCGGATGAGCGATTCGGCGACCGCGCCGCCAAAGCGGCCCAGGCCCACCACCAGCACGATGTCGCGTTTTGATTCGGTCTTGTCAGCCAATGATTGGGTGCTCCTCTGGATAGCGGTACAGCCTGGTGTGCCCGCGCAGGGCCAGCGCGGTGGCGAGGGTCACTAATCCTACGCGCCCCACGAACATCAACCCGACCAGGATGGCCTGGCCGGCCGGTGGCATCTGCCCGGTGATGCCGGTCGACAGGCCCACGGTGAAGGCGGCCGAGATCGCCTCGAACAGCACGTCCTGCAGCGGGAAGTCG
>JBDNHW010000096.1:0-10244 GCA_041688625.1 Pseudoxanthomonas sp.
TGCGCCTACAAGCACCCCAGAAAAATCCGGCTGGTCATTTACTGTACTAGACGGTATAGTCCACTGCGTGCACGGTCCCGCCCCCTCCCCATCAGCCCTCGAGCGCCGCCAGCGCGTGCACCAGGCCGTGCGCGAGCTGATGGGGGAGCCTTGGCTACCGGGTCAGCATGGAGGCGGTGGCGCAGCGCGCCAGCTGCGCGAAGCAGACCCTTTATTCGGACTACGGCAGCAAGCAGGAACTGCTGCGCACATGATGCAGGAGCACCTGTTGCTGGCCTCCGCGCCCCTGGACTCGACGACGCGCGGAGTCCGCGAAACGCTGCTCGTTTTCGCTGAGGAACACCTTGCGCGGCTGTCGGATCCCTCGGTCATGGCGGCCTGTCACCTGCTTGCCGCGCAGTCGCAGCAGTATCCCGAAGAGCCGCAGGCTCTCTATCGAGACGGCTGCCAGGCGATGCAGGAACGGTTGGCGCTCTGGCTGCAGGCCGCAATGGCGCGAGGTGAATTGCGGCGTGACGATCCGCACTTGGCCGTGGAATTGCTGATGTCGATGATCGGCGGCCTGGACATGGAGCGGCAGCGACTGGCCGTCGGCCATCGCGATTCGAGCCAGCGGCGGCGGGCCTGGCTGGATTTCGCGATCGGCAACTTCAT
The DNA here is from genome assembly GCA_041688625.1 of Pseudoxanthomonas sp. GTDB lineage: Bacteria > Pseudomonadota > Gammaproteobacteria > Xanthomonadales > Xanthomonadaceae > Pseudoxanthomonas_A. The sequence continues at coordinate 655 of JBDNHW010000096.1, forward strand.
GGGTGCTTTTGCCCCCAGTGATCCAGCGCCTGCTGCCGAGGTCCCCAGACCCCGCTCGCGGAAACCGTCAACCACGAGCTAGGACGATCCCGCTCAACCCAAACCAACGCAATACGCTGGACCTGACCAAGTACGGCGTCCACCCCAGTCAACGGTTCGTAGAGATTCCACCATGGCAAGGCGTGATACCAACAAGAAAGCCCCATCGTTCACCAAGCGGATGATCTGGATGCTGCTGGGCGCCCTGGTCGTGTTCGGCGGTATCTTCCTGGTGCAGGCCGTGATCGGCCGCCAGACCAACGCGATGTTCGACAACATGCAGCCGCCCCCCGTGGCGGTGAGCACGTTCGAAGCGCGCCAGGACAAGTGGGCGGACGATGTGCAGGCAGTGGGCACATTGAAGGCCGTCAACGGCACCGACGTGACGACCGAGTCCGGCGGCGTGATCAGGGAACTGCTGTTTACCGCGGGCCAGCCGGTCAGGGCTGGCACGGTCCTGGTCCGTCTCAATACCTCCAACGAAGCGGCGACCCTGCTTGCGCTCGAGGCTTCGGCAAAGCTGGCGGTCACCCAGCGCGACAGGTGGCGCGAGCTCGGCGGGCAGCAACTTGTCTCGCGCGCCGACGTGGACGAGCGCAACAGCCAGGCGGCCAACGCGCTCGCGCAGGTGGAGGCCCAGCGGGCACTGATTGCGCAGAAGACCGTGCGTGCGCCTTTCGACGGCGTACTGGGTATCCGCCAGGTCGACCTCGGGCAGTACCTCAGCCCCGGCGATCCCATCGTCAGCCTGCAGTCACTGGACCCCATCTACCTGGACTTCAACCTGCCTGAGCAGATGGCGTCCAAGATCACCGAGGGCGTCCGGATCACCGCCACGGTCGACGCCCTTCCCGGCAAAGGATTCGAGGGCTTGGTCACGGCCATCGAGCCGGACGTGGATCCGGGCACGCGCAACTTCCAGGTGCAGGCGACACTGGACAACCCCGACAAGACACTGAAGCCAGGCTCCTTCGCCAAGGTCCAGTTCTCCAGCGGCGGCGCACGATCGGTGGTGGTGATCCCGCAGACCGCCGTCAGCTTCAATCCCTATGGCAACGCGGTGTACGTGATCAATGAAGCCGCTCCGGCCAACGGTGTGAAGACCGAAGACGGCAAGCCAGCCGGCCCGCAGCTCACGGTCAAGCAGCGCTTCGTCACGACCGGTGCAACGCGCGGCGACCTCGTCGCGATCACCGAAGGGCTCGAGCCCGGTGAGCGGGTCGTGACCAGCGGTCTGCTGAAGCTGCGCAACGACGCGGCCGTGACCATCAACAACAAGGTCTCCCCGTCGGCCGAAGCCCGCCCGGATACGGAAAACCGCTAGACCCGCTGCGTTGCCCGCGGGCCCAGGCTCGCCGCTCCCCCACCTAACCCTCCTCCGCCTACGGACGAGGGGGAGACCCCGGATGAAATTCACCGACATCTTCGTCAAGAAACCGGTCCTGGCGATCGTCGTCAGCCTTTTCATATTGCTGTTCGGCCTGCGCGCGGCGACCGACCTCAACGTGCGCCAGTATCCGGAGCTGCGCAACGCGGTGATCAACGTCAGCACCACGTATTTCGGTGCCGATGCCAACCTGATCCAGGGCTTCATCACCACGCCGCTGGAGCGCGAGGTCGCCAGCGCCGAGGGCATCGACTACATCACTTCCAGCAGCTCGGCCGGCGTCAGCATCATCCAGGCCTACATCCGTCTGGACCAGGATCCCAACGAGGCGCTCACCCAGATCGCGGCCAAGGTCAACAAGCTACGCAGCCAGCTGCCGCCCGAATCCGAAGATCCGGTGATCGAACTGCAGCAGGGCGAGCAGATCGCGGCCATGTACGTGTCATTCGCCAGCAAGCGCCTGACCACCAACCAGATCACCGACTACCTGACCCGCGTGGTCGAACCCAAGCTGGCGACCATCCCCGGCGTGCAGCGTGCCGACATCCTGGGTGCGGGCGCCTTCGCCATGCGCGTGTGGCTCAAGCCGGATCGCATGACCGCGCTCGAGGTCACCGCCAGCGACGTAGCCGCCGCCCTGCAGTCGAACAACGTGCTCTCGGCGCTGGGTTCGACCAAGGGACAGATGGTGGCGGTCGACCTGACCGCGCGCACCGACCTGCGCAGCCCCGAAGAGTTCCGCAACCTCGTCGTGCGCGAAGCTGACGGCGCGATCGTGCGCCTAGGCGACGTGGCCGACGTGGAACTGGGCTCCGAATCCTATGGAAGCTCGGTCCGCATCAACGGCGAGGCCGCCACGTTCATGGGCATTTTCGTCGCACCCGATGCCAACTCGCTCGATGTGATCAAGTCCGTGCGTAAGGTCTGGGACGGCGAGATCGTCCCGCAGCTGCCTGAAGGCATCACCGCCTCGATTCCCTACGACAGCACCGAGGCCATCCAGGACGCGATCGACGAGGTGGTGACCACCATCATCGAAGCGGTGATCATCGTCATCGTGGTGATCTTCCTGTTCCTGGGTTCGCTGCGCAGCGTGCTGATCCCGGCCGTGACGGTGCCGCTGTCGCTGGTCGGATCGATGTTCCTGATGCTGCTGATGGGATTCAGCATCAACCTGCTCACCCTGCTGGCCATGGTGCTTGCGATCGGCATCGTGGTCGACGACGCGATCATCGTGCTGGAGAATATCCACCGGCACATCGAGGACGGCATGTCCCCGACCGATGCGGCCCTGCTGGGCGCGCGCGAGCTGGCGTGGCCGGTGGTGGCCATGACCACCACCTTGGTGGCGGTGTACCTGCCGATCGGCTTCCAGGGCGGCCTCACCGGCGTGCTGTTCACCGAATTCGCATTCACCCTGGCCGGCTCGGTGCTGCTCTCGGGCGTGATCGCGCTGACGCTCACGCCGATGATGTGCGCGCGCATCCTCAAGCCGCACAGCGAAGGCTCCAAGGGCAAGCTGGAGAGCTGGCTCGATGATCGCTTCGAATGGCTGCGCCACGGCTACCAGCGCAAGCTGCACGGCGCGCTGGAGACCAAGGGCGTGATCGCGGTGTTCGGCGCCATCGTCTTGGTCTCGTGCATCTTCCTGTACATGGCCTCGCCCAAGGAACCGGCACCGGCCGAGGACCAGGGCTTCGTGTTTGCCATCGCCAGCGCCGACTCCTATGCGACGCTGGACTACGTGGAGCGCTACACGGAGGAAGTGGCCAACATTGCCAAGGGCATCCCGGAGATCGAGAACTACTTCCTGTTCAACGGCGGCATGGGCGGCGGCGGTGGAGCCAGCAACAGCGCGATGGGCGGCTTCGTGATGAAGCCGTGGAGCGAGCGCGAGCGATCCACCAAGCAGGTTCTGGACCAGGACCTGCAGCCGCGGATGTCCCAGGTCACCGGCCTCAACATCTTCGCCCTGATACCCCCCGCCCTGCCCAGCGCGGGTGGAGGCGGCGGTGGCGAGTTCGTGATCGGTGGAATCGGCTCCCTGGAGCAGCTGCAGGAGCTGGCGAACGGCGTGATGCAGCGTGCGCGTGAAAGCGGGCGTTTCATCTTCCTCGACTCGGACCTGAAGATCGACAAGCCGCGGATCGAGGTGCAGATCGACCGCGACAAGGCCGCCACGCTGGGTATCGACATGCAGACCCTGGCGGCCGACATGTCCGCACTGCTGTCCGGTGGTTACTCCAACCGCTTCGCCATGGACAACCGCTCCTACCGCGTGATCGCGCAGGTGCAGCGCAGCGACCGCCTCAATGCCGACCAGCTGGGCAACTACTACACCCGCACCCGCGATGGCGAACTGATCCCGCTGTCGACCCTGGTCACGCTGGAGGAAACCGCCCAGCCGCAGACGCTGAAGCGCTTCCAGCAGCTCAGCGCGGTGGGCATCACCTTTGCGCCACGTCCCGGCGTGTCCAAGGGCGAGGCACTGGCGGTGCTTGATCAGGCCGCAGCCGAAGTACTGCCGCAGGACTACAGCGTCGACTACGCAGGTGAATCGCGGCAGTTCAAGAACGAAGGTTCGGCGATGCTGTTCACCCTGCTGTTCGCACTGGTGATCATCTTCCTGGTGCTGTCGGCGCAGTTCGAGAGCTTCCGCGACGCGCTGATCATGCTGATCACCGTGCCGATGGCGATCTGCGGGGCGCTGCTGGTGCTCAACGTGCTGGCGATCGCCAGCGGGATCCTGGGCTTCAAGTTCGGCATCGAGGCGTTCCCGGGCATGAGCATCAACATCTATACGCAGGTGGGCCTGGTGACCCTGATCGGCGTGATCGCCAAGCACGGTATCCTGATCGTGGAGTTCGCCAACAAGCTGCAGATCGAGAAGGGCCTGAGCAAGCGCGAGGCGATCGAGGAAGCCACTTCCATCCGCCTGCGGCCCATCCTGATGACCACCGCCGCCCTGGTGTTCGCCATGATCCCGCTGCTGATCGCCGACGGTCCGGGCGCCGCGGCGCGCTTCTCGATGGGCATGGTGATCGCTTCGGGCATGACCATCGGCACGGCCTTCACCCTGTTCGTGCTGCCGGCGTTCTACCTGTACCTGGCCGGCGACCATCGTGCCGGTACCGAGGTTGCCGACGAGGAGCAGGACGTCGCAGGGCAGGACTCGCAGGCAACACAGACCCACTGAAGGAAGGGTCGGCAACAGGCGCGGCATGGCACTGCCTGGATCGTGCCGCCTCGTTGCATCAGTGCGGCAGCGGGCGCCGCGGTGCCTGAAAACACCGTGCTAATGTCGACACCCCGCTCCATTGGATCGAACGCATGACCCGATACACCACGCTGCTCGCCGCGCTCCTGGTCGTTCTTGCCGGTTGCCAGGCCGAGCCGGACGCGGTCGCGACCAGGGGCAAGGCCAACACGCCCGCTACCGCCTATCCCGAGGCCGCCGCACGCATCGAAGCGGACGTGCGCTACCTGGCCGACGACAAGCTGGAAGGCCGCCAGACCGGGACACCCGGCTACGACATGGCCGCCGAGCACGTGGCCAGGCGATACGAGGAGCTCGGACTGGAGCCGGCCGGCGACGATGGCACCTGGTTCCAGGTCGTGCCGCTGTTCCAGGCGACCCGTGTGGAGGAAGGCAGCGCGTTCCAGATCGAACGCGACGGCCAGACCACGTCGCTGGTGCTGGGCGAGCAGTACCTGCCCGGCTTGAACTACGAGTCACCCAGGCACTTCCTCACGGCGCCAGCCGTGTTCGTCGGCCACGGCGTGCATGCGCCGGAACTTGGCTATGACGACTTCAAGGATGTGGACGTCAAGGGCAAGATCGCGATCTTCTTCAGCGGTGCGCCGTCACGCTTCGACAACGACCGTCGCGCGTTCTACTCCAACAGCACCGAGAAGCTGCGCACGGTCGCCGAGCGAGGGGCGGTGGGGGCCGTGTTCCTCAACAGTGCCGAGCACGAGGCGCGCACGCCGTGGGAACGCACGGCCAGGACCGCGACGATGCCGGGAATGCGCCTGCGTGGCGAGGACGGCAAGGGCATCGATACCTTTCCGCAGCTGCAGGCCGTGGCTGCGGCAGGCGCCGCGGCAGCGCAACCCATCTTTGCCGGCACGGCACACTCCGCCGAGGAACTGTTCAAGGAGGCAGAGGCCGGCAAGCTGCAATCCTTCGACCTGCCCGGCACCCTGACGCTGGCCGGCAGCACCCGCATCGAGCCGATCGAATCCCGCAACGTGGTGGCACGCCTGCCCGGCAGCGACCCCGCACTCGCGGGCGAGCACGTCGTCTACTCGGCGCACCTGGACCATGTCGGCATCGGGCCGGAAGAAAATGGCGACGCGATCTACAACGGCGCACTGGACAATGCGCTGGGTGTCTCGGTGATGCTGGAGGCGGCACGGGAGTTGGCGCAAGCCGAAACCAGCCCGAAGCGCTCGATGCTGTTCGTGGCGCTGACCGCCGAGGAGAAAGGCCTGCTGGGCGCCCACTATTTCGCCGCCAATCCCACGGTCGGTGAAGGCAAGATGGTGGCCAACCTCAATGTCGACATGCCGGTGCTGCTGGCCCCGACCAGCGACGTGGTGCCGATCGGCGTGGAACATTCCTCGCTGCAGGCCGTGCTGGAGTCCGCTGCGGCAGAAATAGGCGTGGGTCTTTCCCCCGATCCGGCGCCGGCCGAAGTGGTGTTCGTGCGCAGCGACCAGTACGCCTTCGTGCGCGCCGGCGTACCGGCGGTCTACCTGAAGGGAGGCACCAAGGCAGCCGAAGGCTCTGACGTCGATCCGACGGCCGCCGAAGAGTCGTTCCGCCGCAACTGTTACCACCGTCCCTGCGATGACGTCTCGCAACCGATCCAGTATGGCGATGCCGCTCGCCTGGCGAAGTTGAATGCACGCATCGGCCAACTGGTCGGCGATGCCGCCGAGCGCCCAAGCTGGAACGAAGGTGATTTCTTCGGCGACAGGTTCGGTGCCGCTCCGGCTGCCGAATAAGTTCGGCGGCTCGCAATGAAGAAGCCCCGGCATGCCGGGGCTTTTCTTTACTGCCGCGTCCAGCGGCCTTACCGCAATCCGGTCTCGTTGCGCGCGATAACCAGCCGCTGGATTTCGCTGGTGCCTTCGTAGATCTCGGTGATCTTGGCGTCCCTGAAGTAGCGCTCAAGCGGCATTTCCTTGGAGTAGCCCATTCCGCCGTGGATCTGCACCGCCTGGTGGGTGATCCACATGGCCGCTTCGGACGCGGTCAGCTTGGCCACCGATGCCTCGGTGCTGAAGCGCTGGTTCTTCGACTTCAACCACGCCGCTCGCAGGGTCAGCAGCAGCGAGGCATCGAGCTTGCACTTCATGTCCGCGATCTTGGACTGGGTCATCTGGAAGCTGCCGATGGCCACGCCGAACGCCTTGCGCTCCTTGACGTAGGCCAGGGTGGCCTCATACGCCGCACGCGAAAGCCCAATTGCCTGCGCGGCAATACCGATGCGCCCGGCATCCAGCACGCCCATGGCGATCTTGAAGCCCTCGCCGTCCTTGCCGAGCACTTCGTCAGCGTCGGCCACGTAGTCCTCGAACTCGATCTCGCAGGTCGCCGAGGCGCGGATGCCGAGCTTGGGTTCGGCCTTGCCGCGACGGAAGCCGGGCTTGGTGGTGTCGATCAGGAAGGCGGTGATGCCGCGTGAGCCCTTGTCCGGGTCGCTCATGGCGAACAGGACGATGTACTTGGCGACCGGGCCGGAGGTGATCCAGCTCTTCTTGCCGTTGATCATGTAGCTGCCATCTTCTCTGCGCACGGCGCGGCAGCGCATGGCGGTGGCGTCGGAGCCCGACTGCGGCTCGGTGAGCGCGAAGGCCCCGATCTCCTTGCCCTCGGCGATCTCGCGCACGTATTTCTGCTTCTGCGCCTCGGTGCCGAACTGCAGGATTCCGTTGCAGAACAGCGAGTTGTTGACCGACACGATGGTCGAGTGGGCCGCATCCCCGGCGGCGATCTCGATGATCGCCAACACGTAGGCAATCGGGTCCATGCCCGCGCCACCGTATTCGGTAGGCACTTCGATGCCCATCAGGCCGTTCTCGCCCAGCAGGCGGATGTTCTCCAGCGGGAACTCCCCGACCCGGTCGAAATGCTCGGCGCTCGGCGCGATCTTCTCCTGGGTGATCCGACGCGCCACGTCCTGGATCATCAATTGCTCTTCGGTGAATCCGAAATCCACGGAAAACCCCTTCCACGTCTGCTCCAACCCACATTGTACCGGCCACCATGCGCCGGCGTACGCGGTTGACCTGCGCCTGCTTGCAACACACAATATCGCTATATCGCGATAGGAAGATATTATGGATCTGGAAGCCTGGTCGACCCGGCTCAAGGTGTTTGCCGACGCCACGCGCGTGCGCCTGCTGGCGCTGCTGGCGAGCGAAGAGCTGACCGTGGCGGAGCTTTCATCAATCACCCAGCTGGCCCAGCCGCGGGTGTCGACCCATCTGGCCAAGCTCAAGGAAGCTGGCCTGGTGCGCGACCGCAGGGCTGGCGTGTCAGCCTACTACCGTTTCGACGAAGCCAACCTCGACCCCGCCCAGCGTGAGCTGTGGCGCAGCCTGCGCGAAGGCAGTGACGATCCGCTCCTGCGCCAGGACGCCGAGCGCGTGACCAGCGTGCTGGCGGCGAGAGCGGTGGAGCAGAACTGGGCCGACTCGGTCGCAGGCGACATGGAGCGTCACTATTCCCCGGGCCGCACCTGGGAAGCCCTGGCACGGACCGCCCTGCCCCTGCTGGAAACCGGCGCCGTGCTGGACATCGCGTCAGGCGATGGGGTCCTGGCCGAACTCCTGTCGCCCCATGCCACGCGCTACGTCTGCGTGGACACCAGCGCACGCGTGGTGGCGGCGGCAAGCGAGCGACTGCGCCGGTTCGCCAACGTCGAAGTGCTCGAAGGCGACATGCATGCGCTGGCGTTCGACGACGCCAGCTTCGACCTGGTCGTGCTGATGCATGCGCTCACCTATTCCAGCAAGCCCGCGCAGGCCGTTACCGAGGCGGCGCGGGTGCTGCGGCCGGGTGGCCGGTTGTTGCTGAGCAGCCTGGCCCGGCATGAGCACCAGTCGACCGTCAGCGCCTACAGCCACGTCAACCTGGGCTTCGCCGAGAAGGAGCTGCGCAAGTTTGCCGAGAAGGCCGGGCTACAGGTCTCCAACCTCGGCACCGTCACCCGCGAGCGCCGCCCGCCGCATTTCGAAGTGATCTCGCTGATCGGGATCAAGCCATGAATCGACTTCCGTGGCTCAATCCGGCGCGCGTTCATGCGCTGCAGCAGGCGCTGGACCAGCGCATCCTGGTCATCGATGGCGCCATGGGCACGATGATCCAGCGCCACGACCTGCAGGAAGTCGACTACCGCGGCGAGCGCTTTGTCGAAGGATTCGACAGCGCACAGGTCCACGACGGACAGTGCGGCCACGACCTCAAGGGCAACAACGACCTGCTGCTGCTGAGCAGGCCCGAAGTCATCGCCCGCGTCCACACCGAATACCTGGAGGCCGGAGCAGACCTGGTCGAAACCAACACCTTCAACGCGACCTCGGTCAGCCAGGCCGACTACCACCTCGAGCATCTGGTGTACGAGCTCAACCGTGAAGGCGCGCGCGTGGCCCGCGCCTGCTGCGATGCGATCGAGGAAAGGACGCCCGACAAGCCGCGTTTCGTGATCGGCGTCCTCGGGCCCACCAGCCGCACCGCCTCGATCAGCCCCGACGTCAACGACCCCGGCTACCGCAACACCAGCTTCGACGCGCTGCGCGAGACTTACCGCGAAGCCATCGAGGGCCTGATCGACGGTGGCGCGGACACGATCATGGTCGAGACTGTGTTCGACACGCTCAACGCCAAGGCGGCGCTGTATGCAGTGGAAGAAGTATTCGAGGCACGCGGCGGCCGCCTGCCGGTGATGGTCTCCGGCACCATCACCGATGCCTCCGGACGTACGCTGTCGGGGCAGACCGCCGAGGCGTTCCTTGCATCGATCTCGCACGGCAAGCCGCTGGCGGTGGGTCTGAACTGCGCCCTGGGGGCCAAGGACCTTCGCGAGCACGTGGAAACCCTGGCCCGGGTCGCCGACGGCTATATCAGCGCCCACCCCAATGCCGGCCTGCCGAA
>JBDNHW010000097.1:0-62971 GCA_041688625.1 Pseudoxanthomonas sp.
AACTCGGGCTCCGGCAAAAGCACCTACGCTCAGGCGTTGGCAGCTCAACAGGGTTTGTCGCACCTGGACCTTGACTCGATTGTCTGGGAGCCGGGAAAGATCGCCGTCCAACAAGATCCGCAGTCAATCGCGGCTTCGCTCCGGGGTTCATTGCGTGCCAGGCCGATTGGGTCATCGAGGGGTGCTATGGCGAGCTCGTGGAGTCCGCATCAGCGCATTGCACCCGACTTGTATTCCTCAACCCCGGTGGGGATACCTGCCAGGCAAACAATCTCAAGCGCACTTGGGAGCCTCACAAGTACGCCTCGATGGAACAGCAGCAGTCCATGCTGGCCACACTCCAGTCATGGGTAGCGGATTACTACAGTCGGGATGACGCGTGGCTCTACAAAACGCACCGCCGCATCTTCGATCAGCATCAGTGTTCGAAAGTCGAGTGCAACGCTGTTTCCTGGGCCGACAATGCGGCCTGACAATTCATTCACGCCGAAGGCGCTTCGCGACTCTTCATTCAGGCGTTCGAACCCGGCGACGCCGGGCATACCAGGGTGACCATGGCCATGACCGACTCCTTCCCCGCATTCCGGATCCACGACGATGAGCAGGGCTATCGCGCCGGCGTCGAGCAGATAGCACTGGACGATCTCAACGCGGGCGAGGTGGTCGTCAAGACCGCCTACTCCTCGGTCAATTTCAAGGATGCGCTGGCGGGGACCGGCGAGGGCAGGATCCTGCGCCGCTTCCCGCTCGTCGGCGGCATCGACGTGGCGGGACATGTCGTGGCATCCACCGATCCTGCCTTCAGGGAAGGCGACGCGGTGCTGGTGACCGGCAGTGGACTCAGCGAGACCCGCGACGGAGGCTACGCCGCGTACGCGCGACTGGAAGCGAAGTGGGTGATTCCGCTGCCGCCGGGACTGAGCCTGCGCGAGAGCATGATCATCGGTACCGCAGGCTTCACCGCCGCCCTGGCGCTGTACCGGATGCTGGACAACCGGCAGGTTCCTGAACTCGGCCCGCTGGCCGTGACCGGCGCCACCGGCGGTGTCGGATCACTGGCCGTGGACATCTTCAGCCGCGCCGGATTCGAAGTCCACGCCATCAGTGGCAAACCGGAACAGTCCGACTACCTGCGCACCCTTGGCGCGGTCCAGGTGCTGCCGCGGGACGCGCTGGCGACCCGCCGCCCGATGGAGTCCGCCCGCTTCGGCGGCGGCCTGGACAACGTGGGTGGTGCCATGCTCACCAGCCTCCTGGCGCAGACGGCACCCTATGGCAACGTGGCTTCGGCGGGGCTAGTGGCCAGCCATGAACTCCCCGCCACGGTGATGCCTTTCATCATCCGCGGCGTGTCTTTGCTGGGAGTGGCCTCGGCCGGAACCGCCAGGGACATACGCGACGATATCTGGCGTCATCTGGCCGACGACTGGAAACCCGCGCGCCTGGACACCATTTGCCGGCACGAAACGTCGCTGGAAGGGCTCGCGGAGGTGTTCAAGACCATGCTGGCAGGCCAATCCTTTGGCAGGACGCTGGTCCGGATAGCCTGAAAGGGGACACCGATCACGCGTCCTGCTCTTAAGCCGTTTTCATGAGAGCTAAACACGCACTACAATCGATGCGCGGATCTCTTGGGGTAAAGCATGGCGCGCATTCTGATCGTTGACGATTCACCTTCGCAGCTGCTGGGCATCCAGCGCATCATCGAAAAACTGGGGCACGAGTCGCTCACGGCCGAGGACGGCGCTGCAGGAGTGGAAGTGGCCAAGCGCGAGCTGCCCGACATGGTGCTCATGGACGTCGTCATGCCGAACCTCAACGGGTTCCAGGCCACGCGCCAGCTCAGCCGCGATGCGAACACCCGCCACATCCCGGTCATCCTGGTCACCACCAAGGACCAGGACACCGATCGCACGTGGGGCCTGCGCCAGGGGGCCAAGGCGTACCTGACCAAACCGTTCTCCGAAGACGAGCTGGCCGAGCTTATCGAGCGCATCTTCAACACCGTCGAACCGCCGCCGGTACAGCCTGCCGCCTGACAGGTTGCGGAGAAACCAGAAGAGCAGGCCTTGGCCTGCTCTTTTTCTTTGGCGCCTGCTGCGGCAGGTGCAGTGAGTCAGGCCGACTGTTCGCCGAATGCCTTGGCCAGGTCCTTGTAGGCCTCGCGCTGCTGCTCACTCGACGCCCGCGGCGCGGTGACTTCCAGCTCCACGATCTGGTCGCCCGGCGTCGTCCCGGGCAATCCGCGACCACGCAGGCGCAGCTTGCGCCCCGCTTCCGAATCCGGCGGGATCTTCAGCTCGACCGGGCCGCCGAGCGTGGGCACGCTGACCGTGGCACCCAGGGCGGCCTGCCAGGGCGTCACCGGCAACACATGGATGACGTTGCGGCCATCGACTTCGAACTGTGGATGGGCCGCGTATTCGATCTCCAGCAGCAGGTTGCCGCCGCCCTCGCCCTGCCCGCCCAGCCGGATCACCTGCCCCGGACGCACACCCTTGGGTACGCGAACGTCGAGCTGCTTGCCGTTGAAGCCCAGGCGCACCTGCCCGCCTTCGTACACCGAGCTGAGCGGCACCGACACCTTGGCGCGCGTGTCGCTGCGCGGCTGGGGACCGCGCGGCCCCATTCCCGGCCCACCGGCACCCGGATGCCCACCTGGTTGCCCACGACGACCAAACAATCCCTCGAAGAAATCGCTGAACCCGCCGTTGGCGGGATCGCGGCCGAACACTTCCTCGAAGTCGTAGCCCTGCCCGCCCCCGGCCCCGCCACCACGTCCGAAGTCGGGCGGTGGTCGAAACTCTTCGCCGGGACGGTAGCCCTGCGCCTTGAGCTGGTCGTAGGCCTGGCGCTTGGCCGGGTCGCGCAAGGCCTCGTAAGCCTCGTTGACCGCCTTGAACTGCTCCTCGGCTCCCGGTTCCTTGCTCACGTCCGGATGGTACTTGCGCGCCATGCGCCGATACGCGGTCTTGAGTTCGGCCTCTCCCGCGCTGGGCTCGACTCCAAGAATGCTGTAGTAATCCTTGAATTGCATCATCTACCTCTATGCCCTGCGCCAAAGATCGCTGGCCGGAAGAAACTCGGCCGGGGACCTTGCGGTCGCGGGGCGAGTTTACTACTGCAGGCAATGAAGACACTGGTAGCGGCCTGCCAAAACGCCGCACTACGACCTGATCAGGACGGGACCACTGCTTCTCGTCGCTGTCGCCGATGTCGAAGAACCGGTGGAAGATGCGCTTGATTCCTTGCTGCAGCTTGTTGCCCCGCGCGGCCCGGTTGCGATGGCGCGCGATTCTCGTGGCTGTTTCCTCCCGTTTTTCCGGCTGGCAACAATAGCGGCCGTCTTTCGGCGAAAATAGGACCCAGAGGACCAAGCTCAAACGGCACCAGATCCGCCGTAGAGGGCGCATCATCAACGTTTAGTTCATCCACCCAGGAGCCACACCCCATGACCATCAAGATCGGCGATCCCATCCCCGAAGTCGTACTCAAGCGCATCAAGGAAGGCGTTGAAACCGTGGACACGCCCACCCTGTTCGAAGGGCGCAAGGCCGTGCTGTTCGCGGTCCCCGGCGCCTTCACCCCAACCTGCTCGGAGCGCCACGTCCCCGGCTTCGTGGAGCACTTCGACGAGTTCCGCAGCCGCGGCGTCGAGGTGTATTGCGTTTCGGTGAACGATCCGTTCGTGATGCAGGCGTGGGGGCAGTCGATGCACGTGCCCGAGGGGATGCAGATGCTGGCGGACGGCAACGCCGACCTGGCCAGCGCGATGGGCCTGGACATGGATGCGAGCGGCTACGGCATGGGCATCCGCTCCAAGCGCTACGCCATGTACGTGGAGGATGGCGTGGTGATGCAGCTGTGGGTGGAGTCACCCGGCGAATTCAAGGTGTCCTCCGCAGAGCACGTGCTGCAGAACCTGCCCACCTAGGGCTCGACAGGCGTTGGCGGCGACACAGGCCTTCAGCCGCCGCGCCTCTGGTGGGTACTCTGGAGCGCCGTCGAAGACCGCAACGGGATGAACGCGACGCCTGCGATGCAGGCGTCGCCAAGAACTCAGGCCGGAGGCTGCAGGTCCCCGGTCGCGATGGCCTCGCCATCATCCAGCACTTCGTCGACACCATCGTCGTCCAGCGAAGCATCGAGGCGCTCGACCGCCTGCAGCGTCTCATCCTTGGCCAGCTTGATCAGGGTCACGCCCTGGGTATTGCGGCCCACCTGCGAGATCTCGGCCGCGCGCGTACGCACCAGGGTGCCGCCGTCGGAAATCAGCAGGACCTCATGGTGGTCGGACAGCTGCACCGCCCCAACCAACTGGCCGTTGCGGGCCGAAGTCTGCAGGGCGATCACGCCCTGGGTGCCGCGACCCTTGCGCGGATAGTCCGCCACCGGCGTTCGCTTGCCGTAGCCACGCTGGCTGGCAGTGAGGATGTCGCCATCACCTTCGACCACGATCAGGCTGCGCACCTGTTCGCCCTTGGTCAGGCGGATACCGCGCACACCGGTGGTGTTGCGCCCGGTGCTGCGTACCGCACTCTCGGCAAAGCGCACGGCCTTGCCGTTGGAGGCGAACAGCATCACGTCACGCTGGCCATCGGTCAGGGCGACACCGACCAGCGCATCGCCTTCGTCCAGGTTGATCGCGATCTTGCCGCGCGCCAGGCGGAATGCAAACTCGCTCAGCGGAGTCTTCTTGACCGTGCCGCCCTGGGTGGCGAACAGCACGAAATGATCGCCGTCGTACTCGCGCACCGGCAGTACCGCCTGCACCTGCTCACCTGGTTCCAGCGGAATCCAGTTGATGATCGGCCGACCGCGCGCATTGGAGCCCGCCTCCGGCAGCTGGTACACCGGCAGCCAGAACACCCGGCCGCGGCTGGTAAAGGTCAGCAGCGTGTCGTGGGTGTTCACCAGCCACAGCTGGTCGATGAAATCCTCGTCCTTGGTCGACGCTGCACTGCGTCCACGTCCGCCACGACGCTGCGAACGGTAGGCGGTTGCCGGCTGGCGCTTGGCGTAGCCGGAGTGCGACAGCGTGACCACCACGTCCTCCGGTTCGATCAGGTCGAGGATGTCAAGGTCTTCCTCGCTGTGGCGGATCTCGCTGCGCCGCGCATCGCCAAACTCTTCCCTGATGTTCAGCAGCTCGTCGCGGATCACCTGCAGCAGCACCTCCGGGTTCTCGAGGATGCGGATCAGGCCGGCGATGGTCTCCAGCAGCTGCCGGTACTCGTCGGTCAGCTTTTCCTGCTCCAGCCCGGTCAGGCGGTGCAGGCGCATTTCCAGGATCTGCGTGGCCTGCTGCTCGGTGAGCTGGTACACCTTGTCCTGAAGCGGACCGTCAAGGAAACCGACACCCTTGGGCAGGTCCTCCGGGCGCGAAGCGTCCGCGCCGGCCGCCGCCAGCAGCGCGCCGACCAGCCCCGGCTCCCAGGTCTTGGCCAGCATGCGTTCGCGCGCTTCGCCGGGATTGGCCGAGGTCTTGATCAGCTCGATCATCTCGTCGATGTTGGCCAGCGCAACGGTCAGGCCTTCGAGGATATGCGCGCGGTTGCGCGCCTTGCGCAGTTCGAAGATGGTGCGGCGGGTGACCACTTCGCGCCGGTGGCGCACGAACGCCTCCAGCATCTGCTTGAGGTTCAGCGTCTGCGGACGACCGTCGACCAGCGCCACCATGTTGATGCCGAACACCGACTCCATCTGCGTCTGCTGGTACAGGTTGTTGAGCACCACGTCGGCCGAATCGCCGCGCTTGACCTCCATGTAGATGCGCATGCCGTCCTTGTCGGACTCGTCACGCAGCTCGCTCAAACCCTCGAGCTTCTTTTCCTTCACCAGCTCGGCGATCTTCTCGATCAGCCGCGCCTTGTTCACCTGGTAGGGAATCTCGGTGACGATGATCGACTCGCGCCCGGTGTCGTCGTTGACCTCGATGGTGGCGCGCGCGCGCATGCGCACGCGGCCGCGACCGGTGCGGTAGCCGGCCACGATGCCGGCGGTGCCATTGATGATGCCGGCGGTGGGGAAGTCCGGGCCCGGGATGTACTGCATCAGACCGTCGACATCGATTTCGGGATCGTCGATCAGCGCGATCAGTCCGTCGATCACTTCGGTGAGGTTGTGCGGCGGGATGTTGGTGGCCATGCCCACCGCGATGCCGGCCGAGCCGTTGACCAGCAGGTTCGGGAACCGGGTCGGCATGACCGTCGGCTCGCTTTCCTTCTCGTCGTAGTTGAGCTGGAAATCGACGGTGTCCTTGTCGATGTCGGCCATCAGCTGATCGGTCAGGCGCGACATGCGCGCCTCGGTGTAACGCATCGCCGCAGCGGAATCGCCGTCGACCGAACCGAAGTTGCCCTGCCCGTCCACCAGCAGGTAGCGCAGCGAAAACGGCTGGGCCATGCGCACCAGTGTGTCGTATACCGACTGGTCGCCATGCGGGTGGTATTTACCGATCACGTCACCGACGATACGGGCGGACTTGAAGTGGGCCTTGTTGCTGTGCGCGCCCAGTTCGTTCATGGCAAACAGCACGCGGCGGTGGACTGGCTTGAGCCCGTCACGGACATCCGGGAGCGCGCGGCCCACGATCACGCTCATCGCGTAATCGAGATAGCTCCTGCGCATCTCGTCTTCGAGGTTGACCGGGATGATTTCCTTGGCGAGTTCTGCCATTCGGGTTCCGTAGGTGTGGTTAGCGTTCGGCCAAAGCCCGAGCCGCCAAAGCAGGTTCGGCAGGCCGGAATCAATGGGGATTTCAACTGTGGAATGGTACCACGAAGCAGCTTGCTTCCGGAGCCGGATTCAACGCAAAAACAATGACTTGGGCGCGTGAGACCCGCTTTTCCTTCTCCCTTCGGGAGAAGGTGCCCGAAGGGCGGATGAGGGCGGGAAACAGCAGCCCCACGTAAACGTGCTTACAAGCTGACAACGCCCTCCCTCATCCGGCGCTGCGCGCCACCTTCTCCCGGGGGGAGAAGGAACTTCAAGGGCCGAACAAGCCCCGCATCTTCGCCAGGGTCGGTCGCTCGATCACGCCTTTCTCGGTGACGATTGCATCGATCAGATCGCCTGTGGTCACGTCGAAGACCGGGTTCCAGGCCTTGATCCCCTCGGCCACCATGCGCACGCCGCCAACACCCATCATTTCGCTGGTGTCACGCTCCTCGATCTCGATCAGCCCGCCGCTGGCGGTGTCCATGTCGACGGTCGAGGAAGGCGCTACCACCATGAACTTCAGGCCATGGTGGCGCGCTGCGATGGCGAGCTGGTAGGTGCCGATCTTGTTGGCGGTATCGCCATTGGCGCAGATGCGGTCGGCGCCCACGATCACCCACTGAACCGCACCGGTCTTCATCAGATGCGAGGCGGCCGAGTCGGCGATCAGCGTCGCGTCGATCCCATCCTGCTGCAGCTCCCATACGGTCAGGCGCGCGCCCTGCTGCCACGGCCGGGTCTCGTCGGCGAACACCCTAGTCACCAGTCCCTGCGCGACACCCGAACGGATCACCCCCAGCGCCGTGCCGAATCCGGCGGTCGCCAGCGAGCCGGTGTTGCAGTGGGTCAGCACGCCACTACCCGGCTCGATCAGCGCCGCGCCCAGGGCGCCCATGTGCCGGTTGGCCGCCAGGTCTTCTTCGGCAATAGCCTGTGCCTCGGCCGACAGATTCGCTTGCCAGTCGGCCCCGCTGCCGGCCAGGCGACGGCGCATGCGCGCCAGGGCCCAGGCCAGGTTCACCGCCGTCGGACGCGCCGCATTGAGACGCTGCAGCGCAGGCTCGAGCTTGAGCGCGGCCTGTGGACCGTCCTCGGCTTGGATCTCGCGTGCGGCCAGCACCGTGCCCCACGCCGCGGCTATGCCTATTGCCGGAGCGCCGCGAACGGCCAGCGCGTGAATCGCGGCGGCCACCTCGTCACTGGTCGTGCAGGTCAGGTGTTCCACCTCGAATGGGAGCTTGCGCTGGTCCAGCAACTGCAGCGAATCCCCGGTCCACAGGATGGGGCGGATGCGGTCGTAGCGCTCGTAATCGATGGCTTCATTCATGGCCGAAGTTTAACCGCTGGCCCTGGCGGTCGCCGCGTCCGGCGCGGCGGCCGATACCCTCAGCGAACGCTGAATTCGGCACGGCAACCGTTGTCGACCCAGATGCCGTTGCGGTCGAAACCCCAGTTGGCGCCCTGCACGCAGCGCGTGCTCGAGAGCTGGCGCACCAGGGTGACTCCGCTGCGGACCGTCACGCTGCAGCGGCGCTGGCGATTGTCAGTCCACTCGCAGCGCACCGTCCGTCCATAGGCGCCGCCGACGGGATAATTGCCCCCGTAGCCGCCACCCGTGCCGGTGGCGAACACCCCGCGGCAGCCCTGCGACACCCAGATCGAATTGCGATCAGAGCCCCAGGTACGCCCTTCAACGCAGGGCGAGGATGACAGTTGGCGCACCAGCTGCACTCCGCCACCGGTGTTGGCAGCGCATTGACGCGTGCGCCCGTCGATCGATTCACAGCGCACCTGGCCACCCTCGTAGCCGTTGCCCGGGTAGGCGCCTTGATACCCACCACCGTACTGGCCGCCTGCAGCACCCGTGGCGAATTCGCCCCGGCAACCCTGCGTCACCCACACACCAGTGCGATCGTAGTTCCAGGTCCTGCCCCGCACGCACGGAGAGCTGGACAGCTGGCGCAGCAGCTGCACTCCGCCGCGCGTGTCCACGGCGCACGATCGCCGGCGGTTGTCATCAGATTCGCAGCGGAATCGCTGGCCGCCTTCGGCATACCCGCCGGAGCCGTATCCGGATGAGGGATAGCCGCTGGATTGCGGGTAGCCGCCATAGCCTCCGTAGCCGCCACCATAGCCGGGAGTCATCGCGCAACCACCAGCGGCCAGTGAAGTCGCCACGGCCAGGCACTTGAGAATTGCGTTCATGGGTCACCTTGTGGCTTCAGCAGAGGTGACGCCAGTCTCATGAAACCTGCTTCAAGGCCGCGTTAACACGCCGCTGCCGGACCGCATCGTTCAGGCGCGGGAAAACTCGAATGCGAGCACGTCGGCGATCCGGTCACTGCCGATCATCGCCATCAGCAGCCTGTCCATTCCCACCGCAACCCCCGCGCAGGCGGGCATTCCCCGCGCCATCGAGTGGATCAGGCGCTCGTCGATCGGCGGCAACGGCGAGACGCGAGCCTCCCGGGTGATGAGGTCGCGCATGAACCGCTCGTGCTGCTCTGCAGCATCGATCAGCTCGTGGTAGCCGTTGGCCAGCTCCAGCGGCCCCAGGTAAAGCTCGAAGCGTTCGGCGACCGGCGGGTCGCCTTGGCGAATGCGCGCGAGTGCGCATTGACTCGCAGGCCAGTCGCGGACGACAGTGATGCGCTGGTGCGGAAATCCGGGCTGTATCCGATGGGTCAGCAGCAGGTCCAGGAAATCGTCGCGACCCAGGCCTTCGGCATCCAGCTCGACTTCCGGCAGCGCGGCGGCAAGTTCGGACTCGCTTGCCGTGAACGGGTCCAGGCCAAGCGCCTGCTGGAACAGTTCGCCATAGGAGCACGACGCCACTTCCGCCTTGCGCCCGACCAGCGAAAGCGCGCGCTGCACCAGCGCCACCGACTCCTCGATCAGCTGCACGTGGTCTCGTCCCACCCGATACCACTCCAGCATCGTGAACTCCGGATTGTGGCGACCACCGGCTTCGCCATTGCGGAACACGCGGCCAAGTTCGTAGCAGTCGCCCACGCCCTCGGCCAGCAATCGCTTCAGCGGGAACTCGGCCGACGTACGCAGCCAGCGTGTCCGCATTCCGGCATCTACGTGACCACTGAAAGGCGTGGTGAAACTGTGGATGTTGGGATCGGTGTTGCCCGCCTGCGACAGGATGGGCGTCTCCACCTCGAGCACGTCGCGCTCTGCGAAGAACAGGCGTACCAGCGCATTGAGCGCAGCGCGCAGGCGCAGGAGCTCCATCCTCGTGGGGACTGCACTCATGGCGCCATGGCCTTGCAGTCCACCACCGATCGGAGCGGTCTCAAGGGTGGGACTCCAGGAACGCCAGCAGCCGTGACTCGTCCCAGACTTCCACGCCCAGCGTATGCGCCTTGGCCAGCTTCGACCCCGCCGCCTCGCCGGCAACCACCAAATCGGTCTTCTTCGAAACGCTGCCCGCCAGCCTGGCGCCCAACGCCTCGAGCCGTGCACCGGCTTCATCGCGCGTCATCGAGGACAGGCTTCCGGTCAGCACGACGGTCTTGTCCTGCAGCGGTCCCGGCACCAGTTCGGCCTGGGCCGGCGCAAGCGCCAATAGTTTGCACACGGCATCGGCGCTGCTCGACAGCAACTGCGCCTGCACCGGCTCGCCGCGCCACTGGACGAATGCGCCAGCGGCCTCGCTGGGTAACCCGACCGCAACCAGATTGTGCGCCGGCGCGTCGATCAAGGCCCGGGCGCTGGTGAAGCCGCTCGCCAGCTGCTGCGCGCGCAGCGCCGTGATCCGCGGGATCTCGAGGTCCGCCAGCAGTGTGGCCAACGACAACGCGTCGCGCAGCTTCGCCGACGGGGCATGCGTGTCGCCGATCACCACGCCGCGCGCAAGCAGGTCGTCGATGACCTGCTGGTTGCCGGCCTGGTCGAAGAAATGCCCGAGGGATCGCGCCACTTCGCCGCCGATGTCCGGCACGCGTTTGAAGATCGGCCACGGCAGGTGGCGGATCAACTGCAGATCGCCGAACCACTGCGCCAGCACCTTGGCCGTGCTCTCGCCCACGTGCTCGATACCCAGCGCGAACAGGAAGCGCTCGAGTGTGGTGTGCCGGCTGCGGTCGATGGCCTCGATCAGGTTTTCCGCCCAGCGGGTGGCGATCCTGCCACTCTTCACGGTCTCCGGGGTACTGCCGTCGCGCTCGTCGACGCGCTGTTTCATCTGCAGCAAGTCGTCCAGCGTCAGCCGGTACAGGTCGGCCACGGACTGGACGTAGCCGAGGTCGGACAGGTCTTCGATGTAGCGGTCGCCCAGGCCTTCGATGTCCATGGTCCGGCGCGATGCGAAGTGGCGCATGGCCTCCTTGCGCTGTGCCGGACAGGTCAGCTCGCCCGAACATCGCCACGCGGCTTCGCCCTCTTCGCGAACGATCTCCGAGCCGCACACCGGGCAATGGGCAGGCATGGCCCACGGCTGCGCATCGGGCGGCCTCTGGTCCAGCATCACGCTGACCACTTCGGGGATGACGTCGCCGGCCCGGCGCACGATCACGCTGTCGCCCACGCGCACGTCCAGGCGCGCGATCTGGTCGGCGTTATGCAGGGTTGCGTTGGTGACCACGACACCGGCCACTTGCACCGCGCGCAGCCGGGCGACCGGGGTGGCCGCGCCGGTGCGGCCGATCTGGATCTCGATCGCCTCGACCACGGTCGACTGCTCCTGCGCCGGGAACTTGTGCGCCAGCGCCCATCGCGGCGCGCGGGCCACGAAGCCCATCTCGCGCTGGCCCGGCGCGTCGTCCAGCTTGTACACGACGCCATCGATATCGAAGGGCAGCGCGTCGCGCCTGTCGCCGATGCGCCGGTGATAGCCGAGCAAGCCCTGCAGGTCCTGGACCACGTCCGACTCGCTGCTCACCGGGAAGCCCCACTGCCGCAGCTGCCGCAGTGTCTGCGAGTGCGTATCCGGCAACGCGCCACCTTCGACCAGGCCGGTGCCGTAGGCAAAGAACGCCAGCGGCCGCTGCGCGGTCAGGCGCGGGTCGATCTGGCGCAGCGACCCGGCGGCGCCGTTGCGCGGGTTGGCCAGCACCTTGCCCCCGTGCAGCCGCGCCTGTTCGTTGTACCTCTCGAACCCGGCGCGCGGCATGTAGACCTCGCCCCGCACTTCAAGCACTGCCGGCCAATCCTTGCCACGAAGACGCAGGGGAATGGCGCGCACCGTGCGCAGGTTGGCGGTGACGTCCTCGCCACTGGCGCCATCGCCGCGGGTGGCGCCCTGCACGAAAACGCCCCCCTCGTAGCGCAGGCTGATCGCGAGGCCATCGAGCTTGGGTTCGGCCGAGAACACCAGCTGTGGCCGCTCCAGCGTCTCTGCAATGCGCCGCACGAAGTCGCCCACCTCCTCATCGTTGAAGGCGTTCCCCAGCGAGAGCATCGGCACGGCGTGGCGAACCTCCGCGAACCGGGATGAAGGCGTGTTGCCGACGCGCTGGGTAGGCGAATCAGCGGTCAGCAGCTCGGGATGCGCAGCTTCCAGTTCGTCGAGTTCGCGCAGCAGCCGGTCGTACTCCGCATCCGCGATGGCCGGCTCGTCGAGCACGTGGTAACGATGGTTGGCGTCTTCGATCTGTTGACGCAGCTGGGCGATGCGGGGAGTGGAGTCGGTCATTCGAACCTGCTTCTGCTCCCTTCTCTCCCCGGCGCCCGAAGGGTGTGCAGGGCTGAGAAGGTGCCCGTAGGGCAGAAGACCAAAGGAAGTGCCCGTGGAATGAGGGCGTGAGACATCAGCTCACGGGAACTCCACTGCCCACTGAATATCCACGCCCTCATCCGGCGCTTCGCGCCACCTTCTCAGCCCTGCACACCCTTCGGGCGCCGGGGGAGAAGGAACCAGGCATCACCAGCGCGGCGCCTTGGTCAGGGGCGGCGCTTCGTGCTGGCGGTCGTAGGCGCGCAGCTCTTCGCGGATGTGCATGATCCGCTGACGGCCCAGGGCGTTGCGGCCGTCGTCCAGCACCACGCCGTCCAGCAGCTCGGCCATGCGCTGCACGTTGGGCAGCATCTTTTCCCAGGCATCGAGCGCGGTCATGGGCGCCGGCAGGGTCAGGAAGAACGCGATGGCCGGCGTTTCCATCTCCCGGATCTCGGACATGTCGAAGCTGCCGGGCTGCAGGATGTTGGCCATGCTGAAAATCGGCCCGCGCTCGGGGTGGTTCTCGACCAGGCGGTGGAACACGTTCATGTGGCCGAAGGTGAGGCCAGTCTTCTCCGCTGCCACCACGATGTCCTCGCCGCGAAGCGTGTGACCGGCGCGCGCGGCCACGTACAGCGAGACGATCTTGTCGAAGTCCTGGTTGGGCCGCTTGCCCAGGTCGGTGTCGGGGGCGTGACCGGTGCCCGGCAGGCCAAGTTCTGGCTGGCTGACGGTGTCGCCGCTGTAGTCGGGCGCGGCCTGCTCCGATGACAGGTCGCCTGCGAGGCTGGGCTCGACGCGCGCACCGTCGCGCTCGCTGGGCGCCAGGCGCTTGCCCTGGCTGGATTTCTTCGGCCGCCCGAAGAAGAAGATCGCCACCAGCAGGATCAGGCCGGCGACGAGGATGCCGATGCGAAGCATGGCCATGTCGGACATTATCGATTTCTCCGCGCGGAGGTCGCTGAGGGGAACATTTGCAATGACTCGGCTAGTGCAGCATCACGCCGCGCCGGCCAGGCGCGCGGCTTCTTCCAGGTCCACCGACACCAGTCGACTGACACCGGGTTCGCGCATGGTAACGCCGCTGAGCTGGTGTGCGGCTTCCATGGTCGATTTGTTGTGGCTGACGAACAGGAACTGCACCTTTTCGCTCATCTCCTTGACCATCGCGGTGAAGCGGCCCACGTTGGCTTCGTCAAGCGGCGCATCGACCTCGTCCAGCAGGCAGAACGGTGCCGGGTTGAGCTGGAAGATAGCGAACACCAGCGCCACCGCGGTCATCGCCTTCTCGCCGCCGGACAGCAGCGAAATGTTGGAAACGCGCTTGCCCGGGGGGCGCGCCATGATCGCCACGCCGGTGTCGAGGAGGTCTTCACCGGTGAGTTCGAGATAGGCATGCCCGCCGCCGAACAGTCGCGGATACAGCTCCTGCACGCCCGCATTGACGCGGTCGAAGGTGTCCTTGAAGCGGCCGCGGGTCTCGCGATCGATCTTGCGGATGGCGTCTTCGAGCGTGTCCAGCGCCGAGGTCAGGTCGGCGTCCTGCGCCTGCAGGTACTCCGCGCGCTGCGAGGCTTCGCCGAACTCGTGGATGGCGGCCAGGTTGACCGGCTCCAGCCTGCGCATGCGCCCGTCGATGGCGAACACCGCCTGCTCCCAGTCGGCCACTGCGGCGACTTCAGGCAGCGTGGCGATCACGTCCCCGAGCACGAAGCCGGCGGCAGCCACCGCGCCGGACAGCTGCTCGGCCTTGAGGTTGAGCGCCTGCTGGTCCAGCTTGCGCTGCGAGATGACCTCACGCTGGGCCAGCGACTGCTCGTCGCGCTGCTGCCGGGTGTGTTCGAACGCGCGCAGGTCGCTGTCGACTTTCTCCAGCGCCGCGCGTGCTTCGGACAGTTTGCGGTCGGCATCCACGCGCTGCTCGAGCGCCGCCTGGCGCTCGGATTCCAGCGACTGCACCGGGGAATCGCCCGAGCTGAGCTGCGAGGCGAGTTCGCCCAGTCGCGAGTCGAGCTGGCCGCGCTGCCCGCCCATGCGCTCGAGCGCCTGGCTCAGGGAAACGATCTGGGCGCGCTGCGATTCCAGGGTCAGCGCCAGCGCATGGGCGCTGTCGCGTGAGGCGCGGGCGGCATCGCGCGCCGCGTCGCGACCTTCGGCCAGCTGCCGGCGTTCGGCTTCCAGCGCTTGGCGCGTGGATTCGAGCTCGGCCATGCGCGAGATGGCGTCTTCCAGGTTCGAACGCGCCTCACGCGCCTGCTGGCGGCTGCTGTCCAGCGTCTCCACCAGCTGGCCCAGCTCGGTGTCGATCTTCTCGATGCGATTGCGCGCCGATTCCACCTTGCCCTGCTGGCTCTGCAGCTGGCCGGCCAGTTCGGAGACGCTGCGGTGCGCCATGTACAGCGCCCGCTGCGCATCCTCGCGCTGCTGCTCGGCGGCCAGCAGCTGGTCGCGCAGGCCGGTGAGGCGCTGGTCGAGCGCGGTTTCGCGCTGCTGCATCGCCTCGATTTCCGCCCGCAGGCTCTGGATCTCGCGCTCGCGCAGCAGCGCGCCCTGCTTATCGGCACCCGAACGCAATACCCGCACCCAGCCGGCGCCCATGCGCTCGCCGCCGCGGGTGATGATCGAATCGCCCTCGTCCAGCTGCGGCAGCAGCTGGCGCGCCTGGGCCAGATCCTCGGCCACGTGCAGCCGCGCCAGCAGCCGGCGGATCGCCAGCGGGCCCTGCACCCTGCCAGCCAGCGAGGTCGCAGCGAAGCGGGTGTCATCATCGTCGCTGGACACCAGCGCAATCCGGCCTTCGCCCAACTCACCCAGGGCATCGACCAGCGCCTCGGGCGCATCGACCAGCACGCCTTCGATCAGCTGCCCCAGTGCGCCCTCGACCGCGTTTTCCCAACCCGAATCGACGCTCAGCTTCTCACCGACGCGGGCGGCCGAATCCAGGCCGCGGGTCTTGAGCCACGCCACCGCCGCACCCTGCTCCTGTCCGAGCGCGGCGTGCTGCAGGGTTTCCAGTGATGAGAGGCGACCGCGCGCCGACTGCGCGCCCTTGCGGACCTCGGCCAGTTCCGACTGGGTCGTGCGCTGCTGCTCCTGCAGCGCGACCACGGCCTGCTTGCGGGAATCCAGATCGGTATTGAGTGCATCGAGCGAGGACTTCTGCAGGTCATGCTGCTCGCGCACCTGCTCGAAAGCTCCGGCCAGCACATCCAGGTCCAGTCCGCTGCGCTCGCCGCCCAGCAGTTCGCGGCGGCGGTCCGACTCCAGCGACTGGCGATCCAGGTAGTCCACGCGGGTGCGCTCGACTTCGCCGGCACGGGAGGCTTCCGAGGCCTCCCGGCTGTGTCCCTCCCAGCGCTGCTGCCAGTCCGACAGGCGTGTTTCGGCCTCGCGCAGTGCCTCCTGCCGGTACTGGTCCTGTTCCTGCAGCTGCGCCAGCCGTGGCTCGGCCTCGGCCACGGACTCGCGCAGCACGCCCAGGCGGGTCTCGTCGCCGCTGATGTGCTGGCCGAGTTCAGCCAAGGCGTTCTGCGCCTCGTCGCGCGCCTTCTGCAGTCGCTCGGAGAGTTCGCGCTGGTGCTGGATCTGCTGCTCGACGCGGGCCAGCGCGCTGCCGACCTGATAGACCTCGGCCTGCGCCTTGTTCAGCGCCTCGCTCGTCGACTCGCGTCCAGCGCGGCCGGTTTCCAGCTGGCGTTCGGCCTCGCGCTGTTCGGCGATCAGCTGCTGCAGGCGCGTTTCCTCGCGCGACAAACCTTCACGCAGTGTCTTGAGTTCACCGTCCAAGCCTCTGTATTCCAAAGCTTTCCACTCGGCATCCTTGACCTTGCGCTCTTCCTGCAGCGCCTGGTATTGCTCGGCCTGACGGGCCTGGCGCTTGAGGTGCTCGAGCTGCTTGCCGATTTCCTCACGCAGGTCGGTCAGGCGCTCCAGGTTTTCGCGGGTGTGGCGGATGCGGGTCTCGGTTTCCTTGCGGCGTTCCTTGTAGCGCGAGATGCCCGCAGCCTCTTCCAGGTAGACGCGCAGGTCTTCAGGACGCGCTTCGATGATCTGGCTGATCATTCCCTGCTCGATGATCGAGTAGCTGCGCGGGCCCAGCCCGGTGCCCAGGAACAGGTCGGTGATGTCCCGGCGGCGGCACTTGGTGCCGTTGAGGTAGTACACGCTGGTGTTGTCCCGGCTGACCGTGCGCTTGACCGAGATCTCGTTGAACGCCGCGAACTCGCCGGCGATGGTGTGGTCGCTGTTGTCGAACAACAGCTCGACCGTGGCCTGGGACACCGGCTTGCGCGCAGAGGACCCGGAAAAGATCACGTCAGCGAGCGAGTCGCCGCGCAGGCGGCTGGCCGAGCTTTCGCCCATCACCCAGCGCACCGCATCGATGATGTTGGACTTGCCGCAGCCGTTGGGCCCGACCACGCCGGTCATGTTGGTCGGCAGGTGCAGCGTGGTGGGATCTACGAACGACTTGAAGCCGGACAGCTTGATCGTGGAAAGGCGCATGCGGCGGTGGCTTCCGGGCGTCGCTCACGGCCGGACCGCTGCGTCGCACATTGAGATTCAGGATTTGAAGTTGCGCTCAACTAATTGAACGCAAAGGCAGCAACAGTGCGAGCATATCGCACGCGCGGTTGAGTATAACGAGCACGTGGGCGCCTGGGCACCGGGCTGGGCACCGGACATCACCCGGCAGGGTCGATACGCAGGCCATTGGCAGGATCGAAGAAGTGCAGGCGGTCGGGGGCCAGCGCGAACTGACGCACCTCCCCTGCCGTCGGCAGCGCCCGGGGCGCGACGCGGGCGACCAGTTCCGAGGCGCCGAAGCGCAGGTTGAGGAAGACCTCGTTGCCGATCGGCTCGACCACTTCCACACAGCACGCGACGGCCAACGCATCGTCGGCATTGGAAAGGCGCAGGTCTTCCGGGCGCACCCCGACCGCCACCGGCTTGCCTGCCCATTCGCGCATCCCCTCGCGCGGCGCTTTACCCAGCGGAAGCTGCCGGCCGTCGTCGAGGCAAAGGGCTTCGAGCGTCCGGTCCAGCGTCCCCTCGAGCATGTTCATTGCCGGGCTGCCCAGGAAGCCGGCCACGAACAGGTTCGCCGGCCGGTCGTACAGCGTCATCGGGGTATCGATCTGCTGGATCTCCCCGTCCTTCAGCACCACGATGCGCTGGCCCAGGGTCATCGCTTCCACCTGGTCGTGGGTCACGTAGATCATGGTGGTGCCCAGCTTGCGATGCAGGCGTGCGATCTCTGTCCGCACCGAGTGGCGAAGCTTGGCATCGAGGTTGGACAACGGCTCATCCAGCAGGAAAACCTCCGGCTGGCGCACCAGCGCCCGGCCCAGGGCGACGCGCTGGCGCTGCCCGCCGGACATCTCGCGCGGGAGCTTGTCCATCATCTCGCCCAGTCCAAGAGTCTGGGCCGCGGCGTCGACGCGGGACTTGATGGTCGCCTTGTCGTGCTTGCGAAGCTTCAGCCCGAACGCCAGGTTCTCAGCCACGGTCATGTGCGGATACAGCGCGTAGCTCTGGAACACCATGGCGATGTCGCGATCCTTGGGCGCCACGTCGTTGACCACGCGACCGCCGATGGACACGCTACCGTCGGTGATGTCCTCGAGCCCTGCGATCATCCTCAGCAGCGTGGACTTGCCGCACCCCGAGGGCCCCACCAGCACCATCAGCTCGCCGTCGGCCACCTCGAAGCTTGCGCCGTGCACGGCCACCTGGCCCTTGTCGTATACCTTGCGAACGCGATCGAGGGTGACGCTGGCCATCGGGTCTCCGGCGTTGGACTGGACGCTGCCCACGGACGCAGGGGCCGCGCTGGCACTGCATACGATTGCAAACTACACGATCCACGAATACAGCCAACCATGCCATCGCCAGCAGGTTCCGCTGGCCGGAGGCTTGCGCTATTCTGCCATGTAACCGTTTTCACCGGGCCAGCTGGCGCTTCAATCACCGGCGTGAATCAACTATCACCGACACCGCCGGAGGGGCCATGTCGAAAACGTATCAATTCCCGGAAGGCTTCGTCTGGGGCAGCGCCACGGCCGCCTACCAGATCGAGGGCTCGCCGCTGGCCGATGGCGCAGGACCGAGCATCTGGCAGCGCTTCGCCCACACGCCCGGGCGCATGCTCAACGGCGACACCGGCGACATCGCCTGCGACCACTACAACCGCTGGCGCGAGGACATCGCGCTGATGAAGGAGCTGGGCCTGCAGTCCTACCGTTTCAGCATGTCGTGGAGCCGCGTGCTCCCCGAAGGCAAGGGGCGGGTCAACCAGAAAGGCGTGGACTTCTACGAACGACTGGTCGACACGCTGCTGGAGAACGGCATCGCGCCGGTAGCCACCCTCTTCCACTGGGACATGCCCGCCGCGCTGGACGACCAGGGCGGCTGGTTGAACCGCGACAGTGCGCAGTGGTTCGCCGATTACGGACGGCTGATGTTCGAGCGCCTCGACGGGCGCATCAAGCGCTGGGCCACCCTCAACGAGCCGTGGGTGGTCACCGACGGCGGCTACCTGCACGGCGCCCTCGCCCCGGGCCATCGCAATCGCTTCGAAGCGCCGATTGCCTCGCACAACCTGATGCGCGCGCACGGTGCCGCAGTCAAGGCCTATCGGGAAGTCGGCAAGCACGAGATCGGGCTGGTGGTGAATCTCGAACCCAAGTACGCCGCCAGCGACAGCGCCGAGGACGTTGCCGCGACCGCGCGCGCCGATGCGTATATGAACCGGCAGTACCTGGACCCCGCCTTCTTCGGCACCTATCCCGAAGAGCTGCGCGAGATCTTCGGAGAAGCCTGGCCGGAGTGGTCGCAGGAGGACATGGACTTGGTCGCCCAGCCGATGGACTTCATCGGGGTCAACTACTACACGCGCAACGTGGTGGAACACGATGAACGCAACTGGCCGCTCAAGGTCGCGCCGGTCCGGCAGACGCAGCATACGTATACAGAAACTGGCTGGGAGGTCTTTCCACAGGGCCTCACCGACACGCTGCTGTGGGTCAAGGAGCGTTACGGGAACCCCAAGGTCTTCATTACCGAGAACGGGGCGGCGTTCTTCGACCCGCCCAAGTCGGAGAACGGTCGCGTGCGGGATCCCTTGCGCCTCAGTTACTTGCGCCAGCATCTGCGTGCGGTGCATGCGGCGATCCAGGCCGGCTGCAACATCCAGGGCTACTTCGTCTGGTCGCTGCTGGACAACCTGGAATGGTCACTGGGCTACTCCAAACGCTTCGGTATCGTGCACGTGGACTTCGAAACCCAGGCGCGCACGCCCAAGGACAGCGCACGTTATTATTCGAAGGTCGCCGCCAGCCATGGCGAAGCACTGACCAACGAGGACGACTGAGCCGGATGCCGTGCACCACCGCTTGTAGATCCAATCCCACGAAGTACCCCGCGTGACCGACACCGTCGGCGGCCACGGCGAGCGCGTGCTGCTTGCCGACATCGGCGGGACCAACGCGCGATTCGCGCTGGCCGAAGTCACTGCCGCCGTACCCCTGCTGGAGGACAGCGTGCAGGAATACACGGTGGGCAGTTTCCCTTCGCTCGCAGAAGCGGCCAGGCATTACCTTCGCGAGACCGGCAGCAGCGCACGGAACGGCGTCTTCGCCGTCGCCGGCCGCGTCGATGGCGACGAAGCGCGCATCACCAACCATCCGTGGGTGATCTCGCTCACGCGCACCAGGGCGGCCCTGGGCTTTGACGAACTCATGCTGGTCAACGACTTCGCCGCCCAGGCCATGGCCGTGTCGCTGCTGACGCCGGCCGATGTGGTGGTGATAGGCGGCGTGCGCTGGGTGCCGGCACCGCTGACCCAGTCGCGCACCTATGCCGTGATCGGTCCCGGTACCGGGCTGGGCGTGGCGGGCCTGGTGATCCGCGACGGCAAGCGCCATGCGCTGGAAACCGAGGGCGGCCACGCCAGTTTTTCGCCAGGCACACCCGAAGAAATCGAGATCCTGCAGAAGCTGTCGGAACAGTTCGGCCGCGTGTCCAATGAGCGCCTGATCTGCGGTCCGGGGCTGGTCAACCTGTATCGCGCACTCAGCGAAATCGAAGGCGAAGACCCGGGCCCGCTGCTGCCCGAGGACGTCACCGCACGCGCGGCCGCCGGCGATCCGCGCTGCATGCGCACGCTGGACGTGTTCAGCGCGGTTTTCGGCGCCATCTCCGGCGACCTCGTGCTGACCATGGGCGCATGGGACGGCGTCTTCCTGACTGGCGGGCTGGTGCCCAAGCTGCTGTCTTCGCTGCAGCACTCCGGCTTCCGCCAGCGCTTCGAACACAAGGGACGCTTTTCGCCCGCGATGGCGCGCGTGCCGACGCTGGCCAACATCCAC
The DNA here is from genome assembly GCA_041688625.1 of Pseudoxanthomonas sp. Taxonomy (GTDB): domain Bacteria; phylum Pseudomonadota; class Gammaproteobacteria; order Xanthomonadales; family Xanthomonadaceae; genus Pseudoxanthomonas_A. The sequence goes on from JBDNHW010000097.1 coordinate 20,752, forward strand.
CCGCGGCCTGGGCTGCTGGGCGCCGCCGCCTACGCGGTCGAGGCGCACGGCCCGAGGCGTTGACACGGAGCCGTCCGGCCTCCGCGTCACCTGACTGCACTCCCCGGATTTCCCCGCCCGACACACAGTCGGCTTCCCCGCCGGGCATGCCGCCCCTACTTCCGGTATTGCATCGTCCATGAGCCTGCACCCAGAAATCCAAGCCATCACTGACCGGATCCGCGAGCGCAGCCTGCGCTCCCGAGCCGCCTACCTCGCAGGGATAGAAGCCGCACATCGCCAAGGCCCCATGCGCACGCGATTGAGCTGCGGCAACCTGGCCCACGCCTTTGCCGCCAGTGAGTCGACCGACAAGGCGCGCCTGCGCGCCGACGCCACGCCCAACCTCGGCATCGTCAGCGCTTACAACGACATGCTCTCGGCGCATCAGCCGTTCGAAACCTACCCGCAGATGATCCGCGACTTCGCCCGCTCGCTCGGCGCAACGGCCCAGGTCGCGGGCGGCGTGCCGGCCATGTGTGACGGAGTGACCCAGGGACGTGCCGGCATGGACCTGTCGCTTTTCTCACGCGACGTCATTGCCCAGGCCACCGCCATTGGCCTGAGCCACGACATGTTCGACGCCACGCTGTACCTGGGCGTGTGCGACAAGATCGTGCCCGGCATGCTGATCGGCGCCCTCGCCTTCGGCCACCTGCCTGCGATCTTCGTGCCTGCCGGTCCGATGACGCCCGGCATCCCCAACAAGCTCAAGGCCGAAGTGCGCGAACGTTATGCCGCCGGCGAGGCGACACGCGAGGAACTGCTGGAGGCCGAAGCCGGCTCCTACCACGGGCCCGGCACGTGCACCTTCTACGGCACCGCCAACTCCAACCAGGTGCTGCTCGAGGCCATGGGCGTGCAGATGCCCAGCGCCTCGTTCGTCAATCCCGGCACGCCCCTGCGCGACGCACTCACCCGCGCCGCCACCGAGCGCGTGCTGCGCATCAGCGCCCTCGGGGGGGACTACCGGCCCATCGGCCGCCTGATCGACGAGCGCGCGATCGTCAACGCGATGGTCGCGCTGATGGCCACCGGCGGTTCGACCAACCACACCATCCACTGGGTGGCGGTCGCACGCGCCGCAGGTATCGTGCTGACCTGGGACGACATGGACGCGATGTCGCAGATCGTCCCACTGCTGGCGCGCGTGTATCCCAATGGCGAGGCCGACGTGAACCGCTTCGCCGCCGCCGGCGGCATTGCCTTCGTGTTCCGTGAGCTGATGGACGCCGGGCTGATGCACGCCGACCTGGATACGGTGATGCCCGGCGGCATGCGCGCATATGGCGACGAGCCGCGGCTGTCGGGCGGTGAGCTGTCCTACGCGCCCGGACTGGCGCTCAGCGCCGACGAGGAGGTGGTACGCCCGGCGAGCCATCCGTTCGAAGCCCAGGGCGGGTTGCGCCTGCTGCGAGGCAACCTGGGCAACTCGCTGATCAAGCTGTCGGCGGTGAAGCCTCAGTACCGCTTCATCGAGGCACCTGCGGTGGTGGTGGACGCACCACAAATGCTCAACAAGCTGCACGCCGCCGGAGCATTGCCCGAGCACTTCGTCGCAGTGGTTCGCTACCAGGGCCCGCGCGCCAACGGCATGCCAGAGCTGCACTCGCTGGCCCCGCTGCTGGGCATGCTGCAGAACCAGGGCCGTCGCGTCGCTCTGGTCACCGACGGGCGCCTGTCCGGCGCTTCGGGAAAGATCCCGGCCGCCATCCACGTCACCCCTGAGGCCGCCCACGGTGGCCCCCTCGCACGCGTCCGCGAGGGCGACATGATCAGGCTCGACGGCGAGGCAGGCACGCTCGAGGTGCTGGTGGATGCGCAGGAGTGGAACGCACGCGAGCTGGCACCCAACACCACGCCTTCGGCACAGGACCTGGGACGCAACCTGTTCGCGATCAACCGCCAGGTGGTGACGCCCGCCGACGAGGGTGCGCTGTCCATTTCCTGCGGCCCACCGACGCCGGAAGCCGGCTGGGAGTACGACTCGGAATACGAACTCGGCGGGAACGATGCCGCCGCCGCCGCGCCACACGAGTCGAAGGACGCGTGAGCTTTTCTTCTCTCCCCTGCGGCAGAAGCGTGCGCAGGGCCGGGAAGGCGTCCGAAATAGTTCGAGCGCCTTGTTCATGAGCATGCAGCGCGTCCGGGAGTGTCATTCTCCCGCCCTCATCCGGCGCTGCGCACCACCTTTTCCCGAGAGGAGAACGGAACAACAGGCACTCTCCATTTCCCACGCGACGCTACCGAGGCACTGATGGCCATCTCCGAGCACCAGATGAAAGCCGAACAATTCCTGCGTGCCGCCGGCATCCTGCCGGTGGTCACCGTGCATACCCTGGACCAGGCACGGAAGGTATCGGCGGCGCTTCTGGAAGGCGGGCTGCCCGCGATCGAACTCACCCTGCGCACGCCAGTGGCCATGGAAGCGCTGGCCATGCTCAAGCGCGAGCTGCCCGAGATCGTCATTGGCGCGGGCACCGTGCTCAATGTCGAGCAGATGCAGCAGTCGATCGATGCCGGCGCCGATTTCCTGGTCACGCCCGGCACCCCGGCGGCCATGGCCCAAGCGCTGGCCAATGCATCCATCCCCGTGGTGCCGGGAGCGGCGACGCCGACCGAACTGCTGTCACTGATGGCTCATGGCTTCCGCGTATGCAAGCTGTTCCCGGCCAGCGCGGTGGGGGGGCTGGCGATGCTCAAGGGGCTGGCGGGCCCGCTGTCGGAGCTGAAGATCTGCCCGACCGGCGGCATTACCGAAGACAACGCCGCCGACTATCTGTCGCAGCCCAACGTGGTGTGCGTCGGGGGTTCTTGGATGGTGCCCAAGGCGTGGATCGACGCGGGCGAATGGGCCAAAGTCACCGAAAGCTCGGCCAGGGCCGCGGCGATCGTGCAGAGGGTTCGCGGCTGACCACTCTCCATCGCCTGAGGGAGCGGCGTAACTCACGAACTCCTGAAACCGCTGCCCATCGGCCGCTTCGCTACTGAGGTCACTCCAACGGGAACGGAGCTCAGCGCTGCAGCACCATCGAGAAGCGTGCACGCTTCCAAAGCAGCGCCTGCAGTACGAACCAGCCCAGCAGCAGCAGTCCGAGCTGCCATTCGAGTGCGTTCTCGACCCGGTCGCGCGCCGCCTCGTCGGCCAGCAGCGCAGCCGCGACCACGTTGCCCACGCCCAGCAGCAGCATGCCTGCGCACACCAGGCGCATCGCTGTCCCCAGGCGCGTCGGTAATTTCGACTCGCGCGCCGCCAGCCGCAGGAACAGCAGCTGCGCCAGGAAGCCGCAGCCGAAGTACAGGGTGATGCCGTAGCGGCGCAGGAACTGATAGGTCTCGCCGGGGCTGCCAAGGAAGGTGGCGTAGAGCGCCAGCGCCGCCGCCGAGGTCGCACCCAGGACAAGCAGCGCCGCCGCTTCGCCGTCACGCGGCTTGGCGGGGTGCCGCAGCCAGCGCGACGCCAGCCACCAGTTCAACAGGTGCAGCACCGCGCAAGGCAGGACCACCAGGCGGAACAGGTGGTTGGCGATCCCATGGCGTGCCGCGCGACTGATCGAAGTACACCCGTCCCAATAAGGAACGCACGCGGGTATGTAACCGCCCTGCATCGACAGCCACCACGCCAGGTGCACACCCCCCAGGAACAGCAGGGCGATGGCAAGCGGCAAAGGCCACAGCGGGATCGAAGATTGACTCATCTGCGTCGATACATGGCCAATGACGGGAAGCGATAGTGCCGCCCGGCGCGTGTGCCGGGCGTCGTGAGTCGGCTCATTTCAGCGGGTGGATCGATGACAGGTCACCGGCGTGCCTGCATCACCACGACTGCGGGCAGCGTACCAATGCGCAGTTCACGGTCCACCCATTGCGCGGCCGCGCCGTTGACAGTCGTGCGGCCTGGCGCGGTGTCATACGGCCAAGGCAGCACCAGCCCGCCGGCCGGCACCTTCAAGCCTTTCGGAATCTCCAGGCGCAGCGCGTCGCCGTCGCGGCGGAGCGAATATGCGAGGCTGCCATGGGGCGTGCGCAGGCCGTCGATCGCGATCCCCTCGCCCTCCAGCCACGGGGTCGGAATCCCTGCGGCCAGCACGATGCTGTCGTCGATCTCGCGACCGTAGGCGAACATGTCCAGCGCCGAGCGCACGAAGTCCGATCCCACCCAGGCATGAGGCAGGTCGCCGAGGAAGAACGGTTTGCGCGGCGTGCGCGAGACCACCTCGCCCCACTGGTTCCAGGCTCTGGGCGCACGGTCGTCGAAGAAGAATTCCACTGCCTCCCACGCCCGCTCGCGCCAGCCCAGGCGCACGAAGGCGGCCACGTTGCGCCACTCGTAGGGCGTGTAGTCCTTCCAGTCGCGCTTGCCGTCGCGGCGCTGCACGAACTCGGTCCAGTAGCGCTCGAACGTGTTCTCCAGCAGCTGCCGCGGCAGTCTTCCCTGCTCGCCGCCCGGGGCCAGCGCGATGGTCGTCGAGGTGGGATCGAAATCTCCCAGTTCAGCGGCACCCGGCAGGTAGTCGATGTCGTGCAGGCGGGCGGCGGCCTGCAGTGACGCGCCAAGGTCGCTGCGGAACTCGTCGCGCGACGCAGCCATGCGCCTGGCTTCCTCGTCATTGCCCAGCCACTGCGCCACCGCCACCGCATCCTTGTAGCCGCGCAGCGACCAGAAATTGTCCCAGTACGAGTGCATCGGCTTGGCCGAGTAGCCCTCGTGGCTGATCGATGCCGGCATCATTCCGTAGAACGCCGGGTTACGGGCGCGGTTCTCCTCGGTGCGCTCGCTCAGGCGCAGCTTTTCCATGTACTCATAGGCGCCGCGTACGTGCGGCCACATCCTTCGCAGGAAAGCCTTGTCCCCGTCGTAGCGATAGAGTTCGGCGATGTTGAAGATGAGTTCGCCATGGCTGTCGTTCTCGGGGACTGGGTCACTGCCGCGATCGTCCACGCAGCACGGCACCATGCCGTTGTCGAACTGGTACGGCGCGTACCAGTCGACATACTCGCGCACCACGTCCTCGCGACCCATGCGCAGCAGCCCCTCCGAGATCATGGCTCCGTCGCGGATCCAGCTGCGCGCGTACGAACGCGTGCCGGGCTGCAGGCGCGGGCCGATGCGCGAAATCAGCATGTGCGCGGTGGCGGTGCGCAGGGTGTCGACGAGCGCCTGTCCGGCCCGGGGCACATCGATGTCGACGCTGCCAAGTGTCCGCTCCCAGCCCGCCGCCACCTCGCGCTGCAGCGCCTCGGCGTCCCATGCCGCGCCGGCGCGCGCGGCGCCGGTCATCGGAACGCGCATCTCCACGTGACGTGACTCGCCCGGCTCCAGGCGAATTCGGTACACCAGTGCGCCCGACCCATGGCCCTGGCCATCGACGACACTGCTTCCCGGATAAGGCATGCCCTGCTGCAGGTGCCAGGGCACCGTGCCGGCGTCCAGGCTGGTGGCGAAGGCTTCGTCGGGAGGTTCCTGGGCGTATACGCGTGCAGATCCTTCCACCGTCACCACACCCTGCGCGAGAGCCAGTGACCGGATCGGACTGACGCCGCCGATGGTGTTCAGGAACTGGCTAGGCGGGTTCACCTGCAGCGGACGCACCGCGATGGCCAGGGTGAAGTCGCGCGCGAGGTCGCCTTCGTTGACCAACAGGTAGCGGGCGAGCAACTGCGACTGCCTGGGTGTGCCGTGCACGAAGGTGGTGGTACGCAGGGAGAAGGCGGGGTGCTTCCACTGCACGCTTGGAATCGGCAGGTAGCCGTCCTGCAGCGACTGCACGGACTCCACGTCTGCCCAGGTCACCAGCGCACCACCGACCAGCACGAAAGGCTCCAGGGTGAAGCCGCCCTTGGCCACCTCGATGGCGCCGTCCTCGCTGATCAGTCCCTGCTCTTGCCCCCCATCGAGCCCGACGATGGTCCAGTACGGCTGCTCACCGCTGAAGCCGCGCGGGAACCAGCCGCGCGGCGACTCGACCGCAACCGCCTTGATGAAGTCGTTCGGGTGCGCCGAAAACGACAGCGGCTGCAGCTGCAACTCCGCCAGACCAAATGAGGATCCGGGACCGTCGGCGACACGCAGGCGTACATAGCGCGCCTCGGCCTCGGGCAGTGCGATGTGGTCGATACCGCCGTTGCCGCCAACGACGGTGCGCACGTCGCGCCAACGCGTCCCGTTGTCCGACAGTTGCAACAAGTAGTCCGAAGCATGCTGTTCCGGGCGCCACGTGAGTTTCAGTCCGCCAAATTCGCGCACGCGACCCAGGTCCAGAGTCAGCATCGGGACCTCTTCACCGGCCAGGTCCGCTGACCACGCCGTGCGCGCATTCCCGTCCACCGCATGGGCTGCCGGAGCGGCAGGGAACTGCACGTTCGCACTGGCCGCACCTGCAAGCGGCGAGCCGTCGTCGACCGGGAGGGGCTGCAGGGTGAGCTGGTCGAAGCACACTTCGCCCTTGCCACCGGCATTGTTGTAGACGGTGTACTCGACCTTCGCGCTGCGCCGCAGCGTGGGGTCGGGGTCGGGCCCCCAGGCCTTGTCGATGTGCCGCTTCTTGTAGCGCACCGTGGTCCAGTCGCGCGGGTAGTCGTACTTCGGCCGGTTGACCCACCACACGTTGTCGCCGCTGGAGTCGATCAGCTTGAACTGCAGGTCGTTGCGCGGCGAATCGCCACGCAGCTTGAAAGTGAAGGCGTAGTTGGCGGGATACTCCAGGGCAAGATCGCTCTGGATGCCGACGTAACCGGAGACACCGTTGAAGTCGTAGTCCAGGCACAGCGCCCGACCCTGCGTTCCATCGACCTCGCGCAGCGCTCCGCTCACCTGGTTGGAGGCGACAACGCGCCATTGAGAGGCATCGCTGAATTGGTCAAGGATGCGGACCTCCTGCGCCTGCGCCACGGCACCCGCGGACAAAAACAAGGACACCGCAAGCGCACGGGCGCACACTACATATCTCCTTCCCGCACCGGGCTTGTTCGGCGATCCGCCGCATGGTCCTGTAGATCCGAGCTTGCCCGGATGCCCTGTACACGGTTCGGTAGACCCTAGCTTGCTCAGATGCCCTGCACATGGCCCTGTAGATCCGAGCCTGCTCGGATGCCCTTCGCATGGTTTTGTGCACCCGACCTCGCCCCAGTGCTCTCCACGCAGGCTCCATGGCATCAGAGCCAGCCCGGATCCACCAGGCTGAAGACGTGCGACCCGGCTGCCGTTTCGTCTCACCCTTTCACACTCCCCAGCAGCAGGCCCTGCATGTAGTAGCGCTGCAGCACCAGGAACAGCAGCAGCACCGGGACGATGGTGACCACCGAGCCGGCCATCATCAGTTCGTAGTCCATCACGTGCTCGCGCGCCAGCGAGGCCAGCGCCACCGGCAGGGTCTGCAGGTTCTCGTCGCTGAGCACGATCAGCGGCCACATGAAGTCGTTCCACGCCCCGAGGAAGCTGAAGATCGCCAGCGTGACCAGGATCGGCTTGAGCGCCGGCAGCACGATCTGGAAGAAGATGCGCCATTCGCCCGCACCGTCGATGCGCGCGGCCTCCAGCAGTTCGTCGGGAATCGAACGCGCGTACTGGCGCACCAGGAAGATGCCGAAGATCGCTGCCATCCCCGGCACGATCGCGCCCATGTAGGTGTTCACCAGCCCCAGCTCCTTGAGCATCAGGAACAGCGGCATCATCGCGACCTGCGCCGGTATGACCAGTGCGGCCAGCAGCATCTGGAACGTGCGGTCGCGGCCCTTGAACCGCAGCTTGGCGAAGGCATAGCCGGCCAGCGTGTTGAAGAGAACCGACAGCAGCATGACGCTGGTGGCGATCAGGAAACTGTTGAACAGGAAGCGCCCCATGCCGGCGCGCACGAACAGCTCCCGGTAGTTTTGCAGCGTCGCGCTGGCCGGCAGCAGCGGCGGCGGGAAGTGCCCGGCCTCGCCGGTCTGCATGAAGGACACCGACAGCATCCACAGCAGCGGCGCCAGGCACAGCACCGCGAGGACAACCAGAAGGGCATTCACCAGCCACGTTGCAAGGCGTTTGTTCATGGCGCAACCCCCATGCGGAGGCGCCTTCCGTGGGAGCGGGGTCGGTGGGAGCGGCGTCTGTGGGAGCGGCGTCCCGCCGCGAGCGCTATCGGCAAACCGGCCAAAATGCAAAGAGCTCGCCTGTGGGAGCGCCTGTGGGAGCGCTGGTGGGAGCGGCGTCCCGCCGCGAGCTTGCTCCGCAACCCAGCAACAATGCAAAGAGCTCGCGGCGAGACGCCGCTCCCACTGACGCCGCTCCCACAGACGCCGCTCCCACTGACGGCGATCCCACCGACGGCGCTCCCACCAGTGCTTGCCCTGGCGTCCACATGCTCTTCCGCATGACCACTCATTCCACACCGCGCCTGCGCGCCAGCCACAGCAGGCTGCTGGTGGTCGCTACCATCAGCACGAACAGGATGAACGCCACGGCCGAGGCATTGCCCAGGTTCCACCACTTGAAGCCTTCCTCGTACATCAGGTAGAGCACGCTCTTGGTGCTCTCCAGCGGTCCGCCCTGGGTCATCACATAGGGCTCGGCGAACAGCTGGAAATAGCCGGCCATGGTGAGGATGCCGACCAGCAGCAGCACCGGCCCCAGCATGGGCAGGGTCACGTGGCGGAACTGGTTCCAGCGCGATGCGCCGTCGATACGCGCGGCCTCGTACAGGTCTTCTGGGATGCTCTGCAGGCCTGCCAGGAAGATGATCATGTTGTAGCCGAAGTTCTTCCACACCGCGAACAGAATGATCGTGGGCATGGCCCAGTCCGGATCGCCCAGCCAGTCGATCGGATCGATGCCCACCGAGCCTAGCGCCCAGTTCACCAGCCCGTAGCGCGTGTGGAACAGGTAGCGCCAGATCACCGCCACTGCGACCACGGTGGTGACCACCGGGGCGAAGAACGCGGTGCGGAAGAAGCCCTTGAAGCGCCCAAGCTTCGAGTGCAGCAGCAATGCGGCCCCCAGCGACAGCGCCACCGAGAGCGGAACGCCCACCACCACGGAGTACAGCGTGTTCCACAGCGACTTCCAGAACAGCGGGTTGTGCAGCAGTCCGACGTAGTTGTCGAAACCGACGAAGCGCAGGTTGTCGATGTCGGCAAGCGCGTAGATGTCGAAGTCGGTCAGGCTCAACGCCAGCGCGGCGACCACCGGCAAGGCGAAGAAAAGCACGATCACGCTGAGCGCCGGGGCGGCGAACAGCCAGCCTGCGGTATTGGGCCTCATTGCTCGAGCTCCGCGACCTTGCCCTGCTCCAGCATCCAGCGACGCTTCTCCAGGATCAGGTCGGTGCGCCGGTCCAGCTCCACGACCGCTTCGTCGACGCTCACCCTGCCGTTGGCGACCTGCTCGCCCACCAGGCGCAGCTCGGTGGCGATGCGTTCCCATTCCGGCACCTTGGGGGTAGGCACGGCACGCTCGAGCTGCTCGCCGAATGCGCGGGCATACGGGTCCTTGGCCAACCCTGGCGCCTGCCACGGCGAACGCCGCGGGGGAAGATTGCCGGTCAGCGCGTGGAACCGCGCCTGGACGTCCGGCCTGGACAGGTAGGCGACCAGCTCCCAGGCCGCGTCCTTGTGCTCCGAGCCGCGGAAGATCACGAAGCTGGTGCCGTTGGCCAGCGATGCACCCGGGCCATCAGGCCCGGGCAGCGGCATGGTCATCCAGTCGTCCTGCGGTCCAGGCGGCAGGCGCTCCTTGAACATGGCGATGTTCCACGGCCCGGAGATGTAGAACGAATGAAACCCTTTGCCGAACTCGTCCCAGACGTTGGAAATCTGGTTGTTGGTTAGCACCGGCGCCCAGCCCTTGTCGAACATTTCCTTGTAGAACGACAGCGTCTGGCGGAATCCCTCGCTGCGGAAGTTCCCATAGCGCCCGCCGTCGCGCAGCAGGGGCTCGGGCTGCTGCACGGCCAGGCTGAGCAGCGGCTCGAACTCATTGAGTGGCAGCAGGATCGGGTAGCGGTCCGGACCCACGTGGCGCTTGATCGCGGCCATTGCCTGGCGCCACTGGTCCCAACTTTCCGGTAGCGTCTCCACGCCGGCTTCGCGCAGCACGTCGACGCGGTAGAACGGCAGGCGGGTTTCCACGTACCAGGGCACGGCATAGGTGCGAGCATCGACCACGCCGCTGTTCCACACGCCCGGAAAATAGTCGGGAACGTCGAAGCCGGGCGTGTCTGCGATCCGGGCATCCAGCGGCTCCAGCGCACCAAGGGCCGCAAACTCGGGGATCCAGGTGTTGCCGATCGGCGAAACATCCGGCAGCGACTCCCCGGCAAAGGCGGTGAGGAGCTTCTCGTGCGCCGACAGCCAGGGCAGCTGCTGCAGGTCGACGCGGATACCGGGGTTGAGCCGTTCGAACTCGGGAATGAGCTGGCTCACGACCTCTCCCTCGTAGCCCATGACCCAGAAGGTGACCACTTCACGATCGTCGGCGGGCGAGCCGCATGCACCAGGCATCAACAGCGCGAGCGCAATGAGCAGCCGCCGCACCAGGCACGCGGCCCACGGCCGCGGACGAGGTGATCGTCGCAGCTGGGCACGGCTGCCGATTCGATGCGGTGGCGTCATTGGCACAGCTTAATTGACAGGTTGCGGACGCGGGACCGGCGGCGGTGTCTCGGGCGCGCGGTTGGCGCGCGATTCGGCAGTGCCAAGTCCGCGCGCCTTCGCAGCCGCAGCGTCCGCAGGGTCCGCAGGCACCTGAGCCTGCGCCGGCTCGTCATCGGGAGCCAGCCAGCCACCGGCAAAGCCCGCCCGTTCCAGCCCGCGCCGGATATGCGGGTTCTTCTTCATGACGTCCCAGACGAACTCATTGCGGTAATTGCTGATCATCGCCAGGATCGGCCCCTGGTCGATGCCGATGTAGTCGCTCGCCACCCAGCCCTTGCCCGGGACGATGCGTCCGGTCTTCAGCGGGATCTGGTAGTCGAAGCTGGGGTTGAACGCATCGAGGAAGCCGTAGCTCGAATACAGGTAGTCGCCGTAGCGCTCGTGCATTTCCAGCGTTGCGGGAATCACCACCTCCGGCGCGAATGGCAGCGAGGCGACCGCCGCGGTGGGCGCGATGGTGCCGTCGTCGAAGTTCTCCAGCAGGCCGGCACCCCGCGCCGAGTAGTGGCGGAATTCGCGCTGCTCGCCGCGATACTCCTGCAGGGTCCGCTGAGGCCCGTCGCTCGCGGTGAGGCCCCAGACATTCGCGCCGTAGTCCTTCCACTTCTTCGGGTTGGAGATGGCGTACTCGCGCTGGGCCAGGACCGCGCGACGGCTGTTGAGGAAGTAGTCGATGCCACGCTCGCGCATGTAGTCGTCCTGGATGTCCCGGAAGTCGATCCAGACGTGGCTGTACTGGTGCCCGAACATCGGGCCAAAGGCCAGGTACTCCTGCCCCTCGTACACCCCCCAGACATCATTATAGGTGCGCGTCCAGACGTCCCACGCATCCGGTTCCACCGCGTGGGTCGGCGAGCCCAGCGCAAGCACGTACAGCAGCATCGCCTCGTTGTAGCCGCGCCAGTCGTGCTCGATGAATCCCGACTCGGGGAACCAGCCCATCGAGACCAGCGGCTTGTTTCGCTGCAGCCAGGTCCAGTCGACGCGGCCGTAGAGCTCTTCGGCGAGTTCACGGATCTCCTGCTCGCGCGGATCCTCACCGTCGTAGTATGACTGCGCGAACAGCACGCCCATCATCAGCAGTGCCGTATCCACGCTCGAAAGTTCCACCCAGCTGTCGTAGCGATGGCCGGTCTGCATGTCGAGGAAGTGATAGTAAAAGCCTTTGTATGCGCCCCTGCCGGTGTCCTGCGGCCCGCTCGGCAGGTCACGGAAGAACTTGAGAGTGAGCAGGGTCCTGTCCACGGCCTGGGTGCGGCTGACCCATTCGTTTTCCACGCCGATCGGATAAGCGGTCAGGGCGAAGCCGACCGATGCGATGCTGGAAAAAGGCCGCGATGGAAACCGGTCGGGCGTCAGGCCGTTGGTTTCGTTGGTCGTGTCCCAGAAGAACTGGAAGGTGCGGCGCTCGATGTCGCGGAACAGCGGCGGAAGCTCGGGCTTGAGCGGTGGCGGCTCGCCCTCGGGCGCTCCGGGCTCCACGATGACGACTGTCGCCTTCTGCGCCGCAGGGTCCGACTCTTCACGCTTGCACCCGCTGATCGACACGAGCGAAAGCGCCAGGCACAGGCACCCGGCGAGGCGGATATGGATTGCATTCATTGCGAAGCGTGGTTCCTGTCGATGGAGGTGCTGGAAGTCCGTGCCGTCAGTGGATGAGCGCCTGCCGCGACGATTGCGGCAGGCGCTGGTGCGTCACCAGTTCAGGCCGAAGGACAGCTTGAAGGTGCGGGTTGGCTCGATGATGCCGATGCCGTTGCGCTGCTCGAAGTTCGGGTTCGCGTCACCCGGGCCGCCGCGCCAGCCCTCGTAGTCGTTCCAGTTGCGCCAGTCGAACAGATTCAGCACGTCGGCACGGACGCTGAAATTCACATCCGATCCGGTGTCCCACACCTTCTGCAACGCCAGGTCGAACTGCTTGTAGCCGATCGTCGTGTCCGGGATGTAGGGATCGAAGAAGCAGTTGTCCCAGTTCGGCGCGTCGAAGCAGTTCACCGTGTCGCGTGGCGTTGGCGTTGCCAGGGTCAGCTTGCTGGACAGGGTGATCCCGTAGGGAATGTCGAAGATCCCGGCGACCACCAGCCGGTGCCTGGGCACGCCGGTGGAGGTGTAGAAGGTGTCGCCCACGCTGGGATAGTCGAAGATGTACGTCTCACCGTTGGAGGCGTTGAGCCGGTTCTCCTCGGCGTCGCTGTAGGTGTAGGCGACGGTGACTCCCCAGCCGGAAGCGGCAGTGTACGGCTTGTCAAGGGAGACGAGCAGCGCGTTCAGGCGCGTCTCGATGCCGTTGTCGGCGAGGATGAGGGTGCCGAAACCCGGAATCTGCTGTCCCCATGGCTGGCCGCCCCAGGTCGCGTTGGGATTGTTGCGGAAGCGGCCGTCCCCGTAGCGGTTGCCCAGCCTGAAGACGATGCCGTCGTGGCTGCGGATGTGCGACAGGGTCACCGAGGTGATCCAGTCCTGCCCCATCACCGGGACGATGTTGCGCATGCCAAGGCTGAACTGGTCGGCGTACGGAGTGTCCAGATCGTTGTTGATCAGGTTGATCTCGCCGCCGAGGTTCGGGTTCCTGGCCACCAGTGCAGCAAGGACGGCCGGATCGTAATAGCTCGGGTTCCAGGCCAGGCAGTTGTTGACCCCTACCGTGCACGGGAACCTGGCGCTGTTGAACTGGTACTCATAGGTTGGGAAAGAGCCCTTCAGCCGCTCGCGCGCGAGATAGTCGAACAGGTTGCGGTCGTAGGCGCGGCCCGCTCCACCGAAGATCACGTTCCGTTCGTTCCCGTTCAAGTCGTAGGAGAAGCCGAGACGCGGCTGCCATGCGCCCTTGAACGAGTCGCGGTTGCTGCCGTTGCTGATGTAGTCCTCGATGTCGTAGTCGGTATTCCGGATATTGGTCCAGCCACGCAGCGCCGCGGCCAGCTCGGGACGCACCACGTAATCGGTGTAGCCGGGGGTCTCTTCGTAATCCCAGCGCACGCCCAGGTTGAGCGTGAGCTTGTCGTTGACCTCCCAGTCGTCCTGGATGTAGATGCCGAACTGCTTGTTGGACGACTCGATGGCCCGATCCAACCCTGGCACCGCCGCGCCGAACTGCACGCGATTGGGCACCGTGAGCGATTCGTTGACGTTGAAGAAGTATTGCGCATTGGCCGGGTTCTGCTCGAACGCGGTCAGGTCGACGGTCTTGTACTTGAAGCCCATCTGGATCGTGTGGTTCTCCCAGCCGAAGAACGTCAGGTCGTCCTGGAAGGAAATGCCCTTCTGACCCTTGTCCTGGAAGTTGCGCCCGCCCCCCAGCCGAAGCAGGTCCAGCCGCGGATTATTGGGCGTGAACGCCTGCAGGATGATGCCCGGCGCGTCGGTGATCGGGCGCGGGTTGTAGCTCGCTTCCTCGAAGGTCACGTGCGCGTCGTTGAGCCAGTTCATGTTGCTATAGACCCATCGCAGGTCGGCCCGGGTCTCGTCGTTGACGAAATTGTTGCCGTACGACACGGTGCTTTGGCCACCGATGCCACTCAATGAACTCTCGTCGCGGTAGCGTGCGCTCAGCTCCACCAGATTCTGGTCATTGACCTGCAGGCTCAGCTTTCCGAAATAAAGCTCCTGCTTGAAGGGATTGCTGGTGGTTCCCAGCTGATCCTCGAACCCCGGCGGAAGCACCGCGCCGAACACGTTGGGCAGGCTGACGACCGCGGGGACCACGAAGTCCTTTGCCTCATAGGTTACGAAGAAGTGCAGCCGGTCACGCAGGATGGGGCCTCCGAATGCAACGCCGTACTGCTCGGTCCGGGACGTGGCCTTGGCGCCATCGCGCTCCTCGATGGGCGTGGCGGTACGCCAGTCGTCCGACGTCCGGTCCCAGAAGAAGCTGCCGCTGAAATCATTGGTGCCCGAGCGGGTCACCGCAGTGACTGCGGCGCTGCTGATCTGGTCGTACTCGGCCTTGTAGTTGGAAGTGATGACCTTGTACTCGCCGATCGCCGACTGCGGGAACGGATTGCCGCGGCTGTCGTCCTGCCCGGTGATGCCGCCGGGGGTCACGTAGTTCTTCTGGCCGACGCCGTCGATGAACACGTTGATATTGCTCGACCCCTGGGCGCCGCTGCGCAGCTGCGACTCTTCACCATTGGCCGAGGTGATGAACTGCATCCCGGGCACGGTGTCGGCAAACGCCAGGAAATTGCGGGAGTTCTGGGGGAGCGATTCGATCTGCTTCTGGGTGACGTACGTCGCGATCTCCGAGGTCCTGGTTTCGATCAGCAGCGGTGCGGTCACCGTCACCGTCTCCAGGTCGGTCGCCTCACCGGTTGCCGTGGCCGGCACGCCGCCGATCCCCAGGTCGAGCGTGGCGGTCTGGCCCACTTGCAAGGTCACGTTCCGAGCTGCCGTCTGTCCGCCAGCGGTGACTTCGATCCGGTAGGTCCCGGGTGGCAGGCCGGCCAGGGTATAGCTGCCGCTCGGGCTTGCCTGCACGCTGCGGGTCAGGCCGGTGGCAACGTTGGTGGCGGTGACGCGTGCGTCGGATGCGGGGGCGGAATCGGCCGAGACCTGGCCACGCAGCGTGGCGCTGGTGGACTGGGCCAGCACCGCGGGGGCGGCACCCATCAGAAGGCAGCTGGCCAGCGCGCAGCTGAGCAGCTTGCGGTTCAATCGGATCATGTTCGTGTTGGCGTATTTCATGGCCTCTCCCCTCCCAGGGGTTGGAACAGCAGTGGCAGGTCGTTGCAACAGGGGTCGATGGTGGAATCGGTTACATGCATGGCAAAAAATAGTGGGCGGATCAGGAACTGTTGGAGCCGGACTGTCGTCGTGACGCGCTGACGCTCGACTCGCGCACCATCAATTCCGGCACCAAGGTCTGCGCTGACAGATCCTCGCTGCCCTCCGCTTCGATGGACAGCAGCAATCGCGAAAGCGCCAGCCCTCCCAATTCAGCGATGTTGACGCGCATCGTGGTCAGCGTCGGATGGACGAAGCGCGCAAGCGGGATGTCGTCGAAACCGGCGAGTGCGATTCCGTCAGGCACCCGTACGCCGGCCTCGTTGAAGGCATAGAGGCAGCCCAACGCCATCATGTCGTTGGCCGCGAACACGGCATCGGGTCGACTCGTCTCCTCGAGGATCTGCTTGCCGGCCGCGTAGCCGGAGGCCTCGCCGAAGTCACCGGAGTATTCGAGCGGCTCGGCCCCTGGCTGGTGCAGTGCCAGCGCATCGCGATAACCGCGCTGGCGCTCGTGCGCGTCGAAGTTGTCTTCCGGGCCTCCGATGAACGCGATGCGGCGGTGGCCCGCTTCCACCAGGTGCGCCAGCATGGTCATGGCGCCTCCGTAATTGTCGATGCTGAGCACCGGCAGGCTTGCATCGGGAAGGTGCGTGTTGATCAGCACCACCGGCAGCGACGCGGGCAGGTTGTCGGTCAGGAACCCGGGCCGGTCGGCATAGGGCGAAAGGACCAGCAGCCCGTCCACCCGCCCACGCATCGTTCGCAGCGCCTCGCCCTGCTCTTCCGGATGACCGTGGTAGCTGGACACCAGCAGGTGCTGACGGCGGCCGCGAGCCACCACGTCGATCCCGCGGATGAGTTCCGAGAAGAACTCGCCGTAAAGGTCTGGCAGGACGACCCCGATGGTCTGCGTGCGGCGGCTGCTCAGGCTGCGGGCAGCGGCGTGCGGCTGGTAGCGCAGGCGGCTTGCGGTCTCCACCACGTGCTTGCGAACGCCTTCGGCAACGTTGTCGTGGCCATTGAGCGCACGCGACACGGTCGCCACCGAGACGGACGCCTCTCTGGCCACATCCTTGATCGTGACGGTCGCTCTCGCCATTTGCCTGACCCCTCACCCGCCCTAGCGACGGACTGTAATCGTTTTCACGACTGGATGTGAGCCATTCGTTACGAAGCCGGAATCTTCCTGCATCATCAAGCGCTTGCGCCCGCTTTCCGGCTTCATTCTTGCTGCACTGCCGCACTGGCGCCCGCTGAGGCGTCAGTCCTGCGACAGCTTCGCTGCCGGGGCCCTCGCGTCGATCGACAGGGCGTGGATGTCGGTCTCCAGCATCTGGCCCAGTGCCGCATACACCGCCCGGTGCCTGGCCAGGGCAGGCTCCCCGGCGAATGCCGTCGACACGATCTCCACGCTGAAGTGTCCGCGACCGTCGGCTGCGCCGGCATGTCCGACGTGGCGATGGCTGTCATCGGTGACGACCAGCCGCTCGGGCGCGAAGGCATGTTCCAGCGCCATGCGAATGCGCTCGGTGCGGTTCACGGCAGCACCCTGCGGAACGGCCGCACCTGCACTCGCTCGTACACACCGTGCGCGACATAGGGATCGCCCTGGGCCCAGGCCTCGGCCGCCTGGAGTGATTCGAATTCGGCAATGACGATGCTGCCACTGAAGCCTGCCGGACCCGGGTCCTCGGCGTCGATGGCCGGGCACGGGCCAGCCAGCAACAGGCGGCCCTGGTCGCGCAACGCGACCAGTCGCGCGAGATGTTCGGCGCGCGCGGCCAATCGCGCGGGCAGTGAACCTTCTGCGTCGTGTCCTTCGATTGCATACCACATGGGGCTTTCCCGGCTGTTGGACAGGCCGCGATTGTACGTGGGCCTTCGCACTGCCCCGCTGGACAGTCGCGTCGGCAGCCCTTACTCTTGGCGCCATTGCACGGCCGGAAGCAGCGGCCCGTCCCGAAGCGGCCCATTCGCCGCCCTTCCGACGACCGATTCGCTGCCCCCAACCGCCCGCGCCCGACAACCTCCTCGCTGTCCGCTGCCACCTGTCATGTGGCGTGCGTTGTTTGGCGTTGTGTGTGTGATGCGATCGCACCGCGACGCACAGGTTCATCCGCAGTAACCATGAGCGCTGGCCCGTACGCCGCGCCACGCCCGCTACCCCGGCTTCGAAAGAGCCACACGGTTCCTCATACGGCTTGCACAGAATGATCTCCGAACTCGCGCCAGACGCGAATCCGCCAATTGAAAACGCCCGGCCCCAGCAGCAGGAAATGCCGCTGGCGATGGTGCATGGGCAGCCGGTGCTGCAGATCCCGCAGGACCTGTACATCCCGCCCGACGCGCTGGAAGTGATCCTGGACGCGTTCGAAGGGCCGCTGGACCTGCTGCTGTACCTGATCCGCCGGCAGAACCTGGACATCCTGGACATTCCGGTGGCCGAGATCACCCGCCAGTACGTCGAGTACATCGGGGTCATGCAGGACTTGCGCTTCGAGCTGGCCGCCGAGTACCTGGTGATGGCCGCGATCCTGGCCGAAATCAAATCGCGCATGCTGCTGCCGCGACCCATCAGCGATATCGGCGAAGAAGGCGACCCGCGCGCGGAGCTGGTGCGCCGCCTGCAGCAATACGAGCGCTTCAAGCAGGCCGCCGAGGACCTGGATACCCTGCCCCGCCAGGACCGCGACACCACTCCGGTGCAGGCGCACGTCCCCGAGCGGGCTGCCGTTCGCACCCCGCCGCCAGTGGAGCTGCGCGAGATGCTGCTGGCGCTGCACGACGTGCTCAAGCGCGCCGACCTGTTCAGCGGCCACGCCATCAAGCGCGACGCCTTGAGCGTGCGCCAGCGCATGGGCGACGTGCTGACCCGGCTCGAGGACGGGCGCTTCCATCGGTTCGAATCGATGTTCACTCCCGAAGAAGGTCGTCAGGGCGTGCTGGTGACCTTCCTGGCGATGCTCGAACTGGCCAAGGAGCAGCTGCTCGACTTCGTCCAGGAGGCGGCGCTCGCGCCGATCTACCTCAAGTCGCTGGCGCTCAACAACACCAACGAGCCACTGGCCTTCTCCAGCGAGTTCGACGACATCGACGCCGCCAACGACGCTTGATGCCGGGGCACGCTCCATGGTTCCAGCACGACACGATTCACACGTGGCATCCGATGCCCAACCCATTCACAGACAAGCCACAGGCGCAATGGACCAACACCTCATTACCCGAATCGTAGAGGCCGCACTGCTGGCGGCACACCAGCCGCTGACGCTGGCACAGCTCCATGGCCTGTTCCCGGAGGATCAGCCGGCGCCGGCAGGCAGCGTCGAGCAGGCGCTGGAACAGCTGCGCGAGGCTTGCGCCGAGCGCGGAGTGGACCTGGTGGAAGTGGCGTCGGGCTTCCGCTACCAGGTCAAGGAGGACGTGCATCCCTGGGTTGCGCGCCTGTGGACCGAGCGCAAGACCAGGTACACGCGCGCCACCCTGGAGACGCTGGCGCTGATTGCGTATCGCCAGCCGGTCACCCGCGGGGAAATCGAGCAGGTGCGCGGCGTGGCGGTCAGCAGCAACACCATCCAGGCCCTGGAGGAACGCGAGTGGATCCGCGTGGTCGGCCATCGCGACGTACCGGGCCGCCCGGCGCTGTTCGGTACCACGAAGATCTTCCTGGACTACTTCGGACTCAAGCGCCTGGAGGACCTTCCGCCGCTGTCCGAACTCAAGGACATCGGTGAACTGGAGCCCCAGCTTTTCACTGACGATGCGCCGATGCGTGCCGGCATCGCCGCGTCATCTGGCGAGGAATCGGGCGAAGGGGCCACAGGATCGCTCGAGACCCTTGTCGATGAAACCACCGGCAGCAGCGAAGAAGCAGGCGTCGACATGGCGGACCAGACCGCCAACGAACAAAACCAATCCCTAGAACAGGACGACACCGAAGGCTCCGATCCGGAACGCCAGGCTTCGTCGGAGCAGATGCAATGAGCGACTCACCCCGCAACAAACTTTCCCTCAAGCGCGGCGACAGCGCCGCCAGCGACACCGTCAAGCTCGAAGAGCGCCTGCACAAGGTGCTGGCCCAGGCCGGACTGGGCTCGCGTCGCGCGCTCGAGCAGCGCATCGCAGACGGCCTGGTCAAGGTCAACGGCGAGGTCGCGCAGACCGGCATGTCCATCAAGGGCAGCGACCGGGTGGAACTGGACGGCAGGACGTTCGTGGCCAGCGCCCTGACCGAACCGGCCCGCGTGCTGCTGTACAACAAGCCCGAAGGCGAAGTGACCACGCGTGAAGATCCCGAAGGCCGGCCGACCATCTTCGAGGCCCTGCCCGCGCTCAAGGGCGCGCGCTGGATCGCGATCGGCCGGCTGGACATCAACACCACCGGCCTGCTGCTGCTCACCACCGATGGCGAGCTGGCCAACGCGATGATGCATCCCTCCTACGAAGTGGAACGCGAGTACGTGTGCCGGGTGCGCGCGCCGGAGGGCATGGACACGGTGCCCGACAACCTGGTCGACCGGCTGGCACGCGGCGTTGCGCTCGAAGATGGTCCGGCCAAGTTCGACGTGATCGAGCGCATCGGCGGCACTGGTGTGCAAGATAACGTCCGGCACGACTGGTTCCGCGTGGTGGTCAAGGAAGGCCGCAACCGCGAAGTACGGCGCCTGTGGGAGTCGCAGGGCTGCCAGGTGAGCCGCCTCAAACGCACCCGCTACGGCAAGGTGTCGCTGCCGCAACCGCTGCTGCGCGGCCAGTCGCAGGAACTCCCCGACGCGCAGGTGGAGAAACTCCGTTCTGAACTGGGCCTCGAGGATGGAGCGCCGCCGGCCCTGACCCTGCAGCCGGTCATCGGCCAGCGCAAGGCGGCCAAGTCGACGGTGCAGGTGTCCAAGGACCAGCGTCCGCAGGGTTACGTCAACGGTCACAACAGCGCCGATGAAGGCCGGGAACTGCGTCGCTTCGACCACGTGCGCGAAGACCGCGGCCGCGGGCGCTTCGGCAGCAAGAAGCCCCACGGCGGCCTCACGGTTTCCGGTGAAGCGGCGGCCAAGCAGTCGCAGAAGCCGTTCAAGTCGCGCCCGACCAAGGGGCCAAACCCACTTCCCGATGGCAACCCGGCCGCGTTCCGCACCTGGTACGTACCCGATGGCGTGGAAACCGGTCCCACCGGACATCGCAATGCGGGGCCGAAGAAGCCGTATGCGGGCAAGCCCGGCGGTGCGCGTCCGGGTGGTGGCCA
The DNA here is from genome assembly GCA_041688625.1 of Pseudoxanthomonas sp. Taxonomy (GTDB): domain Bacteria; phylum Pseudomonadota; class Gammaproteobacteria; order Xanthomonadales; family Xanthomonadaceae; genus Pseudoxanthomonas_A. The sequence goes on from JBDNHW010000097.1 coordinate 41,384, forward strand.
GGCACGCCCGGGTGGTGGCGGCAATCGCCCGTTCGGTGCGCGCAGCGAAGGTGGGCCGGGCGGTGACCGCGGTCCGCGTCGCGAAGGTGGCTTCAATTCCGAATCGCGTGGGCCGCGCGGCGGGGGCGATGCGCAGCCTCGCAGCCCGCGTCCTTACGGGCACCCGGGCAATGCACCGAGTTTCCCATCCGACCACGCCAATCCTGGCAGCTTCAATCCATACGGACAGCCTCCGCGTGCGCCGCGCCCACAGGGCGCGCGTCCTGGAGGAAAGCCGAGTGGCGGCAAGCCAAACGCCGGCGCGCGTCCCGGTGGAAAGCCTCGCGGTCCGGGCGGCGCAGGTCGTCCGCCAGGCGGAGGCAACCGCGGTGCGCGCGGTGGCGGCGGAAACCGCGACTGACGTTTCCGGTCCAGCGAATCGATGGGTACAGCAAGGGCGCTCCGGCGCCCTTGCTGTTTCCCGCTTGCTGCGTAAAAAGTGACTCGGGCGTGCTCGGCTACAATGGCGGCACTGAATCCTGCGCCCCACGCATTCCATGTCATCCGCATACGGCACCGAAACGGTGCTTGACGTCCGCCACTGGACCGACGACTACTTCAGTTTCACCACCACCCGCGACGATGGCTTCCGCTTCGACAACGGGCAGTTCGTGATGATCGGGCTGGAGGGCGAGACGAGGCCGCTGCTGCGTGCCTACTCCATCGCGAGCGCCAACTGGGAAGAGCAGCTGGAATTCTTCAGCATCAAGGTGCCCGACGGTGCGCTGACCTCGCGACTGCAGAACATCCGCCCGAGTGACACCGTGCTGGTCGGCAAGAAACCCACCGGGACGCTGCTGATCAGCGACCTGCACCCCGGTCGCAACCTGTACCTGCTGGGCACCGGCACCGGACTGGCGCCGTGGCTGTCGGTGATCAAGGATCCGGAAACCTACGAGCGCTTCGAGCGCGTGATCCTCACCCACGGCGTGCGCTTTGAGCACGACCTCGCCTATCGCGACTATTTCGAGAAGGAACTGCCGCGTCACGAGTTCCTGGGCGATCAGATCAGAAGGCAGCTGCTCTACTACCCGGCGGTGAGTCGCGAACCGTTCCGCAATCGCGGCCGCCTGACCGATTTGATGGCCAGCGGCCAGATGATGGAATCGCTCGGCATCGAGCCGCTGGACCCCGCCCATGACCGGGCCATGGTCTGCGGCAGCCCACAGATGCTGGCCGACACGCGTGCGTTGCTCGACTCGCGCGGGGCCTCGCCTTCGCCCCGGATCGGCAGCCCCGGGCATTACGTCATCGAGCGCGCATTCGTCGAGAAGTGACGCCGGTGGCACCGTGCTAGCCTTCTTGATCATCCGGAACAGGACGCACCGATGCTCGAGAGGATTGGAGAAACGCCTCGTGAAAGCGCTGCGCGTGAGGAATTGGCGAACACGGGCAGGCCACCGATCCGGTCGGCATTGATTGCACTGGCCTTGGCCTTCCTGCTGGCGGGCTGCTACCCCAAGGGCGACGCGAGCGTACCGATTCCCCACGCAATGGTCCCGGCAACGACCAAGGCAACGCGCCTGGTGGTCGTGCTGCCGGGACGCGCCGATGACCTGGCGGCGATGCAGCGATCCGGCATGGCCGAAGCAGTGCAGTCGGTATGGGCCGACGCTGACGTGATCCTCACCGGACTGGCCATGGACTACTACATGCAGGGGCGCGCGCCGCAGCGCCTGCGTGAGGAAATCGTGGCGCCCGCGCGCCGCTACGGCTATCGCGAAGTGTGGCTGGCCGGGGCGTCGATGGGCGGCATGGGAACCATCATGTACGACCGGGCCTACCCTGGAGAGATGGACGGGCTGATCCTGTTGGCGCCTTACCTGGGCGATGAAATGTTGCTGCAGGAGATCCGCGGGGCCGGCGGACTGGCCGGGTGGAAACCGGGAACGCCTGCGGCGCTGGGTTGGGAAACGTTCCAGCGCGAACTCTGGCAGCACGTCCAGTCCTGGCTCGAGGATCCCGAGCGGGCTGCGGACGTCTGGCTTGCCTACGGCACTGGCGATCGCTTGAAGGACACGATGCCGCTGCTTGAACCTGCCCTCGAACCAGACCATGTGCTTGTCAGGAAAGGCGGCCACGACTGGAAAACCTGGTCTTCGCTGTCGGCCGAAATACTTTCCCGTCTGGAAGGACAGCGTGCCGCAGCGCGGACGTCCGATGCCGACGACTGAGTTTCGCCCTCAGGCGAGCACTTGCTCGATGTCCCCGGCGAGCGAGGCAGGCTTGTCAGTAGGTGCGTAGCGCTTGATCGCCGCACCATCGCGGTCAATCAGGAACTTGCTGAAGTTCCATTTGATCACGCCGGTTCCCAGCAGCCCGCTCTTTTCGTGCTTCAGCCACTGCCACAGCGGATGGGCCTGGTCGCCGTTGACCTCGACCTTGGCGAACATCGGAAAGCTGACGCCGTAGTTGAGCGAGCAGAAGCTGCGAATTTCCTCCTCGTTGCCCGGCTCCTGGTGGCCGAACTGGTCGCACGGGAATCCCAGCACCACCAGGCCCTGGTCGCGGTAGTCCTGCCAGAGCTTCTCCAGGCCCTCGTACTGCGAAGTGAATCCGCACTTGGACGCCACGTTGACGATCAGCATCGCCTTGCCCCTGAATTCCTCCAGTGATACCGACTTGCCCTCGATGTCGGTCGCGGAAAATTCGTAGGCATTGGTCATTGTGTCGTCCTTGGGTGCAAGTGAACCGGTATCAGACACCGCCAGCCCTGCCCTTGGCAACCGGCGCTCGCGCCCATTGTCGAAGCCACGAAGCCTATCGAGCCGCGGGTGCGCCACAGTCGCGATCCAGCAGCAGCGAGGCGTCCAGCCACTTCTTGTCGGGGTAGTAGGAAAACAGGAACGCCCCATCGCGGATCGTGTCGATGACCGTGCGGGCGACCGCCGGACGCAACGCAGGGCATCCTAGGCTCCGGCCGATCCGGCCCTGCGAGGCGATCAGCTTCGCGCTCACGTAAGGCGCGCCGTGAATGACGATCGCGCGGTTGCGGGCCTGGTCGTTCACCCCGGGCTCCAGCCCACGCAGGCGCAGCGAGTAGCCATTCGAGCCGACATACGACTCCTGCGTCTGGAATGCGCCCAGGCTGGACATGTTGCTGCCTTCGACGTTGGAGAAGCGCGCGGCCATGTTTTCGCCGGTGTTGCGCCCGTGGGCCACCAGTTCCTCGTAAAGCAGCCGGTTGCTCTGCAGGTCGAACACCCAGAGGCGCGGCCTGGTGGAAGGCAGCGAGTAGTCGATTACACCCATCACCTTCGGTTCGCCCACCAGCGGGCCGCGGCGTGCGCAACTGAGCGAACGCGTCGCCAGGGCCAGGACGTTGCGGCTTATTGCCGGCGCAGTGCGGGCCAGCGCCTGTACACGCTGCTCCAGCGTGGGCGCCTCGCGAGCGTGCGCTGCGGGCACGTCAGCCACTGCGGCCAAGGCCAGCAGCAGGCAGGGGCGAAGCACGCATAGGGAGCGAAGGTTCATGAGTGGCGGATGGCACCTAGGCAAGCGCAGGGGCTTCAGCAGCGACCACCATACCTGTCCTTGGCTGAAGCAGCGGCTAAACGCCGCCCCTAGAGCATGCCCCTCGAGGCCGTCGGTAACAGGTCCGCAACGGCCGATGGGTTAACCTCTCCGGTCCGCACGTGGAAGGATCTTGCTCAATGACTACCCGCCTCGCCCTCGCGCTTGCCGCGACCCTTGGACTTTCGATGCCTGCCTATTCCCAGACCGCGCCGCAGACCACCGAGGCCGCCAAGCCGGCCAATCCGTTCTTCGCAGAGAGCCCCCTGGCCCTGCACTACCCGCAGTTCGACCAGATCAAGGACAGCGATTTCGCACCTGCCTTCGACGCCGGCATGGCGGAGCAGTTGAAGCAGATCGCCGCGATCGCCTCGGACCCGGAAGACCCCACCTTCGAGAACACCATCCTGGCGCTGGAGAAATCCGGCCGGGTGCTCGATCGCGCCACGACGGTGTTCTACAGCCTGGTCGGCGCCGACACCAACGGTGCGCGCGAGAAGCTGCAGGCCGAGTACGCGCCGAAATTTTCGGCCCACCGTGATGCCATCGCCCTTGATCCGCGCCTGTTCGCGCGGATCAAGGCGCTGCATGACAACCGGGAATCGCTGGGCCTCGATGCCGAAGCCGTGCGCCTTGTCGAGCGCTACCACACCGACTTCGTGCGCTCAGGCGCCAATCTCTCCGAAGCCGACAAGACAGCGCTCAAGAAAATGAACGCGGAGTTGGCCGGCTTGGGCACGAAGTTCACCCAGAACGTGCTCGGCGGCGTCAACGCGTCGGCCCTGGTGGTGGACGACGTGAAGAAGCTCGACGGACTGAGCCAGGATCAGATCGACGCCGCGTCCGACGCCGCCCAGAAGCGCGGCCTGGAGGGCAAGTACGTCATCGCCCTGCTCAACACTACTGGCCAGCCGCCCGAATCGCAGTTGACCGATCGCGAGACCCGCAAGCGCCTGCACGAGGCCTCGGTGTCGCGCGGCGCTGGCGGCGGCGAATTCGACAACCGCGAGATCATCTCGCGGATCATGACCCTGCGCGCAGAGCGGGCCAGGCTGCTCGGCTACCCCAACCACGCGGCGTACGTGCTGGAGGACGAAACCGCCAAGACACCCGAGGCCGTCAATGACATGCTCGCCAAGCTGGCCCCGGCCGCGGTGGCCAATGCCAAGCGCGAAGCCGCCGACCTGCAGGCAATGATCGACAGGGAAGGCGGCAATTTCCAGCTGCAGCCCTGGGACTGGGCGTTCTACAGCGAGAAAGTGCGCCAGGACAAGTTCAATTTCGACGAGTCCCAGCTCAAGCCCTACCTCGAACTGGAGAACGTGCTCGAGAACGGCGTCTTCCACGCAGCCAACCAGCTTTACGGGCTCACGTTCAAGCAGCGCACCGACCTGCCGACCTACCATCCCGACGTCACCACCTATGACGTGTTCGATGCGGACGGCAAGCAGCTGGCGATCTTCATCGCCGACATGTACGCGCGTCCGTCCAAGCGCGGTGGCGCGTGGATGAACTCCTACGTCTCGCAGTCGGGCCTGACCGGATTCAAGCCGGTGGTGGCCAACCACCTCAACATCACCAAGCCGGCACAGGGCCAGCCCACGCTGTTGACCTGGGATGAGGTCACCACCCTCTTCCACGAGTTCGGCCACGCACTGCACGGCATGTTCTCCGACGTCCAATACCCGTACTTCACCGGCACCAGCGTCCCGCGCGACTTTGTCGAGTACCCCTCGCAGGTCAACGAGATGTGGGCCGACTGGCCGTCGGTGCTGAAGAACTACGCCAAGCACTACAAGACCGGCGAGCCGATGCCGCAGGAACTGCTGGACAAGGTGATCGCGGCGTCGAAGTTCAACCAGGGATTCGCCACCACTGAATACCTGGGCGCGGCGATGCTCGACCAGCGCTGGCACCAGATCGACGCCAGCCAGGTGCCCGATGCGGCCAACGTGATGAAGTTCGAGGCCGAAGCTCTCAAGGCCGACGGCATTTACTATCCGCCGGTGCCGCCGCGCTACAAGACGCCCTACTTCAGCCACATCATGGGCGGCTACTCGGCCGGCTACTACGCCTACATCTGGTCCGAGGTGCTGGATGCAAACAGCGTGGAGTGGTTCAAGAACAATGGCGGCCTGACTCGCGAGAACGGCGACCACTTCCGCAAGACCTTGTTGTCGCAGGGCGGAAGCAAGGATGCCCTGCAGCTGTTCTGGGACTTCGCCGGAAAAGAGCCCAGCATCGAACCGCTGCTGAAGAAACGCGGCCTGGTTACCGACATCACCGACGACGCGGCTCCGGTTGCCATACCGATCGACGATCCCGCCAGGTAACCAGGATCGACCTGTCGAAGAAAAAACCGCCGGGGTCGCCCCCGGCGTTTTTTTTGCGTCCGATCCAGGCGCAGTTCAGGGCTGGATAACCTCACCGGGACCCGCTCCGGATGTCCAGTAATAGCGTCCACTGGACGGGTCGTAGATCCGGTTCCGGGCGACCCGAACAGCGCCAGGAAGCGGTCGTCCATGCCGCAGAACCACGACTGGTGACTGCGTAGCGGCCGCTGCAGCGTCCGGGAGCGCATGTGCGGGCCTTGGATCCAGCAAGCCTTCGGGTGCCGGACCCGCAGACTTGATGGGCTGCAACGCTGTTGCCCGCTGGGCGAGATCTGCAGAGACCGTCGGCATGCCGCTGCGTCCAGCGAGCGTGGGACCCAGCGTCTGTGCAGCCACCGGGCCGCCAGGCAGGGCCAAGGTCAAGACAATCAGCAGCGATGGTGTCTGGCGCATATGCGTCATTGCGCCTGGAACGGGGTCCGGGCAAGGGTAGTCGGCCACCGCTGGCCCACGCCTGAAGCTTCACGCAAGCCAGCCAGGTTGGTTCGTGCCTGACCCTGGCGCCGAGGCGGTCCTTCGACCCACTTCAGCTGGCGGCGAACAGGTCCCTGTACTCCGCAGCGACGTGGGGCAGCAACACCTCGGCCGGAACATCCACCGCCTGCGTGCCGTCTACGTACGGGCCCACCTGGTACGGCGGGAAAATGAAGCGCAAAGCGGTGATCTTTCCGCTCGCGTCCACCCGTGGCTCGAAACTGCTGAAATTGTCCACGTCTGGCGCGGTGCCTTCCCTGATGTTTTCGTCCGCCTCGCGCACCAGGCGCAAGCGGTCCTCGGGCGCAAGCTTGTCCCGATCCGCCCGCACCGACAGCGCGGTATGCAGTTGCTCGCGGATGTAGCTGCCAATGTCCGACCACGACTCCTCATCGGCAATGAGCTGATCGGCCGAAAGCATGCGCTGCTGCTTCGGCAGCCAGACGAAACGCTCCACGATCGGCTCCGCGTGGGCGCCTCCGGTATACCTGCTTCCATCCACGGAGACCGCAACCAGATCGGGCGTTTCCAGCACGGTGCGATAGCCCAGCGACAGCTCGTAGGGCGAAGGTGGCTGGTCGTTTCCAAAGGCATCCACCGCCTCCATCAGCTCGGCGCGGGCCTGCGCCGCGTGGGCCCGTACCAGCTCTCCCAGACCCGGGTAGCTGCTGATCGTGGGCGCATAACTCACTCCCACGTTGTACGAACCGGTGGTTTCAATGACGTCCTCGAGCTTCGGCACCGGTTCCGTGGCGGGCAAGGCCGCCACTGGAGCGGGGGCTTCGGCGACGGCCTCTGCGCCCGCGCCGTCCCCCTGCCGTTCGCACCCGGTCAACAGCAGCAAAAGCGACAGGCCGGTGATGTGAGTCAGTACGCGGGACACGTTGGCTTCCTTGCGGGGCAGATGGCGGAGTCTATGACGCTGCGCAACATTCTGGCGTGACGAGTCAGGCCGTCAGGTCCGCATAGTCGGGGTGCCGCTGGATGTAGGCCGCGGCATAGGAACAGGCGGGCACGACCTTGAGCCCCTCCGACCTCGCGAACTCAAGCGCTGCCCGCACCAGGTCAGCGGCCACGCCGCGTCCGCCGATCGCGTTGGGAACTCCCGTGTGATTGATCGTCATTCGTCCCCCGCCGAGGCGGTAGGTGAGCTCGGCCTCGTGGCCCTCAATCGTTGCGTGGAACCGAGCTGCGTCACGCTGATGGTTGATCTGCATGGGGTGGAGCCCGGTCTGGGGTGGGCACCATTGTGCCGCTGCGCCGTTAAGGCTTCGGCATAACTGGACGTTCAGCGTCACTTCGCGGCCTTTCTTTCCGGCTGCATGGACTCACCACGGAGGCGTCCTGGAAGTTGGCACGATTGCTGCTTCATTGACTTCGTCCACCTTCCAACCCAGGCAAATCCAGATGAGCCTCGACGACACGATAAACACCAGCGTCTCTTCCAGCGACTTCAGCTTGCTCGAAGGCCTTTACCAGCTTGCCATCACCGGCCACACCGACGAGTGGGAATTCGAGCGTCTGAACAACGCCGTCTACGAGCGCCTGCTTTCGTACTACGCCAGCGCCGAAGGCGCCACTCGTACTGCTGGCCTCAGCAGCCTCGGCGGCCAGTAACCCCCATCGCACAAGCAGTCGGACAGCACGATAGCGCCCGCCGGTGGCCCCCTGGCCACTCCGCGAGCGGCACGCCCCGGCACGAACGCCACACTGCTAATTCCCAAACTCAGCCATTGTCGCGCTTGCCCTGATTGCGGCGATCGCGCGTGCTGACGCTTCCTTGAATCGGTTTGAGACGAATCTCCCCAGCGTGCAGCTCCAGGGCCTTGGAGCGCGCCTCCCCCGATTGAAATCCGGGATGGGCTGCGCTGCCTGGATCGACATTGATCTCCTGCCACGCCGGAGTTTGAGTGTCGCGCTGCTGCTTGTCCTTCAGCAGCTTCCTGGTTTTGGCCAGTGCCTGGCGCGTAGTGGGTTTGGCCGAAGCGGTCTTCTCCGCTGGCCGCACCGAATTCTGCAACTTCTTCGCGCCTTCGGCACTCTTCGCCTTGCTGTCAGCCGTCGCCGAACCTGACTTACGCGCCGTGGCCTTGGTGCCCTTCGCGGGAGATGGCTTGCCAGCCGCTTTTCCGGCGCCCGGCTTCAATGCCGCCTTGCCAACGGCAGTAGCGGACTTGGCAGCGGCTTTCGATTTTGCACCTGCGCCGGTGGAGCCTCCGGGCACGCGGGCTGATGTCCTGCGGGCGCCTGCGCTGGAGGCGGCAGGCCTGCCAGGAGCTGCCTTGCCTGTGGTCCCTGCCGATCTGGTTGCGGTGGTTGCCTTCTTGCTCGCGCCAGTGGCACTGCCCGCTTTGGCGGTCGTCTTCTTCGCAGCTTTCCTGGGCGTCGTCTTGGTTGCCATCGGTACTGGCCTCCGTCTCGTTGGTGACGGAACAAGAAGTAGCACGCGCGACATTCAGGCGCGGTGAGAGCTGACGGGATCTCAGCGGCCGAACGTTGGATTCTGCAGCGTCTCGATGAAATGCTGCAGCAGTTCCGGCCGCATGATCAGCATGAACATCACGCCATACGCCGCACCGGCCAGGTGCGCACTGTGGTTGATCCGATCGCCGCCCCGCCGGTCCATCCAGATGCTGTAGCCCACGTACAACACCGCGAACAGGATGGCGGGCAACGGGATGAAGAACACGAAGATCAGCTGCCATGGCGCGATCAGTACGAACGCGAACAACACTGCCGAAACACCGCCCGACGCGCCCAGGCTGAGGTAGTTCGGATTGTGCTGGTTCTTCAGGTAGGTCGGCAGGATGGAGACCACGATTGCCGACAGGTAGAACAGCGGGAACACCCACACGCCCGCGGCCTGTGCCATCACCTGTTCGATCATCCGCCCGAAGAAGAACAGCGTGATCATGTTGAACAGCAGGTGCATGACGTCGGCATGGATGAACCCGTAGGTCACCAGCCGATCGTACTGTCGATGCTTGTCGATGGCCGGAGGCCACAGGATCAGGCGATCGGTGAGCTTCCGGTTGTTGAAGGCCAGCCACGAGACCAGGCAGGTGACGGCGATCAGTACTAGCGTGATGGGTGCTTCCATGGAGTCCTCAGGCAATGCGGTAGAAGTCCTGCATCCGGTAAAGCCGCGCGTACAGGCCAGAGACCAATGCGGCGGTGAACGCGAACGCAGTGAAAAAGAGCATGGGAAACGCGTTTTCGCCGAGCCCTGCCCCGGCTATCCGCGGGATCACCGGCGAACGGCGCTCATCCAGAGGTCCGGTTTCAAAGTGCGGGAAGAGTACCGCATCGTGCGGTCAACTCAGCTGCCCGGTCTTCGCGTTCTGCTGCGCCTGCCCGTGCGGCCGCGGCAAGCCGCGTGCATCATGTCCTTCTCCTCCCGATCCTCTTGGCCGCTGTGTCCCGACTCCTCCCCCTGCTATTGGTAATCCTCTCCATGCCCGCCAACTCCACACCCCTCACCACCGTGTCCGAACGCTCCGGCTTCCAGAAGACCGGCCGCTATGCCGAAGTCCCGGTGCTGTGCGAGGCATTTGCACAGGCCTACCCGCAATCGGTGCGCTGTTTCGACTTCGGTGTCTCGCCGGAAGGCAGGCCGATGAAGGCGCTGGTCGCATCCACCAGCGGGGCGCTCGATCCTGCAGCCGCCCGCGCCGCCGGACTACCGGTGGTGCTGGTCCAGGGCGGCATCCACGCAGGCGAAATCGATGGCAAGGACGCGGGCTTCCTTGCGCTTCGCGAGGTATTGGAGGGTACGGCCGCACCTGGCGTTCTGGACAGGCTGGTGTGGGTCTTCGTGCCCGTCTTCAGCGTCGATGGACACGAACGATTCGGCGCGTGGAATCGGCCCAACCAGCGCGGCCCGGAGGAAATGGGCTGGCGCACCACAGCGCAGAACTACAACCTCAACCGCGACTACGCCAAGGCCGACACGCCTGAAATGCAGGCCATGCTGGAACTGGTGAAGAAGTGGGATCCACTGCTGACGGTGGACCTACACGCCACCAACGGCGCCAAGTTCGAACACGATATCTCGATCCAGGTGGAGCCGCTGCAGGGTGGCGACGAACGGCTTCGCAGCGTCGGCCTGGCCCTGCGCAGCGGCGTGATCGATGACCTCGCCGGGCAGGGTTCGCTGCCCCTGCCTTTCTACCCGTCTTTCGTCGACCAGGACGACCCGGCGTCCGGCTTCGAGGACAGCGTTTCGCCGCCGCGTTTTTCCACCGGTTACTTCCTGCTGCGCAATCGCCTGGCGATGCTGGTGGAAACCCACTCGTGGAAGGAATACCCGGTGCGCGTGCACATTACGCGCAACACGGTGGTCGCGGTGCTTGAGCACGTCGCGCGCGAAGGGGCCAGGTGGCTGGCGATCGCCAATGCCGCCGACCAGCGCGCAAGCGGGATCGGGGGGCAGAGCGTGGCGCTGGCGTACGAGGCCACGCCCGAGCCGCGCACCATCGACTTTCGCGGCTATGCCTACGAACGCACCAGGTCCGAAGTGTCCGGTGCGCTCATGACCCGCTACGACGAGGCCACGCCGCAGATCTGGAAGGTGCCGCTGCGCGATGTGCTGAAGCCCAGCCTGAGCGTGACTGCTCCTGCTGTGGGATACGTAGTTCCAGCAGCGCACGCGCAGTGGGTAGGCGAGAAGCTGGCCCGGCATGGTGTCCGTTTCAACACGCTGCCGCACGTCGAGGAGGCGCCGGTGCAGATGTTCCGGGCCACCTCCGCCAATCCTTCGCAGCAGTCGGTCGAGGGCCATCAGCGCATGGCCCTGGAAGGTTCGTGGCGCACGGAAGCGCACGGGATCCCCGCCGGCTCGCTGCTGGTGCCGATCGACCAGCCGCTCTCGCGCCTGGTCATCGCCCTGCTGGAACCGCAGGCACCCGACTCGCTGGCCAGCTGGGGGCATTTCAACAACGCCTTCGAAGAGAAGGAATACATGGAAGCCTACGTGGCCGAAATGGTCGCGCGGGAAATGCTGGTCGCCGAACCCCAATTGAAGGCCGAATTCGAACAGCGCCTGCTCACCGATCCCGGCTTCGCGGCCGATCCCTCAGCCCGGCTGGACTTCTTCTACCGCCGCCACGAATCGTTCGACGAGCGCCTGAATCTGTATCCGGTGATGCGCGTGGACGTTCCGCTTCGCTGACCATGCCAACGCTTGGCGCCTGCGCCATCGTGCTGCTGGCCTCACTGGCGGGTTGTCGGACGGTGGGCGGCGGCGGCGAGTGCGGCATCGGTAAGCGCCGTCGGTTACCGTGGTCACGCTCAACCTGTATCACGACCGCGACGACTGGCCGCAGCGCCGCGCACTCATCGTGGAAGAGCTCCGCTAGGCGAAGCCAGGCCTGATCGCGCTGCAGGAAGTGCTGCAGGCACCGGGGTTGCGCAACCAGGCGGAAAACCTGGCGGAGGCGCTGGGACATCGCTACGTGTTCGTGTCGCAGGATGCGCAACGCCTGCCGCGGCGCTATGGCAACGCGATCCTCAGCCGTCATCCGATCGTCCGTCATGACGAGGTCCCGCTGGAGCCCCGGGACGACTCCCGATCGGCGGCACGGGTCCGCGTGAAATTGCACCGACGCATGCTAGATTTCGTCGCCACCCACCTGCATTCAGGCGAGACCGCAGCGAGATCCGTGCGCAGCAGGTGCGACACCTGCTGGAATTTACCGGCGCAGTGCAACGGCAATCCGCGGACACCATGTTGCAGGGGATTTCAACGCGACCGCCGGAAGCGAGGAACCGGGGCCGATGCACCGTGCGTTTGCGGACGCCTATGCCCGCCTGCACGCTGATGCAGGCTTCGGGCCTGCCTCCCGCGCCACGCTGAATCCGGCGTACTTCGAACGATCGACACGCATCGATCACGTCTCCGCGCAGCGAGGCCGGTTCGAGACCTGCACGGCCAAGCGGATCCTCGACACGCCTGACGCGTCAGGCAGGTGGCCGTCGGACCATTTCGGGGTCCTCGTGCGACTCGCGTTCGACGATGTGGCCGCGGGAGAAAGCTCCCCCTGGTACGCGCGCGCTGCGGGCACGAGGTTGATCAGGCCAGCGCGGTATCGAGCACCATCATTACGCAGAAGCCGATCACAAGGCCGATCGAGGCCACCGCCCCGTTGCCGTTGCGGTTGGACTCGGGGATCACGCTGTTGCCCACGGCCATGAGCATCGCTCCTCCGGCGAAGGCCAGACCCCATGGCAGCAAGGGCAAGGCAATGCCGAGCGCCCAGGCACTGCCGACCGAAGCGGCGGGTTCGACGACGCCGGTGAGCGCGCCCATGAACACGGCCTTGGCGCGTGACATGCCCGCGCCGGCCAGGATCAGCGCCACGACCATGCCCTCCGGAATGTCCTGCAGCGCGATGCCCAAGGCCAGGCTTTCTGCTCCCGGCAGGCCCCCGGCCGCCGCTACCCCAACCGCCATCCCTTCCGGGACGTTGTGCAGCAGGATCGCCAGTACGAAGACCAGCACCCGCGCGGGCACCAGAGTTGGCACACCACGCGGCGTTTCCAGCGGCTCGTCCGAGACCACCCGGCCCAGGGCAAGCAGGGCCACCGCTCCCAGGATCACGCCTGTACTCACCAACGCGCCCGCGCCCCACTTCGAATATCCACTGGCGACCGCAGCATCCAGTCCGGGGAGAACGAGGGAGAACGCGGTCGCCGCGAGCATCACACCGGCGCCGAAACCCAACAGCCCGTCGCCCATCGCCTGTGGCAATCGGCGAATCAACAGGACCGGTACGGCGCCGGCCGCGGTGGCCAATGCGCACAGTGCTCCGCCTTTCAACGCCAGGGGCACGCCTCGACCGGCCGTCGCGAGTGCAGGATCCAGCAGCACCCACAGGGACACCAGCAGGATCGCCGCGGTGCCGGCCAGGTAGGGCAGTGACCGTGCCTGCAGGACGGCAAAGGGTAGCAGGATGCGGTTCATCGAAAGTCCGGGCATTTGCAGCGGTGCATGGCGATGGTAACCGCGCGACGGTGAAGACGTATCCCCATCGAACCGGCCATGCGCGGGGCTGGCCGGACGCCTTCCCGCTGAACACCACCTGTTGCGCAGAGACCGCCGCCGCTGGCGCCGCACCGCCGGTTGCGTCCACTATCCAGCGCCCGGTCCACTGAGCGTCGCCCCCTGAATGAGCAACCCGATTCCATGTCAGTTCCATGACCCGTCGTAAGCGCACCGGCGCTGGAAACGCACTTGGCCGCTTTCCGGCGCTGGTGTTCGTGGCGCTGTTGGTGGCCTTGGGTTGGTGGCTGCAGGAGGACGGCCAGGACGTTACCCAGGGGCCGCAGACGGAAGGAACAGTCGCGATCAGTCCGGCGGTGCTTCCCCAGGCCAGCCTGCCGGCATACCTGCCGCCCGAGGCGCGTGCCACGCTCGCCTTCATCGAACGCGACGGGCCGTTCCCGCATCCGCAGGACGGCGGAGTGTTCGGCAACCGGGAGGGTCATCTTCCGCAGCGCGAACGCGGCTTCTATCGCGAGTACACCGTGGAGACGCCAGGCCTCGACTACCGAGGCGCACGGCGCATCGTCACCGGCGGCAGGCCGCCCCGCGTCTACTAGTACACCGACGACCACTACGATTCCTTCCGTCGCTTCGAGCCAATGCCATGACCGACTCCGGATTCGATCCCGGGCTGGACGACCCGACCAGGGCCGGCGTTTTCTTCGTGGCCGCAGGCGATCTCCACACGCTCGGTGCGGCCGCGCAGGACGCCGGACTGGTGCCACGCCAGATCGACCTGATGGGCTGTGCCAACAAGGCCACCCTGCTGCTGCGCATTTCCGTGGCCCTGGATTTCCCACTCACGTCGGGGCGCAACTGGGATGCCCTTTCGGACGGGCTTCGTGACCTGCAGTGGCTGCGAGGACAAGGCTACGTGCTGCTTTTCGAAGGGGCGGGCGACATGCACGAACTGGACGAAAAGAGCTTCGACACCCTGGTCAGCGTACTCGACGAGGCCAGCACCCACTGGGCCAGCCGCGGCGTGCCGTTCTGGGCGTTCATGGCGCTCAGGGACAGGGACTTCGCCCAGCTCGAGGGTTGACGGCTGCCGGCCTGGCGCGGGCGATGCTACGAAGTTCGACGCGATGCTGCGATCATGGCGCATGAATGATTTCGCGACCCTGGAACTTTCGCCCGGCCTGCAGCAGGGAATCGAAGCCGCCGGTTACCAGCAGATGACTCCGATCCAGTCGGAGAGCCTCCCGGCCATCCTGGCCGGGCGCGACGTGATCGCACAGGCACCGACCGGCAGCGGCAAGACCGCCGCCTTCGGCCTTGGGCTTCTGCATCGCCTCGACCCGATGCTGATCCGTGCCCAGGCCCTGGTCCTGTGCCCTACCCGCGAGCTGGCCGACCAGGTGGGCAAGCAGCTGCGCAGGCTGGCTACAGGCATACCCAACCTCAAGGTCCTGGTGCTGACCGGCGGCATGCCGCTGGCGCCGCAACTGGCTTCGCTGGCACACGACCCCCACGTGGTCGTCGGCACCCCCGGCCGCATCCAGGAGCTGCTGCGCAAGAAGGTGCTGCACCTGGGCGGGGTGCGGACACTGGTGCTGGACGAAGCCGACCGCATGCTCGACATGGGATTCGAGGAGCCCATCCGCGAGATCATCGGCAAGACGCCGAAGGAGCGGCAGACGCTGCTGTTTTCCGCGACCTTCCCCGATGCCATCCGTGAGATCGGGCGCAACACCATGCGCGATCCGCTGGAGGTCACCTCGGGCGCTGTCGACCAACAGCCAGCGGTCGAACAGCTCTTCTACGAAGTAGGCCTGGCGCGCAAGCAGACCGCGCTGGCGGCCCTGCTTGCGGAGCATCGGCCGGAGTCGGCGGTGGTGTTCTGCAACACCCGGCGCGACGTGGACGACGTGGCCGGCTCGCTGCAGCACTTCGGTTTCTCCGCCCTGCCCCTGCATGGCGACATGGAGCAGCGCGATCGTGACGAGGTACTGGTGCGCTTTGCCAACCGCAGCTGCAACGTGCTGGTCGCCAGCGACGTCGCCGCCCGCGGCCTGGACATCGACGACCTGGCCACCGTGGTGAACTACGAGCTGCCGACCGACCCCGACGTGTACGTGCACCGCATCGGACGCACGGGACGCGCCGGACGCGGAGGCCAGGTGCTGAGCCTGTGCAGTCCGCGCGAGATTTCTCGCGCCCATGACCTCGAGCAGCGCCAGGGTTCGCCGCTGCGCTGGCAGCGCAATGTGCCGCCCGCCCCGGACGCGCGCAGCGCGCCGCAGGCAACGATGGCCACGCTGCGGATCGATGCCGGCAAGACCGACAAGCTGCGCCCGGGCGACGTGCTCGGCGCCCTGACCGGCGACGCCGGCTTGCCCGCCAGCGCTATCGGCAAGATCGACATCTTTGCCACGCGCTCCTACGTCGCGATCGCACGTGCGCAGGTGAACAACGCGCTTGCCCGGCTGGCCAGCGGAAAGATCAAGGGGCGCAAGTTCAGGGTCAGCAAGCTGTAGCGCGAAGCCCCAGGCACCGGTCGAGCGCGGCTCACCGTCGGCTAGGGCACGGTCGGCTAGGGCACGGTCGGCTGCCGCGGCTCACGAACTGCACGAAAGCATCGAGCATCCCGCCCGGTCGCGCGCCCAGTCCGGACGTCGCCCGGCGTACTCCTCCCTGCCTGGCTGCTCGTCATAGGGTCGGCGGAGCACGTCCAGCAGTTCTGCGATCCGCGACATTTCGCCCTGGTGGGCCAGGTCGATCGCCTGCTGCGCAAGGTAGTTGCGCGGGACGAAACGGGGGTTTGCGGAATTCATGCGCTGCCGTCGTGCGCCTGCGTCGAGGGTGTCGTCGGCAATGCGCGCGGCATAGCGTTCGAGCCACTGCATCAGCTGCGGCCCCACCTGGGCACGCTTCACCGGATCATAAAATGCCTCCGCCAGCGGCTCCAGGCTCGGCTGATCCGGATTTACGTCAGAGAGCCGGCGAAAGAAGATCGTCATGTCGACCTCACCGGCCTGCAGTAGCCGCTGCAGCGCAATCATCAGCTCGCCGTCCGCTTCGCGGCTTTCAGCCAAACCCAGCTTGCGCGCGTTGTTGTCCGCGTCACTTGCCAGGAAGGTGTCACGGAACACCTGCAGCCCCTGCTCCAGCGGCGCCACCTCCGCAAACAGCGCCGACAGGGCCGAAGCCAGGCGCGTGAGGTTCCAGTACGCGATGCGCGGCTGCCAGCCGAAGCGGTAGCGTCGTCCCTGGGCGTCGGTGGTGTTGGGAGTCCAATCCGGGTCGAAGTCGTCGATCCAGCCGTAGGGGCCGTAGTCGATCGTCAGGCCCAGGATCGACATGTTGTCGGTGTTCATGACTCCGTGCACGAACCCCACCCGCATCCAGTGCGCCACCATCACCGCGGTGCGCTCGCAGACCTGAGCAAACCACTGGGCATGCAGCGCCTCGCCCTCGCCCTGCAGCTCTGGAAAATCGCGCGCGATGGTGAAGTCGACCAGATGCCGCAGCAGTCCGAGGTCGCCTCGCGATGCAGGCAGTTCGAAATTGCCGAAGCGGATGAAAGACGGCGCCACCCGGCACACGATCGCTCCGGGTTCGGGTGCGGCGCGTCCGTCGTAGAACATGTCCCGCACCACCGACTCGCCGGTGCCCACCAGGCTCAGCGCGCGCGTGGTCGGCACACCCAGGTGGTGCATGGCCTCACTGCAGAGGAATTCGCGGATGGAGGAGCGCAGCACGGCGCGGCCGTCGGCCCGCCGCGAGTAGGGAGTCGGTCCGGCGCCCTTCAGCTGCAGCTCCCATCGCTGTCCGGCTTGGTTGACAGTCTCCCCCAGGCTGATGGCACGCCCGTCGCCCAACTGGCCCGCCCAGTTGCCAAACTGGTGCCCGCCGTAATTCATCGCGTAAGGCTGCATGCCCTCTGCTATCGCGTTGCCCGAAAACACCTTCGGGAACCCGGGTGACCGCACGTCTGCGGGAGACAGATCCAGCAGCGCCGCCACCTCAGGCGACCACGCCAGCAGCCGCGGTGCCGGAACGGGGGTCGGGTCCACTCTGGAAAACGCCGCGCCAAGGACCTCGCGCACCCGCGGGCCAGTTTCCGGATCGCCCGGCAGGGCGGACACGAAGCGATTGTCGAAGGTGAGCGATCTCATCCTTCGAAGTTGGGGACGAACAGGCAAAAAAAAACGCCGGGGCAAGCCCCGGCGTCTTCAGACACGGATTAGTCGCTGCTTACAGCGGCTGCACTTCGTCGGCTTGCATACCCTTCTGGCCCTGCACGGCGACAAAGCTTACGCTCTGGCCTTCCTGCAGCGACTTGAAGCCGGAACCCTGGATCGCGCGAAAATGCACGAAAAGGTCCGGGCCGCTCTGCGGGGTGATAAAGCCAAAACCCTTGGCATCGTTGAACCACTTGACGGTACCGGTTTGACGGTCAGACATCTTTGAAACTCCTGAAACGGATAGTGAAGATCACGGCTTGGGGACCCCCTAGGCCGAGACTGAGTTGCAGGTGTTAAGCAAAGCGGAAAGATGTAGCTGATCGTTTTGGATCGACTGCATCAGGCCACGATTTACGGTGACCCAAGCAAACACAGTGGGTCGCACACTACACACTTTTGGAGCAAATGCCAACACCCCGAAGTATAGCGGTGGCGGGGGCTGGCGCCGATTCCGCCCGGTCGTCCCGCCTGCGCTGCCCCGGGCGGGCCCGATGCCCTAAACTGGCCGCCCCACACAGGAGCAGCCCATGGCGAAGCCCAATTACTCGTTCGAGAAGAAGCAGCGCGAGCTGGCCAAGAAGAAGAAGCAGGACGAAAAGGCGGCCAAGAAGCAGTCGTCCAAAGAGCCGGCTGTCGAGTCGGTGCAGGAGTCCACCAGCATGCCGACCCCGGTCAGCCGCGACCCGAACACCCCGCCCGGGACCTGAGCTTCATCCCGGCGCGAGCTTCAGACAGGGGCGATCCCCGCAGGCAGCACCAGCTGCCGCTCGCTGGCAAAGTGCCGTCGGCCGCCGTCTATCGGGTCATTGAATGACAGGGTCTGCGCCAACAGCTGGAGCGGCCTGGCGTAATCGTCGTGGGACCGCGGCTGGAGCGCGGGGTAGGCCTGGTCGTTCAGGATAGGCGCGCCCAACGCCGCCATATGCACGCGCAACTGGTGCTTGCGCCCGGTCAACGGCCAGAGCCTGTACAGCGCCCAGCCGCGCCGCTGGTCATGGGTCATTTCGATCCGGCTGGCCGAATTCGGCACCCCCTCCACTTCGGCCATGCGGAAAAATGGCTCTCCGCGTTCCAGCCTGGATTCGCGCAGGAGTGGCTCGCGCAGCCCGGACAGAGCCCGCGCCACCGCCAGGTACTGCTTGGCGATCCGCCGGTCGCGGAACAGTGATTGATAGGCGCCCCTGGTTTCAGGGTTGGCCGAGAACAGCACCAGTCCTGCCGTACCACGATCGATCCGATGCAGCGGCACCAGATCCGGATTGTCCAGCCGCTGGAACAGGCGCGTGAGCAGGGTCTGCCGCACGTACGCGCCGGCGGGTGCCACGGGCAGGAAGTGCGGCTTGTCAGCGACCACCAGGTGCTCGTCGGCGTGGATGATGGTCTCTTCGAAAGGAATGACCGGCTCGTCCTCGACTTCACGAAAATAGTGGATCGTTTGCCCAGGTACGTATGGAGCCTCAGGGCCGACTGGCTGGTGGCGGGCATCGAGCACCCTGCCCCGCGCCATGCGCTGCATCCAGACTTCACGAGCGACCGCCGGAAAACGGGCGCACAAGCCATCCAGAACCGACGCATGGACCCCCTGCGGAAGCTGCACGGTGCTGGCGGGGACGCCATCGCGAATCGGGCGGGACTGCGGCAAAGGAGGAACTCCACGACGGACCCCTTATCATGGCCGACCTTTCACCCAGGCTCGCACATGGCGCTCAAATCCACGGTGGTCCGCGCCGAACTGCAGATCAGCGATCTCGACCGGCACTACTACGCCTCCCACAACCTGACCCTGGCCCAGCACCCCTCCGAAACCGACGAGCGCCTGATGGTCAGGGTGCTGGCGTTCGCGCTGTACGCGGACGAGCGCCTGGAGTTCGGGCGCGGCCTGAGCCAGGACGACGAGCCCGACCTGTGGCTGAAGCAGCGCACCGGCGAGATCGACCTGTGGATCGACCTCGGCCAGCCCGACGAAGCACGGATACGCAAGGCCTGTGGCCGGTCCCGGCAGGTGGTGGTGGTCAACTATTCCGGGCGCGGCGCGGACCTCTGGTGGGAGAAGAACGCCTCGTCGCTGGCGCGCAGCCGCAACCTTACCGTGCTCGATATCTCCGCTGAGACCGTGGCCGAACTCGTTTCGCTGCTGACGCGCGGAATGCGACTGAACGTGATGATCCAGGACACTGAAATACAGGTGCTGGGCGGAGACGCCACCATCGAAGTCAGGCCGCTGGTGCGCCAGGCGGCGACGCAGGGCCAGTAAAGCGTGGCGCATACGCATGACGTGGTGGTCATCGGCGGCGGCGCGGCCGGGCTGATGTGCGCGTTCACTGCCGGGCAACGCGGCCTGAGCGTGCTGGTAGTGGATCACGCCAATCGCGTCGGCAAGAAGATCCTCATGTCCGGTGGCGGCCGCTGCAACTTCACCAACACCGGCACCACGCCGGCCAACTTCATTTCCGCCAACGCGCACTTCTGCAAGTCCGCGCTGGCCCGCTACACGCCGCAGGACTTCGTCGAGATGGTGCAGCGGCACGGGATCGCTTACCACGAGAAGGAACTGGGGCAGCTATTCTGCGATGTCTCGTCCAAGCAGATCGTCGCGATGCTGCTGGACGAATGCACCGCCGCGCAGGTGCGGATTCAAACCTCATGCAGCGTCGAACGCCTGCACCATACCGACCAGGGTTTCGAGCTGGGCACGACCCTGGGCACGTTCAGCGCACCGGCGGTGGTGGTGGCCTGCGGTGGGCTCTCCATTCCGAGCATGGGCGCCAGCGGCTTCGGCTACGAACTTGCACGACAGTTCGGCCACACGGTGCTGCCCACGCGCGCGGGCCTGGTACCGCTGACATTGAGCGTCAAGCACCAGGAGCGGATGCAGGACCTGAGCGGCGTGGCGCTGCCGGTGGAGGCGCACTGCAACGGGCAGACGTTCCGCAACTTCATGCTGGTGACCCACCGCGGCGTCAGCGGCCCGTCCATCCTCCAGATCAGCTCCTACTGGCAGCCCGGTGACGAGCTGCGCCTGGATCTGCTTCCGGGCCAGGATGCAATGGACACGCTACGCGAGCAGCAGGCCCAGCGACCTGCAGCCGAACTGAAATCCGTGCTGTCGGACCTGCTGCCCCGGCGCTTCGCGCAGCGGTTGTGTGAATTCGCCCTGCCCAACCGGCCGATGAAGCAGTTCAACGAACCGCAACTGCGCGACGTGGCCAGCCAGCTGCAGTCGTGGCCGCTGGTGGCCAGCGGCACGGAGGGCTATCGCACCGCCGAGGTCACCTTGGGCGGTGTCGACACCAACGAGCTTTCATCGAGCACGATGCAGTCGAAGAAGGTCGACGGCCTGTACTTCATCGGCGAAGTCGTGGACGTCACCGGCTGGCTGGGCGGCTACAACTTCCAGTGGGCGTGGGCTTCAGGCTTTGCCGCTGGCAACGCGGTCTGACTGACGCTACGGCATCAACGAAGCGGCGATCTCGAACGACCTGAGCCGCGCCTGGTGATCGAAGACGTTGGCCACCAGCAGCAGCTCGTCGGGGCGATGCCGGTCGATGAAGGTCTCGACCCCACGATGCACGGTGTCGCGATCGCCGACCACGCTGCACGCCAGCGCGCGCTCCACGCCGGCCTTTTCGTGCGGCTGCCAATAGGTCTCGATGTCGTCGATCGGCGGCGGGATCAGCCCCGGCCTGCCGCGACGCAGGTTGACGAAGCTCTGCTGCGCCGTGGTGAACAGCCGTTTGGCCTCGGCGTCAGTGTCGGCGGCGACGACGTTCAAGGCCAGCATCGCATGCGGCTGCGACAGGTACGAGGACGGGCGGAAGTCGCGGTGGTACAGCGCCAGCGCCTGGACCATCGCATCGGGGGCGAAATGCGAGGCGAAGGCGAAGGGCAGGCCCATCGCGGCCGACAACTGCGCACTGAACAGGCTCGAACCCAGCAGCCA
>JBDNHW010000098.1:0-33894 GCA_041688625.1 Pseudoxanthomonas sp.
CCAGAGGAAGTGCCTGTGGCATGAGGGCATGCACTCTCAGCTCGCCAGGATCCCGAGCCACAGGCCCAGTCGTTTTATTGCCCTCATCCGGCGCTGCGCGCCACTTTCTCCCGATGGAGAAGGAACATCAGAAGCCGAACCTCATGACCACCTTCAGCGCCACCGACTACCTGTTGATGACCCGCGCCCTGCGCCTGGCCGAGCGCGGTGCCTTCACCACGCGACCCAACCCGATGGTCGGCTGCGTCATCGCAAAGGGCGAGGCAGTGCTGGGCGAGGGGTTCCACCAGCGTGCGGGCGAAGCGCACGCCGAAGTGCTGGCGCTGCAGGCGGCCGGTGAGGATGCTCGTGGCGCGACCGCGTACGTGACGCTGGAGCCCTGCGTCCACACCGGACGCACCGGCCCGTGCGCCGATGCGCTGATCGCGGCAGGCGTCACCCGGGTGGTCGCCGCCATGCGCGATCCCTTCCCGCAAGTCGACGGTGCCGGTTTCGAGAAGCTGCGCGCCGCCGGAATCGCCGTGGAGTCCGGACTGATGGAGGCGCAGGCGCGCCAGCTCAACCGCGGATTCCTGTCGCGCATCGAGCGTGGCCGCCCTTGGGTGCGGGTGAAGCTGGCCACCAGCCTGGACGGACGCACCGCGACGGCCAGCGGCGATTCGAAATGGATCAGTGGCGAAGCCTCGCGCCTGGACGTGCATCATTGGCGCGCGCGCGCCGGCGCCATCGTCACTGGTGCCAACACGGTGCTGGCCGACGACCCGTCGCTCAATGTTCGTCTGGGAGACGATACGGCGTTCGATCCTCCATTGCGGGTGGTGCTGGATCCGGGTCTGGCGACGATCGCCCGTGGCAAGGTGCGCGATGCATCCGCTCCGACGCTCTACATCCATGCGCCGGACGTCAAGCCACCGCGGGAGATCAGCGTGCAACGCGCCAGCGTCGCGGTGTCCGGCGGGCGCTTCGACCTGCACGCGGTACTTGGGCTTCTGGCCGAACGGGGCATCAACGAGGTGCAGGTGGAATCCGGCGCCACGCTGGCCGGCGCGTTCTTCACCAGCGGACTGGTGGACGAGCTGCTGATTTACGTGGCGCCGATCCTGCTCGGCGACAAGTCGCGTCCGCTGTTGGCCGGGCTGGACATCGGCGACATGACCCAGCGTGCGCAGCTGAGGCTGGTCGAGTCGCGCATGGTCGGCGAGGACCAGCGTCTGCTGCTGCAGTCGGTGCCGACGCCAGCATGAGCGAACCCGGCTTCAAGGACCATTTCTCCTCCGTAGCCGCCGCCTACGCCAGTTGGCGTCCAAGCTACCCGGCCGTGCTCTTCGACACGCTTGCCGCGCGGGTGGATGCGCAGGGAAAGGTGTGGGAGGCCGGATGTGGCAGCGGCCAGGCCACGCGCGACCTGGCTCGCCGCTTCGCTCACGTGTTCGCCACCGATCCCAGCGCGCAGCAGGTCGAGTACCACTGGGCGCGGCAGGAGGCGGTCACCAACGTCGAGGTCGCAGTGGAGCCTGCTGAATCCACTTCGCTGGGCGACTCAAGCGTCGACCTGGTCGTCGTCGCCCAGGCGCTGCACTGGTTCGATCGCGTCCGCTTCTTCGCCGAATGCGATCGTGTCCTGCGCACGGGCGGAGTGCTGGCCGTCTGGACCTACCAGGACATGGTGTTCTCGGATGACCTGGCACCGGCGGCCGACGCCTTCCGCCGCACCATCGAAGACCACTGGCCGCCCGAGCGCGCCGAAGTCGATGCCGGCTACGCGCACTACGACTGGCCGTTCGAAAAGCTGCCGGCGCCGCAGCCCTGGTTGACCGCCGAATGGGCCCTGCCACAGCTGCTTGGTTACCTGGGCAGCCTCTCGGCCTCGGCACGCTGCCGCAGCGCCACCGGCATTGATCCGGTGGCATTGCATGTCACTGAGCTGCAGACCGCGTGGGGAGAACCGACCCGCACACGCACCATGCGCTGGCCACTGGTCATGCACCTGCGAGGCAAGCCAGCAGCGCCCCCGTAGGAGCGCCCCATGAGCGCGAGCTCCTGAATTCTTCAAAAACAAAAGCTTGCGCCCACGGGGCGCTCCTGCGTGGATTGAGGTTGGGCCGGCATGGATCGAGGTTGGGCCGGTCCCCGCCCGGGTGGAACGCTCTATTCCCGAGCCAGCCGGCGCAAACCGCGATGTTAGAATCGCGACTGCCGGTTCGCCGGTACACATAGCGTCTTCAGGGCGGGGTGCAATTCCCCACCGGCGGTAGGTCCGATGCGGTTGCAGCCGCGCACGACGAGCCCGCGAGCGCCTCCGGCCTGCCGGAGGGTCAGCAGATCCGGTCCCATTCCGGAGCCGACGGTCACAGTCCGGATGAAAGAAGACGGTTGCGCGCTGCCTGGTGCTGCGCGCATGCCTCACGCCCTGGGGCGTTTTTCGCATGCGCAACCGCGGGAAACGTTTCATGCACAGCGACAGCGTCATATCCGGCCTATCCGCCCTCGCAGCCGCTCTCGTCCGAGAGGGCTGCTGATGTTCACTGGAATCATCGAAGGCCTCGGATCGATCGTCGCAACGCACGCGCGGGGTGGCGACGCGCGGCTGCGTGTCGCGGCAGGCTCGCTGCCGTTCGACGGCTTGCGCATGGGCGAGAGCATCGCGGTCAACGGCGTGTGCCTGACCGTGGTCGGCTTCGATGCCGCGTCGTTCGAAGCCGACGCCTCGAACGAGACCCTTTCATTGACCACGCTGGGATCGCTCGAACCAGGCGCGGTGGTCAACCTCGAACGCGCGATGCGGCCAACCGATCGCCTTGGCGGGCACCTGGTCAGCGGCCACGTCGACGGCCTGGGCAGGGTGCTCGCCATCGAGGACGACGCCCGCGCGCAGCGCTGGCGCTTCGCTGCGCCGCAATCGCTGCTGAAATACGTCGCGAAGAAAGGCTCGATCTGCGTCGACGGGGTCAGCCTCACGGTCAACGAGGTCGATGCCCAAGGCTTCGAAGTCGCACTGATTCCCCACACGGTGTCGCACACCGCGTTCGCACACACCGCTGTCGGTGACCCGGTCAACCTGGAGATCGACCTGGTGGCGCGTTACGTCGAACGCCTGGTGTCCGCCAGCCTGACTGGAGACGGCGCATGAGCTTCGCACCCATCCCCGAGCTGCTCGAGGAAATCCGCAACGGCCGCATGGTCGTCATCGTCGACGACGAGGACCGCGAGAACGAAGGCGACATCATCATGGCCGCCGAACTGGTGCGTCCTGCCGACATCAACTTCATGGTCACCCATGCGCGCGGACTGGTGTGCCTGTCGCTGACGCGCGAGCGCTGCCGCCAGCTCGGTCTGCCGCCGATGGTCCACGCCAACACCTCGCAACACCACACCAACTTCACCGTCAGCATCGAGGCCGCCGAGGGCGTCACCACCGGCATCTCCGCCTACGATCGCGCGCACACCATCCGCACCGCTGTGCGGCCCGACGTCAAGCCGCAAGATCTCTCGCAGCCGGGCCACATCTTCCCGCTGATGGCGCAGCCCGGCGGCGTGCTCAACCGCGCCGGTCACACCGAAGCGGCCGCCGACCTGGCGATGATGGCCGGCCTGGAGCCGGCGGGCGTGCTGGTCGAAATCCTCAACGACGACGGCAGCATGGCGCGGCGTCCGGAGCTCGAGCGTTTCGCGCAGATGCACGGCCTGAAGATCGGGTCGATCGAGGAGCTGATCCGCTACCGGCTGGGCACCGAGCACACCGTGGAGCGCGTCGACGAGCGCGACATCGAGACCGAGCACGGACTCTTCAGGCTGCACACCTACCGCGACCGCGTGAGCCACGTGCTCCACTTCGCGCTGCTGCGCGGCCAGGCCGATGCACAGGTGCCCACCCTGGTGCGCGTGCATGTGCAGAACCCGTTGGCGGACGCGCTGCACTGGCGGCGCGCGGATTTCGGTCCGGCGGTGGGCGAGGTGCTGGCGCGCATCGCCCACGAAGGCCGTGGTGCGCTGGTGCTGCTGGGCGAACCCACCAGTCCCGAAGCGCTGCTGACACGCCTTCGCAGCGTACCCGCCCCGGACCCCGACACTCCATCGGACGGCGCGCTGGCCGAGTGGCGCCGCAATGGCGCCGGGGGGCAAATCCTCGCCGGTCTGGGGCTGGGCAAATTGCGCGTGCTCGGCACGCCACGACGACAGGTAGGTCTGGCCGGCTTCGGACTGGATGTGGTGGAGTACGTGGCTCTGTAGCCCTGCAGGCAGCGCCATGCTGTTGCCCCCTCCCTTGCGCAGCAGCCGTGCTGTTGCCCCCTCCCTTGCGCAGCAGGGGAGGGTTGGGGAGGGGTTGCTCTTGGCGCAGGCATCGAGCCAGCAACAGCACAAGCGAAAAGCAGCCCTGCCCAACCCTCCCCTTGCTGCGCAAAGGGAGGAGGCAGAATCGACGCGCGTTCAACCAGCGCGGTTCCCGATGCCCGAAACCCGAAACCCGAAACCCGAGCCCCGAGCCCCGAGCCCCGAGCCCCGAGCCCCGAGCCCCGAGCCCCGAGCCCCGAGCCCACACTCGGCCCTCCCCAGCCCCGCTACCCCCGCCCGCTAAACTCCCCGGCCCTACAGGTTCCTCATCCCCATGCCCCATTACGAAGGCGGACTGCGCGCTGCTGACGGCGCGCGCTTCGCGATCATCGCCAGTCGCTGGAACCCGCGCATCACCGATGCGCTGGTGTCTGGCGCGCGCCAGGGCCTGGCCGGCAACGGCGTCGGCGACGACGCGATCGACGTGGTGCGGGTGCCTGGCGCGTGGGAGATTCCGCAGGCCGCTGCCAAGGTCGCCGCCGGGGGACGCCACGCCGCGATCATCGCCCTGGGCTGCGTCATCCGCGGCGACACGCGCCACTACGAACACGTGGCCGACCGCTGCGCCGAAGGCCTCATGCGCGTGGCCCTCGACCACGGAGTTCCGGTGTTGAACGGCGTGCTGGCGGTGGAGCGGGTCGAGGACGCCGAAGTCCGTGCCGGTGGCAGCCACGGCAACAAGGGCAAGGAATGTGCGCTGGCCGCGGTCGAGATGGCGCAGCTCATGGAGCAGTTCACATGAACCGCCCGCCGCGCCGCGACTTTCGCAAGGAGACGCGCAAGGACGGCATCGATCCGGTGACCCGCGCGCGCGCGCGTCGGCGCGCGCTGCAGGCGCTCTACGCCTGGCAGATGTCCGGCGGCGAAGTGGGCCAGGTGATCTCGCAGTTCGCCCATGAGCAGGCCCACGAAATCGCCGACCTCGAATACTTCGACGACCTGGTCCGTGGCGTGGTCACGCATCGCGCCACCCTGGACGAGGCGCTGGCCGGGTACCTGGATCGCACGGTCGAGGAAGTCGACCCGATCGAACGCGCGGTGCTGCGCCTGGCTGCGTACGAGATGCTGCATCGCATCGACGTGCCGTACCGCGTCGTGTTGAACGAGGCCATCGAGATCGCCAAGCGATTTGGCTCCGAACACGGGCACACCTTCGTCAACGGCGTGCTCGATCGGGCCGCCGCGCAATGGCGTGCGGCGGAATTCAGCGCCTCGCGCTGATCCAACGGCTGCACAGCCATCCAGCCTGCAATGAGCGGCGAATTCGACCTGATCACCCACATCCGCTCGCGCGTGGCGCTGCGACCGGATGTGGTGCTGGGCATCGGTGACGATGCCGCCGTCATCGACGTACCGGGCGGACAGCAGCTGGTCGTCACCACCGACACACTGAACGCGGGCGTGCACTTCCCCCGCGACACGCCGGTGGAGGCCATCGGCTGGAAATCGCTGGCGGTGAACCTCTCCGACCTGGCGTCGATGGGCGCGCAGCCCGCGTGGTGCACGCTGGCGCTGTCGCTTCCGGAAAGCAGCCAGGCCTGGCTCGACGCGTTCCTTGATGGCTTCCTCGCGCTCGCTGCGCAGCATCAGGTCTGCCTGGTCGGAGGCGACACCACGCGCGGCCCGCTGTGGATCAGCGTGACCGCGATGGGGCTGGTGGACAGCGGCGGCGCCCTGCGCCGCGACGCCGCGTGCGTCGGTGACGATGTGTGGGTGACAGGAACGCTGGGCGACGCGTCCGCCGCGCTCGAGGCCATCGTCGGAGGCCGCGAAACGAGCGCCGTCATGCGCGACCGGCTCGACCGCCCCACGCCACGGATCGCTGCAGGACTGCGGCTCCGGGGCCTGGCGCATGGTTGCGTGGACGTCTCCGATGGCCTGTTCGCCGACCTCGGCCACATCTGTTCGCGCAGCGGCGTGGGCGCCGAAATCGAGCTTTCGCAGCTGCCCGCATCATCGGCGCTGGCCGGATTCGACCACGCGCTGCGCTGGCGCCACCAGGCCACGGGTGGCGACGACTATGAGCTGTGCTTCACCGTCCCTGCCGCGCTGCGCGCCGAGGTAAGGCAGGCACTGGACCTGGCGGAGACCGGGGTGACGCGCATCGGCAGGATCGTGGCGGGGCAGGGCGTGCGCGCACTCGAGCCCGATGGCAGCCCATGGCAGCCGCAGCGGAGCGGCTACCAGCACTTCGCCTGAGACAGTGCGGCGTGCAGGGCTTTCGATCAGCTGCCGTCGGCGCGGAACGCGTCCCGGATCCAGTTGATTCGCGGCGCGAGCGGATCGCCGTCCGCTTCGACCACATCGAACCGGCACGTCGCCTGGGCGTATTGGCGATGCGAGGCCAGGAAGCGCTGCGCCGCATGCACCAGCTTGCGGCGCTTGGACGCATCGACCGAGGCCGCGCCACCGCCAAAGGCCGCAGAACGGCGATAGCGCACCTCCACGAACACCAGCACTTCGCCCTCGCGACCGCTGCTGTCGATCATCACCAGATCCAGTTCGCCGCCCCGGTAGTTCACGTTCGACGCGACCTCGCGCATTCCTGCGCGCACCAGCGCGGCACGTGCCGCAGCCTCGACCAGGTCACCGCGCGCGCGGCGCTCGGTGGTCGTGGCGTCAGCCACCGCCGGCAATCGGGACCGAGCGACCGCCGCTGAAGGTGGACCAGGCCGGCGTGCGCAGTACGTTGCCGAAACCGTCGAGCTTCAGCATCCCCGTGGCGCCCTGGATCTCGGCGCTGGCGCCGGTCAGCAACTTCTCCAGGTAAGCGCTCAGCATCCAGGCGTCGTAGCCGAACGCGAATAGTCGCGCCGCCGGTCCACGCGCAGTCGGCAGGCGCGCCGCCGCGACACTTGCCGCCGGCAGTCCGCGGACGCCGCGTACGGTCCAGGCTTCGGACGGAAAGACGATGCCGTCGAGGGCGCTGTCTTCCTCCGGCTTGCCGGTGCCGGAGGTGAGCTGAGTGGTGCCGATGCGCACCTTCCCGCCCAGGCCGGTCATGGCAAGCTGCGGCGTCAACGCGCGTGCGGTGCCACCCTTGACCGCGAGGAACACGGCATCGACGCCGCGCTGGGCAGCGGCCGTCAGGTTCGAAGACAGGTCGCCCGGCTCGTCGCCGACGCTGAGCGTTTCGACCACGCTGCCGCCACGCTCGGTGAAGCGCTCGCGAAACGCGCCGACCGCGCGCCGACCGCTGTCATCGCTGCCGCTGATCACCAGCACGTTGCGGCGCTCGAGGTTGAGCAGGTACTCGGCGGCGATGATGCCGTCCTCTTCGGGAGCCAACGAGAATCCGGCATGCCCTGGCGGCGGCACCGTTCCGAAGCCGCGGTTCAACGCCAGCGTCGGCACCGCCAGCTCGGCGCTGCCGAACAGTGCGCCGACCTCGTCGCGACCCAGCGGTCCGACCACGAAATCGGCACCGGAGGCCGCAGCACGCGCATAGGCCGACAGCGCGCCTGCAGGCGTGCCTGCGGTGTCGTGGAAGTCGATCTCCGGACGTCTGCGCGTCTCGCCGTAGTAGCCGGCCAGCAGGCCGTCGCGCACCGGCGCCGAAGCCACCGCGCCTGGACCGGACAGCGGCAGCAGCACGGCCATCCTGACCGGTGGACGGTAGCCGTCGGCATCGGCCGGCGGACGGCGATCGAAACCCCATTGTTCGCTGCGGTCGAACGGGCGCGGCAGGGGCAGTCCCCGGTTGAGGAGCGCACGACCGGCGAAGGCATACAGTGGATCGCCCACTGCCAGCGCAGCGGCTTCGCGCGCCAGCGTCGCGTTGTCGAGGCCGGCCAGCAGACGCTCGATCTCGCGTGAATTCGCGTCCCGGGCCGCGCCAGGCAGTGCGGCATGGTTGCGGGCCAGCGCACCTGCAGTGGCGATCGTCGGGTTCATTTCCTGGCGCGGCATCGAGGGCGCCACCACGTTGGTGGTGGTGGCGCAGCCTGCAGACAGTGCTGCCAGCAGCAGCAGGGTGAAGATCCTCGTGTAGCGCTTGTCCATGGAATGCTCGGCGGCCGTGCGTGGGAAACGGCTAGGATTGTACCTTCGGTGGCGCAGGACCGCGTTCAGCCCACAGCCCTGCAGGACCGCCCGGAATGACCGCTGGAACCCTCTTCATCGTCGCCACTCCAATCGGCAATCTCGCCGATCTCTCGCCGCGCGCGCTGGAGACTTTGCGTGGCGTTGCCGCCATCTGCGCCGAGGACACGCGACACACCCGGCAGCTGCTGTCGCACTTCGGGATCGAACGCCCGCTGGTGGCGCTGCACGAACACAACGAGGAGGCGATTTCGGCCCGCGTGGTGGAGCGCGTCCTGGCCGGCGAGTCGCTGGCGCTGGTGAGCGATGCCGGCACCCCGCTGGTCAGCGATCCCGGCTACCGGGTGGTGCGCGCCGCGCGTGCGGCGGGCCTGCGGGTCAGCCCGATCCCTGGCGCCTGCGCCGCGATTGCTGCGCTCAGCGTCGCCGGCCTGCCCAGCGACCGCTTCATCTTCGAAGGTTTCCTGCCGGCCAAGTCGTCGGCGCGGCGCGAGCGCCTGTCGCGCCTCGCCAGCGAAACGCGGACGCTGGTGTTCTACGAGTCTTCGCACCGGATCGAGGAGTCGCTGGCCGACATGGGCGCAGTGTTCGGCCCAGGGCGCGCTGCGGTGCTGGCCCGGGAGCTGACCAAGCTGTTCGAAACCGTGCTCGACGGCAGCCTGGAGGACCTGCATGCGCAGGTGAGCGCCGACCCGAACCAGCGCAAGGGCGAGTTCGTGGTGATGGTGCAGGGCGCCGACGACGACGCGCAGGCGCAGCTGATCGAAGGACAACGCCTGTACGCCAAGCTCAGCGAGCACCTGCCGCCCTCGACTGCCGCAAAGCTGGCGGCCGATATCAGCGGTGCGCCGCGCAAGTCGCTGTACGGGCAGGGGGCTGTTTAGCTGGGCAGGTCATCCGTCGTGAGACAATGCGCGCGGCGGAGTCGGCCAGGCAGTCGCGTCATCCACGTCCACTTCGGTGGGTGCGGGTGCCGAGGAAAGTCCGGGCTCCACAGGGCACGGTGCCAGGTAACGCCTGGGCGGCGCGAGCCGACGGAAAGTGCAACAGAAAGATACCGCCGAACGGTTTCGCGAGAAGCGCGTGGCAAGGGTGAAATGGTGCGGTAAGAGCGCACCGCGAGCCTGGTAACAGGCCGGCACGGCAAACCCCACCGGGAGCAAGACCAAATAGGGACCTCATGACGCGGCCCGCGTCGGGTCCGGGTAGGTTGCTCGAGCGTAACGGTGACGTTGCGCCTAGAGGAATGACTGTCCACGACAGAACCCGGCTTATCGGCCGGCTCCGCCGCTTTATTCGACGCAGTCGAATGAAGCCCCAAAGTTCGCTTTGCGAACTTTGGGCCCCCGGCTTGTGCACCCAATCCCCTGCCGCTGTCGCGGCGCCCCCTTTGCCAAAGGGGGCTGCGTCGTAACGTTCGATCTGCGCTCTGCAAACTTTGTGGAGCCGGGAAGCGACGCTCCTGTAGGAGCGGGCCCTGCCCGCGAGCTCTTCGCTCCGTTTCCGATGAATCCCCAGAGTTCGCGCTGCGAAGCTCGGGCACCGAGCCCGTACACCCCAATCCCCTGCCGCTGTCGCGGCGCCCCCTTTACCAAAGGGGGCTGCGTCGTAACGTTCGATCTGCGCTCTGCAAACTTTGTGGAGCCGGGAAGCGATGCTCCTGTAGGAGCGGGCCCTGCCCGCGAGCTCCTGGCCCGTGGGGATCGACGCCAAGCGCTCTCTCCATGCCGCAGGCACTTCCTCTGGTCGTCCGCCCTTCGGGCACCTTCCCCCGCTCGCGGGAGAAGGGTTGTTTGTCATGCATTACGGTGACGGAGAGGCGTAGGAGCGTGCTATGCCCGCGAGCTCTTTCGCGCAACGTGACTGCGAACGGGCTCGCCGGCGCTGTTGGTCGCCTCAGCGCTCCATATGCAGCGTGCGTTCCCCTTCGAACACCCGATCGGGTCCGAACCTGCGTTCGCTGATCCAGCCGCAGCCGTCGTGGTCGATGGCGACCAAAGTGCTGGCGCGGGTGCCGTAGGTATGGCCGCGGATGAAGGCGGGGGAGAGCAGGCGTTCCAGTTCCAGGCCGACGCCGGTATCAGGCAGCTCGTCGTCCGCAGGCATGGTTTCGTCTGCCAGGGCACGCCAGAGCGGCGCGGGATCCTCGCTGCGGCTGTCGAGCCACGACTCCAACGCCGCGCCAAGCTTTCGGGTCTTGGGCCAGGGCAGGTCAAGGCCGCCGTTGGAGATACCGTGGAGGCCCGGCGCCAGGCTTCGCGCCTCCGCCGCCGGATGGTTGCCGATGTGCATGCACTGGTTTTGATCGACCAGCAGCAGGTTGAACGGCGAGTACCGGGGAGCGGCTGCCAGGACTTCCCGCGCGTGGCGTCGCGCGCTCTGGGTCCCTGAAAGAAATCCGAGGGGCAGGCTGCCCCGCGAGGTGCCCGTTTGCACCAGGGCCTGGGGAGCACGGAAATTGTTGACCACCGCGCAGCGCCCGCGTTGGTCAATCCCCAGCCAGGTTCCACCCGACTGCAGGTCGCGGCCGGCCAGCACCTGCGACCCGCCGGGCGCTGTCGCCCAGCGGGCCAGCGGGGCCGTGGGCCGGGCATGGAATTCGTCGCGATTGCCAATCAGCAGCAGTCGCCAACGGGGGTGAACATTCCAGGCGAGGGCACTC
This sequence comes from Pseudoxanthomonas sp., assembly GCA_041688625.1. Lineage (GTDB taxonomy): Bacteria > Pseudomonadota > Gammaproteobacteria > Xanthomonadales > Xanthomonadaceae > Pseudoxanthomonas_A. The sequence goes on from JBDNHW010000098.1 coordinate 11,036, forward strand.
AGGCACATCGCGTCATTGTCGGCGCCGCGCAAAACCTGCGCCAGCGTGGGCACATGTCGGTCCGACGCGAAGCCTCTTTACCTCTTCGGCGCAGACGTGAATTACGGCCCAGTCTCAAATTTTGAGACTAAACAGCAGCTTGTGGATAAAGCTTGAACAAGTTTCTGAAGTCGGCCGCAAGCCATTGAACCGCAAAGTGATTTTCACGGTCTGCGCCTGTTGACAACCTTTCTTTGGGTGCTAAGGTGGGCAGCAGAGGGAAAACCGGGTTTTACGTGGTTTTTAGTGGTTCAATCTGTCGTCTCTTGGCGGCTTTCGTGGGGGTAGGGCAGTGTTCCAGGGCGAAACCGCGATCACAGTGGACGACAAGGGCAGGCTGGCGGTCCCGACCGCCTACCGCGAGCTCGTCGCCCGCGAGTGTGGCAATCGCCTGGTCATCGCCTACAACCCCTTCGAACTCGGCTGCCTGTACCTGTATCCGGAGGCCGAATGGCAGCGCGTCCGCGACTCGGTCAACGCCCTGCCCAGCACCCAGCGCGCGCATCGCAACCTGCAGTTGAAGCTGGTCGGCGCCGCCACCCCTGTCGAGCTGGACGGCAACGGACGCATCAGCATTCCGGCCAGCCATCGCAGCGCGGTGGGTATCGAGAAGAAGGCCGTGCTGCTGGGCATGGGTGACAAGTTCGAATTATGGAGCGAGCAGGCGCATCACGCCCAGATCCGTCAGACCCTGTCCGACGATGACCTGAGCAAGCACATGCTCGACCTGAAGCTGTGACCGGCGGTGCCCGGGTGCGCGGCGAAGCGCAGGCCGGCCACCTTCCAGCGCAGCACTTGCCGGTGATGTTCGAGCAGGTCATGGAAGGGCTGCAGGTACGCGAGGACGGAACCTACCTGGACGGCACCTTCGGGCGTGGCGGGCATGCGCGCGGGGTCCTGCAACGACTCGGCCCGGGGGGGCGCCTGCTGCTGATGGACAAGGATCCCGAAGCCACTGCCCACGCCGAGCATGCGTTCGCCGGCGATGCGCGCGTCGCGATCCGGCGCGGCAGCTTCGCCGACATGGCGCATTGGGATGCGGCCGCGAAAGGCATCGACGGGATCCTGCTCGACCTCGGCGTGTCTTCCCCGCAGCTGGACGTGGCCGAGCGCGGTTTCAGCTTCGGCAAGGACGGGCCGCTGGACATGCGCATGGATCCGGACAGCGGCGAAAGTGCTGCCCAGTGGCTGGCCCGCGCCGAAGAAGACGAAATCGCCGACGTGCTGTGGACCTACGGCGAAGAACGCATGAGTCGCCGTATCGCCCGCGCCATCGCCGCGCGTCGACAGGAAAAACCATTTACCCGCACCGGCGACCTTGCCGACCTGCTGGGGTCGGTGGTGGGGCGCAAGAGCGCGCCGGGCAAGAAGGAAATCCATCCGGCAACGCGCAGCTTCCAGGCGATCCGGATCCACATCAACCGCGAGCTGGCCGACCTGCAGACAGGGCTGGCTGCGACGCTGGAATGCCTGACCGAAGGCGGCCGGCTGGCTGTGATCAGCTTCCACTCGCTCGAAGACCGCATGGTCAAGCGCTTCATCGCCACCCACTCCAAGGCGCCGCCCGCCAACCGCCGCCTGCCGGCGCTGCAGGTCTTCATTCCGACCTTTGCCGCCATCGGCGGCGCGCAGCGCGCCACGTCCGAAGAAAGTTCGTCCAACCCGCGGGCGCGCAGCGCGACGCTGCGGGTGGCCGAAAAACTCGCCGCCGATCCAGGCGACGGCAAGCAGGCGGCGGCCGCATGAGGCGCGCGCCGCTGGTGGTGCTGATCCTGGCCTGCGTGGGCACGGCCATCGGCAGCGTGCACGCGCGCCACCAGCACCGGCTGCTGTTCGTCGAGCTGTCGCGCCTGGAGCGCGTGCGCGACGAATTGAACATCGAGTTCGGCCGGCTGCAGCTGGAGCAGGCCACCGTCGCCGACAGCAATCGCATCGACACGGTGGCGCGCACGCGGCTGGGCATGAAATCCCCGGAAGCCGACGACGTGATCGTGATGCGGCCATGAAGGGTGCGGTGAAGAACGCGCCGCTGCGCAACCGTAATCGCGCGCGCTTCAACCTGCGCGGCCGGGTGACGCTGGTGGTGTCCGCGCTGGCGCTGTGTTCGGTCAGCCTGGTCGGCCGCGCCGCCTACGTGCAGCTGGTCAACAGCGATTTCTACCAGAAGCAGGGCAATGAACGCTTCATCCGCGACATCGAGATCCCGACCTCGCGCGGGATGATCACCGACCGCAACGGCGAGCCGGTGGCGGTGTCCTCGCCGGTCGAGTCCATCTGGTGCGACCCGCAGCAGCTGATGAAGAACCCCGCCTACCTGCCGCAGCTGGCGCGCGTGCTGGGCGAGCCGGAAGCCGAGCTGGTCCGTCGTGTCAGCCAGCGTGCGGAGAAGGAGTTCTACTACCTCAAGCGTCGCATCAACCCGGACGAAGCGAAGAAGATCCTGGCCCACAAGATCCCCGGGGTGTACTCGCGCCGCGAGTACCGCCGCTTCTATCCGCAGGGCGAGGCCATGTCGCACGTCCTGGGCTTCACCAACATCGACGACCGCGGCCAGGAAGGACTGGAGCTGGCGTTCGACGACTGGTTGCGCGGCACGCCCGGCGCCAAGCGCGTGATCCGTGACAACCAGGGCCGCATCGTCGAGAACGTGGACCTGGTGAAGCAGGCGCTGCCGGGCAAGCCGCTCACGCTGAGCATCGACCGCCGCATCCAGTACCTGGCCTATCGCGAGCTCAAGCAGCAGCTGCAGCTCAGCGGCGCCAGCAGCGGTTCGGCGGTGGTGCTGGACGTCGCCACCGGCGAGGTCCTGGCCATGGTCAACCTGCCGACCTACAACTCCAACGCGCCGTCGTCGGGCAAGCAGGACGCGCGCCGCAACCGCGCCGTCACCGACGTGATCGAGCCCGGCTCGACGATCAAGCCACTGACCGCCGCCGCGGCGCTGGAAGCCGGCACGACCACGCCGGCGAGCCTCATCGACACGAGTCCGGGCTGGATCCCCAACGGGCGCTGGCGCACCAACGACTTCAAGAACTACGGGGTGCTGACCACCGCAGGCGTGATCACCAAGAGCTCCAACGTCGGTGCGGCGAAGCTGGTGCATACGCTGCCCGACCAGGATTTCTACGAGTTCCTGCGGCGCTTCGGCTACGGCCAGAAAACCGGCAGCGGCTTCCCCGGCGAAGTGAGCGGCAGCCTGCCCGCGCCGCAGGTCTGGCAGGGCACCACCAAGCAGAGCATGTCCTACGGCTATGGGATGTCGGCCACGCCACTGCAGGTGGCGCAGGCGTACGCCGCGCTGGCGAACAACGGCAGGCTGGTCCCGCCGACGTTCGTCAAGGGCCAGCGCAACGAAGGTCGCCAGGTGCTGGACCCGGTCATTGCCGACCAGGTGATGAAGATGATGCAGACGGTGACCGAAACCGGCGGTACCGCCACCCAGGCGGCCATCCTCGGCTATCACGTCGCCGGCAAGACCGGCACCGCGCGCATCTCCGAAGGCGGCGGTTACTCGCGTCGCTACACCGCCTTTTTCGCCGGCGTGGTGCCGGTGGAGAATCCGCGCTTCGCGATGGCCGTGGTGATCACCGATCCGGTTCCGGGGCGCCTGGGCTACTACGGCGGCCTGGTGTCGGCGCCGGTGTTCCACAACGTGATGGAAGGCGCGCTGCGCCTGATGGACGTACCGCCGGACGACATCGAGACCTGGCTCGCCGCCCAGGCCAAGGCCGAAGCCGAGGCGGCAGCCAAGGCGCTCAAGTCCACGCCGGTGTTCACCGCAGCTCTTGACCAAGCGGTGCTTCCGGTTGGAGCCCGTGCGGCAGCCAGGCTTCCGACCCCGATTACCGAGCCGCTGCAGTGAGGCGTTCCATGAGCCTGGCCGACCTGCTGCCCGACGTCGAGGTTCCGCGCGGAGTGGTCGTGCGTGGTTTGGTCCAGGACAGCCGTTCGCTCCAGCCGGGCGACGGATTCGTCGCCATTGGCGGATTCGGCGTGCATGGACTGGCCTTCGCCGAACAGGCGCGCGCGCGCGGTGCCAGCGTGATCCTGTTCGAACCGCCGGCGCCCGACGCCACGCCCGCTCCGGCCGACGCCATCGCGGTGTCCGGCCTGCGCTCCCGCCTGGGGGAAATGGCCGACCGTTTCCACGCGCGGCCGTCGCAGCAGATGACCGTGGTGGGCGTGACCGGAACCAACGGCAAGACCTCGACCGTGCAGCTGCTGTCCCAGGCTTGGCACCTGCGTGGCACGCGCTGCGGCAGCATCGGCACCATGGGCGCCGGCATGTATGGGCAGGTCGCGGCCACTGGCTTCACCACGCCGCTGGTGCTGCAGTTGCACGCGCTGCTCGGCCAGATGCGCGATTCAGGCGCTCGCGCCGTGGCCATGGAAGTGAGCTCGCATGCGCTGGACCAGGGGCGCGTGGATGGCGTGCATTTCGACGTTGGCGTGTTCACCAACCTCAGTCGCGACCACCTCGACTATCACGGGGACATGGAAAGCTACCGCGCCGCCAAGGCGAAGCTGTTGGCCTGGCCGGGCCTCAAGGCTGCGGTGGTCAACCTCGACGATGCCTTCGGCCAGTCACTGGCAGGCACGCTGCCGCAGGGCCTGCGCACGATCGGCCTGAGTTCACGCGACAACGATGCCGCGGCCCTGCGAGCGACCGTGCTGCAGATGCACGCAGCAGGTCTGTCATTCGAGCTGGTCGTCGATGGCGCGTCCCACCCCGTGCAGTCCCGGCTGCTCGGGCGATTCAACGTGGACAACCTGCTGGCCGTGGCCGGCGCACTGTATGCGCTGGGTGAAGCCCCTGCGGAGATCGCGCGCACGCTGTCGCGCCTGCAGCCTGTCCACGGGCGCATGAACCGTCTCGGTGGTGACGCCGGCAAGCCGCTGGTGGTGGTGGATTACGCACACACTCCCGATGCACTTGAGCAGGCGCTGTCCAGCGTGCGCAGCCACACGCAGGGCCGCGTGTTCTGCGTGTTCGGCTGTGGCGGCGAGCGCGACACAGGCAAGCGCGCGCAGATGGGCGCCAGCGCGGAACGGCTGGCCGATGTACTGGTCATCACCGATGACAATCCCCGCAGCGAAGACGGCGACGCGATCGTGGCCGACATCGTCTCCGGCCTGGAGCGGGCCGGCGAAGCGGTCGTGCTGCGCGATCGCGCGCAGGCCATCGCGCGGGCGATCAACGAAGCCACTGCCGAGGACATCGTGCTGGTGGCCGGCAAGGGACATGAGCCGTACCAGGAAATCAACGGCGTCCGCCATTCCTTCGACGACACCGTCGTCGCCCGCCAGTGTCTCGATGCGCGTACCGCGCAGCCCGAAGCCGCCGACGCGCAGGAGCGCCAATGAAACGCTCGCCACTTTCCCTGTTGGCGCACTGGGCTGGCGGAGAACTCCGCGGCGAGGACGTTGTCGTGGACAGCATCAGCAACGACACTCGCAGCCTGATGCCGGGTGGGCTGTACGTCGCGATCCGCGGCGAACGCTTCGACGGCCATGACTTCGCCTACGATGCGGCGATGCGCAGCGCGAGCGCATTGCTGGTCGAACATGCGGTGGACGTGGACCTGCCGCAAATCGTGGTCGAGGATCCGCAGCTGGCGCTGGCTCGCATCGCGACGCGGCTGCAGCGCGAGCGCACCACCAGGGTCATCGCCATCACCGGCAGCAACGGCAAGACCTCGGTGAAGGCGCTGCTGCAGTCGATCCTGTCGCGCGCCGGCCACAGCTACGTGAATCCGGGCAACCGCAACAACGAGATCGGACTGCCACTGTCGGTCATCGACGCGCCCGACGAAGCCGACTTCGCCATCTATGAAATGGGCGCAGGCAAGCCCGGCGATATCGCCTACCTGACGGAAATCGCCGTGCCGGACGTCGCCCTCGTCAACAACGTGGGCGCCGCGCACCTGGAACGGATGGGCAGTCTGCTGGGTATCGCCGAGACCAAGGGCGCGATCCTCTCGGCGCTGCGCGAAGGCGGCGTGGCGGTGATCAATGCCGACGACGCGTTCGCCGGATACTTCGCCACGCGCGCTGCCGGACGCCAGCTGCTGCGCTTCGGGCTCGACTCCAGCGCCGATGTGACGGCGCGCGACGTGCAGGCTGGCGCTACGGGTTCGGCCTTCATCCTGGTCACCCCGCAGGGTGAAGTGCCCGTGGCCCTGCCGTTGCCGGGTCGTCACAACGTGCTCAACGCGCTGGCAGCCGCGTCACTCGCCCTGGCCAGCGGCGCCAGTCTCGCCACCATCGCCGAAGGGCTGGCCAGCGCCATGCCGGTGCCGGGCCGACACATCGCCCACCTGCTCCAAGACGGCGTGGTCCTGATCGACGACAGCTACAACGCGAACCCGGCCTCGCTGGAGGTCGCGATCGACACCCTGTCTGCTTCCAGCAGTGCGTCGTGGCTGGTGCTGGGCGACATGCTTGAGCTGGGCGCCGATGCCGAAGCACTGCACGCCGGAGCAGGACGGCAGGCGGCTGCCGCGGGAATCGAGCGCCTGTACACGCTCGGTGTCCTGAGCGCCGCCGCGGCCAGCGCATTCGGCCAGGGCGCACGCGCATTCGAATCGCATGCGGCGCTTGCCGAAGCACTGCAGCAGGATCTGCGCACGCGCAGCATCGATCCGCAGGATCCGAAGACGCTGCGCGTTCTGGTCAAGGGCTCGCGCAGCAGCGCCATGGAGCGCGTCGTCAACACACTGCTGTCCACCGCAGCGTCACGTCCTGGGGAGGGCAAAACGCATGCTGCTTGAACTGACACGCTGGCTGCAGCAGCTGGAAAGCCTATTCGGGCTGTTCGGCTATCTGACGTTCCGCGGGATCCTGGCCGCGCTCACCGCACTGGCCCTGTCGCTGTGGATGGGTCCGGCGGTGATCCGCCGGCTGGGCCAGTTCAAGGGTGGCCAGCCGATCCGCTCGGACGGGCCGCAGACCCATTTCGCCAAGGCCGGAACGCCGACCATGGGTGGCGCGCTGATCCTGATGACGGTGCTGCTGTCGGTGCTGCTGTGGGGCGATCTGCGCAACCGCTACGTGTGGCTGGTGCTGGTGGTGATGCTGGCCTTCGGCGCGATCGGCTGGTACGACGACTGGATCAAGATCGTCCGTCGCGATCCCAACGGGTTGAAGTCACGCTGGAAATACCTGCTGCAGTCGATTGTCGGCCTCGCCGCGGGCTTGTTCCTGTACTACACGGCCGATCCGGCGGTGCCCGCTTCGACCACCTTCTACATCCCGATGTTCAAGAGCATCGCGCTGCCACTGGCCGGCCTCAGTTTCGTGGCCATCGCATACCTCTGGATCGTCGGCTTTTCGAACGCGGTCAACCTGACCGATGGTCTGGACGGACTGGCGATCATGCCAACGGTGCTGGTGGCATGTGCGCTGGGCGTGTTCGCCTACGCCTCGGGCAATGCGGTGTTCGCTGAATACCTGCAGATCCCGCGCGTGCCCGGCGCCGGCGAGCTGATCATCATCTGCGCGGCCATTGCCGGGGCGGGGTTGGGCTTCCTCTGGTTCAACACGTATCCGGCCACGGTGTTCATGGGTGACATCGGTGCCCTGGCGCTGGGTGCGGTGCTGGGCACGGTCGCGGTGATCGTGCGCCAGGAGCTGGTGCTGGTGATCATGGGCGGCATCTTCGTCATCGAAACGCTGTCGGTGATGATCCAGGTGGCCTCGTTCAAGCTCACCGGAAAGCGCGTGTTCCGCATGGCGCCCATCCACCACCACTTCGAGCTCAAGGGCTGGCCGGAGCCGCGCGTGATCGTGCGCTTCTGGATCATTTCGGTGGTGCTGGTGCTGGTTGGCCTTGCCACGTTGAAGGTGCGCTGATGTACGACGCCCACCCCGGCAACGGCCCGCGCCAGGCAACGCGACTGGACGCCATCGGCGGGCGCTACGACGCCTGGATGATGGGCGCGGCGCTGGCGCTCGCCTCGTTGGGCGTGGTCATGGTGGCGTCGGCGTCGATATCGATGGCTGCTTCGCCCACGCACTACCTCACCCGCCACGTGGTGTTCCTGGCCATCGGCATCGGCCTGGCCGCGTGGGTGATGCGCACCGAGCTGAAGAACATCGAACGCTACAACCACCTGCTGCTGCTGCTCTGCTTCCTGCTGTTGCTGGCGGTGTTCGTGCCGGGCCTCGGCGTCAGCGTCAAGGGCGCGCATCGCTGGATCAACCTGGGCGTGTCCAACTTCCAGGTCGTGGAAGTGGTCAAGGTGCTCTTCATCGTGTGGCTCGCGAGCTACCTGGTGCGCTTCCGCGACGAGGTCAACGCCACCTGGCCGGCGATGCTCAAGCCGCTGGGCGTCTCGGTGGGACTGGTCGCACTGCTGCTGCTGCAGCCGGATTTCGGATCGTCTTCGCTGTTGCTGGCCATTACCGCGGGCATGCTGGTGCTGGGTGGGGTCAACATGCCGCGCATGTTCGGCCCGGTGTTGGTCGGGCTCCCGCTCCTGGCGATGATCGCCATCGCCGAACCCTACCGCATGCGCCGCCTGACCTCGTTCGCCGATCCGTGGGCGGACCCGTTCGGCAGCGGGTACCAGCTGACCAACGCGCTGATGGCGATCGGCCGTGGCGAATGGTTCGGCGTGGGCCTGGGCGCCAGCGTGCAGAAGCTCAATTTCCTGCCCGAGGCGCACACCGATTTCATCCTCGCGGTGATCGGTGAGGAGCTGGGCTTCCTCGGGATCTGCCTGGTGATCGGCCTGTATGCGCTGCTGGTGGGGCGTGCGTTCTGGGTGGGACTGCGCTGCGTCGAGATGGGACGCCACTTCGGCGGCTACATCGCCTTCGGGATCGCGCTGTGGATCAGCATGCAGAGCTTCGTTTCGATCGGCGTCAACCTCGGGCTGCTGCCGACCAAGGGCCTGACCCTGCCGCTGATTTCCTCGGGCGGCTCCAGCGTGATCATGACCTGCGTTGCGATAGGGCTGCTGCTGCGCGTGTCCTACGAGTTGAACCGCGCCGAGCGCCATGTCGCGCTTCGCGGCGAAGTGCCATCGCCGCTGGCCACGCCCGCGTATCCAACCCTGCCGCTGCCCGCCTCGCTGGTGCGCGGTACCAGTCGGCTGAAGTCGCGCATCGAGCCTTCGTTCGAGAGGATCGCATGAACATCCGCGACGCTTCCTCCAGTGCTTCGGCCCCGGTGATGATCCTTGCCGGCGGCACCGGCGGGCACATCTTTCCCGCGCTGGCGGTGGCCAGGGTGCTGCGCGCGCGCGGCGTGCCGGTGACGTGGCTGGGTGCGCACGGCGCCATGGAAACCCGACTGGTGCCGCAGCACGACATTCCGCTGGACACCATTGTGGTGTCCGGCCTTCGCGGCAAGGGCGCCATGGCGCTGATCGGCGCGCCGCTCCGCGTGCTCGCCGCGATCCGCAGTGCGGGATCGATCCTGCGCCAGCGCGACCCCCGGGCAGTGGTGAGCTTCGGCGGTTTCGCAGCCGGGCCGGGCGGCATGGCGGCGCGCCTGCAGGGCCGGCCCTTGCTGGTGCACGAACAGAACCGCGCCCCGGGCTTCACCAATCGGGTGCTGGCGAAATTCGCCAGTCGCGTGCTCAGCGGCTTCCCGGGCAGCTTTGCCCGCGGTGAGGAAGTGGTGGGCAATCCGGTACGCAGCGAGATCGCGGCGCTGCCGACGCCTGCGCAGCGGCTTGCCGAACGCCATCCCTCCGTGCGACTGCTGGTGCTGGGTGGAAGCCAGGGCGCGCGCGTACTCAACCATGCGCTGCCGCAGGCACTGTCGAACCTGCGCGAGCACGCGTTCGAGGTGCGCCACCAGTGCGGCGAGAAAATGCATCCCGAAGCGCTGGCCGCCTACGCCAGTGCGGGCGTCGATGCCTCTGTCGAAACCTTCATCGCCGACATGGCCGGCGCCTACGCGTGGGCCGACCTGGTCGTATGCCGCGCCGGTGCATCGACGCTCGCCGAACTCTGCGCCGTCGGCATCGGCAGCGTGCTGGTGCCGTTCGCCGCCGCCGTTGACGACCACCAGACCCGCAACGCCGACTACCTGGTGGAGCACGGCGCCGCCGTGCTGCTCAAGCAGGACGAAAGACTTGCTTCGCGACTGCAGGACACCCTGGCCGCACTCGCGTCGGATCCCGCACGCCGACTTGCGATGGCGCAGGCCGCACGCGCGCTGGCCATGCCCGATGCGGCCGAGCGCATCGCCGACATCATTCTGGAGGAGGCGGCATGATGGCCGCCGCTCGCGAACGCCGCCTGCAGCACGCCGGCAACCTGGCCGAAGAATTCCGCCGGGTGCATTTCGTCGGCATCGGCGGTTCCGGCATGAGCGGCATTGCCGAGGTGCTGTGCACGCTCGGCTATGAAGTGTCGGGCTCGGACAACGCCGACAACGCCGCAACAAAGCGGCTGGCGTCGCTGGGCGTGCGCGTGATGCGCGGCCACAACGCGTCCAACGTGCTCGGGACCGACTGCGTGGTGATGTCCAGCGCGATCCGCCACGACAACCCCGAACTGATGGAAGCGCGCTCGCAGCGCATCCCGATCGTGCCGCGCGCGGCGATGCTGGCCGAGCTGATGCGCTTCCGTCGCGGCATCGCGGTGGCCGGCACCCACGGCAAGACCACCACCACCAGCCTCACGGCCGCGGTGCTGAGCGAAGGCGGAATGGACCCGACGTTCGTCATCGGCGGCCAGCTGCTGGCCGCGGGCGCCAATGCCAAGCTCGGCGACGGGCAGTGGCTGGTGGCCGAAGCCGATGAGAGCGACGGCAGTTTCCTGCGCCTGAATCCGCTGATATCGGTGATCACCAACATCGACGCCGACCACCTGGAAAACTACGACAACGATTTCAGCAAGGTCCAGGCCGCCTTCGCCGAGTTCCTGCAGCGGCTGCCGTTCTACGGGCTGGCGGTGCTGTGCATCGACGATCCGGAAGTGGCCGCGCTGGCGGTGGAAACGCCGCGCCACGTGATGAGCTACGGCTTTGCCGTGAACGCCGACGTGCGCGCCGAGAACGTCACCCAGCAGGGCGGGCGCATGCACTTCACCCTGCGCCTGCCCGAGGATGCGCAGGTCGAGGTCACCCTGGCCCTGCCCGGGATGCACAACGTGCAGAACGCGCTGGCCGCCGCGGCCATTGGCTGGCAGCTTGGCGTGCCACCGCAGTCGATCGCCGATGCGCTGCAGAAGTTCACCGGCATCGGCCGGCGCTTCAACGAACTCGGTGAGGTCACCACCGCCGCCGGTGCGCGCGTGCAGGTGATCGACGACTACGGCCACCATCCGCGCGAGCTCGCTGCCGTGTTCGCCGCCGCGCGCGGCGGCTGGCCGGACAAGCGTCTGGTGGTCGCGTTCCAGCCGCACCGCTACAGCCGTACGCGCGACCAGTTCGATGCGTTCGCCACGGTGCTGTCCGAAGTCGATGCGCTGGTGCTGAGCGAGGTGTATCCGGCCGGCGAAGCGCCGATCGCCGGAGCCGATTCGAAGGCCCTGGCCCGCGCCATCCGCGCACGCGGGCGCAACGAGCCGGTCGTGGTCAGCGAAGTCTCCGAGCTGCCGCGCGTGCTTCCGGACCTGCTGCAGGACGGCGACCTGCTGCTGGTCATGGGCGCAGGCGATATCGGCCACATCGCCCAGCACATCGCCACCCACGGATTCGAGGATATCGGCGCGGCATGAGCACCCTCCAGCTTCCAACGCTGCTGACCCGCCGCCCCGAGATCTTCGGTCGCGTTGCCGTGCTCATGGGCGGCACCTCCAGCGAACGCGCGGTGTCGCTGGATTCGGGCGCCAACGTGCTCGAAGCGCTGCGCGCCGGCGGCATCGATGCGACCGCGGTCGACGGCGTGCCCGCGCTGATCGCCTCACTTTCGGACCAGCGCTTCGACCGCGTTTTCAACATCCTGCACGGCGGCGAAGGTGAGAACGGCGTGCTGCAGGGACTGCTGCAGGCGCTGTGCATTCCGTTCACCGGCTCCGGCGTGCTCGGCTCGGCTCTGTCCATGGACAAGATCCGCACCAAGCAGGTGTGGATGGCGCTGGACCTGCCAACGCCGGCCTATCGTCGCCTTGGCCAGGGTGAGGATGTGCGCGCGGCCGCGCAGGCCATTGGATTACCGGTGATCGTGAAACCGGCCTGCGAAGGCTCCAGCGTCGGCGTCTCGCGGGTGCTGCATGAGGACGACCTGCCGGCGGCAATGGAGCTTGCTGCGCGCTACCCCGGCGAACTGCTGATGGAGCAGATGGTCGTTGGCGAGGAATTGACCGTCGGCATCCTCGGTGACATCGCGCTCCCGTCGATTCGCATCGTGCCCAACGGTCAGTGGTACGACTACCACGCAAAGTACGTCGCCGAAGACACGCAGTACCTGTGCCCCGGGCTGGACGGCGCAGATGAAGAGGAGATCAGGCGCCTGTCCCTGGCGGCGTTTCGCTCGGCCGGCTGTACCGGCTGGGGTCGCGTCGATGTCATGCGCGATGGCGCGAGCGGACGCTTCTACCTGCTCGAGGTCAACACCGCCCCAGGCATGACCAGCCACTCGCTGGTGCCCAAGGCTGCCGGCAAGGCCGGCGCCAGCTTCGAAGAGCTGTGCTGGCGCATCCTCGAGCAGACGCTGCCGGAGGTGCGCGCGTGAGCAGCCTGCTGCGCATCGTGGCCTGGTTGCTGGCGCTGGCGCTGGTCGCGCTGCCGGTGGTCGCGGCGGTCAACGGCTGGATCGGCGCCGACCGCTGGCCGCTGACCAAGCTGCGCGTGCACGGCGAGTTCGAGCGCGTGGATCCGGCAGTGCTGCGCGCCGTGGTGCTGCCGCACGCCACCCGCGGATTCTTCGCCGTGCGCCTGCAGGACGCACAGCAGGCCGTCGAGAAGCTGCCGTGGGTCGAGCGTGCCGAAGTGCGCAAGCGCTGGCCGGACGTGATGGAAATCCTGATCGTCGAGCACCGGCCGTTCGCGCGCTGGGGCAGCGACCGGCTGCTGTCGGTGCAGGGTCGGCTGTTCCCGATCCCGAAGGACCTCGCGCTCGACCGCCTGCCGTGCCTGTCCGGTCCCGACACACAGGTGCCCGAAGTGGTCGCGCTCTACAACGAGTCGCTCGCGCTGTTCGCACCGCTGGGCCTGCAGGTCAGCGGCCTGGCGATGGATCGTCGCGGCAGCTGGTCGCTGGTGCTGGACAACGGCACGCAGGTGGTGGTCGGCCGCGCCGATGCGCGTCCGCGCCTGGGCCGCTTCGCACGCATGCTCCCGCAGCTGCTGGCCAGCAATGCGCAGCCGCTGCGGCGCGCCGACCTGCGCTACACCAATGGCTTTGCGCTGAGCTGGCAGGAAGAGCAGGGAACCGGGAACGGGGAACAGGGAATGACCCGATCCGTGGGCGACGTTGCCGCGGACTCCATCGCGACCCCGCTTTCTACAGGTGCGTTCGATACCACTCATCTCTACAGCTCGTCGCCAACCTTCATTCCCCGTTCCCCGTACCCCGTTCCCGGCTCTTCCCCCATTCCCAGTTCCCCGTCTCCCCGCTCTACCTCACAGGCCAACACATGAACCGCAAGGGCGACAAATCGCTGATCGTCGGACTCGACATCGGCACTTCCAAGGTCACCGCGCTGGTCGGCGAGTATTCGCCGGGCAACCCGATCGAAGTGATCGGCATCGGCTCGCACGAATCGCGCGGGCTCAAGCGCGGCGTGGTGGTCGACATCGAATCCACCGTGCAGTCGATCCAGCGAGCGGTGGAGGAAGCCGAGCTGATGGCCGGCTGCGAAATCCGCTCGGTGTACGCATCCATTTCCGGCAACCACGTGCAGTGCAAGAACTCGCCGGGCATCGTGCCGATCCGCGATGGCGAAGTGACCTGGGGCGACCTGGACCGCGTGCTCGAAGCAGCCAAGGCCGTGGCCATCCCGGCCGACCAGAAGATCCTGCACGCGATCCCGCGCGAATACGTGCTGGACGATTCGCAGGAGGGCATCCGCAACCCGGTGGGCATGACCGGCGTGCGCCTCGAGGTGCACGCGCACCTGGTGGTGTGCGCGCAATCGGCCGCGGCCAACATCAGCAAGTGCGTGCAGCGCTGCGGCCTGCAGATCGACGACCTGATCCTGTCCTCGCTGGCCTCCAGCGTCGCGGTGCTGACCAGCGACGAGCGTGAACTCGGCGTGGTGCTGGTCGACATGGGCGCCGGCACCACCGACCTGGCGGTGTTCGTGCAGGGCGCGATCTGCCACACCGCCTCGCTGCCGATCGCCGGCGACCACGTCACCAACGACATCGCGCACATGCTGCGCACGCCCACCCCGGAAGCCGAGCAGATCAAGGTGCGCTACGCCTGTGCGCTGGCGCAGCTGGCCACGGCCGAGGAAAGCATCCAGGTGCCCAGCGTGGGCGACCGGCCGCCGCGACGCATGCCGCGGCATTCGCTGGCCCAGGCGGTGCAGGGACGCTACGAGGAAATCTTCGAGATGGTCCAGGCCGAACTGCGCCGCTCCGGGTTCGAGGAGCTGGTGCGCGCCGGCATGGTGCTGACCGGCGGCGCTTCGAAGATGGAAGGCGTGGTCGAGCTGGCCGAGGAAATGCTGCAGATGCCGGTGCGCATCGGCATCCCGCAGCACGTCACCGGGCTGGGTGAAGTGGTCGGCAACCCCGTCCACGCCACCGGCGTGGGGCTGCTGCTGATGGGCAGCCAGATCGAGCATCCGCGCAGGCCATCGCTGCCCACCGGCAAGGCGGGCAGCCTGTTCAACAAATTGAAGAACTGGTACCGCGGCGAGTTCTAGCAGCGGGGAAAGGAGCGGAAGGCGGGACCCGTGAGCGGGAACAGGGAATGACAGGCAGGAAAGGCGGCAGGCAGCAGCAACGTAAGTGGATACATGCAGCAGCGAGAGCGGGAACGGAGAACAAAGAGTCAAGGGGTCACCAGCGGACAGGAGGAGGTGGCGATAGAAGCTTTGACGCAACAAGACGCGAACCCGATTCGGGAGCCAGCACAGAAGAGCCGGGGCGTCATTCCCGGCTCCCTGTTCCCCGTTCCCGCTCTTCAACGCACCACATAACTAGACTTATAAAAGGACACAGACATGGCACATTTCGAACTGGTTGAAAGAATGGCCCCCAACGCGGTGATCAAGGTCATCGGCGTGGGCGGCGGCGGCGGCAACGCGGTCGCACACATGGTCGCGAGCAGCGTGGAGGGCGTTGAGTTCGTCACCGCAAACACCGACTCGCAGGCGATCAAGAACTGCGGCGCAAAACTGCAGCTGCAGCTGGGCGGCAACGTCACCAAGGGCCTGGGCGCGGGCGCCAATCCCGAAGTCGGCCGCCAGGCCGCGCTGGAGGACCGCGAGCGGATCATCGAGGCGCTGGAAGGCGCGGACATGGTGTTCATCACCGCCGGCATGGGCGGCGGCACCGGCACCGGCGCCGCACCGGTCGTGGCCCAGCTTGCGAAAGAGATGGGCATCCTGACCGTGGCCGTGGTCACCAAGCCGTTTCCGTTCGAGGGCCGTCGCCGCATGCAGGTGGCGCTCAAGGGCATCGAGGAGCTCTCCCACCATTGCGATTCGCTGATCACCATCCCCAATGAAAAGCTGATCACCGTGCTCGGCCGCAACGCGACCATGATCCAGGCCTTCCGCGCCGCCAACGACGTGTTGCTCGGCGCCGTGCAGGGCATCGCCGACCTGATCGTGCGTCCGGGCCTGATCAACGTCGACTTCGCCGACGTGCGCACAGTGATGAGCGAGATGGGCCTGGCGATGATGGGCACCGGTTCGGCACGCGGTGACGACCGTGCCCAGGCGGCGGCTGAAGCGGCGATCCAGAACCCGCTGCTCGACGACGTCAACCTGCAGGGCGCCAACGGCATCCTGGTCAACATCACCGCCGGGCCGGACTTCACCATGGCCGAGTTCGACGAGGTCGGCCGCACCATCGAAGGTTTCGCCTCCGAGGATGCGACCGTGGTCCTGGGCACCGTGCTGGATCCGGACATGCAGGACGAAGTCCGCGTCACCGTGGTCGCTACCGGCCTCAACCGCACTGCCGCCCGCCAGACGATCGGCCGCGGCGAGACCAGCAGCATGCGCGAGCCGATGCGTGCGCCGATCAAGCTGGTGCGCGACGCCACCACCGGCATGCCGGTGTATGACGCCAACGCGATCATGGACCCGGTGGCCAATGCGGTCGGCGGCCTGGGCCTGCGCCGGGGCAGTGCCGAACCGGCGTCCGCCTCAGTGTCGTCCCCGGCGCCGGCCACGGCCGACCTGCCCGGTGACTACCTGGACATCCCGGCGTTCCTGCGCCGCCAGGCGGATTGACGGCGCGCGATACCAGCCACGGCGCTGTCCGCAGCGCCGGGCGGGGTCGCGCGTGTCCCTTGTAGGAGCGCCCCCTGGGCGCGAGCTCTGACGTTGCGCGTGCAGCCAAAAGCCCGCGCCTGAAGTTTCAAGAAATACCGAACTCTCCATGTCATGTCCTTTGCTGCCGGCCCCGCCGGCCCCGCCGGCCCGGCAGCTCTTTTCGACGGACACAACAACGCAAGCCTGCCAGCGCAAAGTTTCAGTGCTGGGACTCACCGATACTTCCGTTAAGATTCAGGCGGCTGCGTGCTACTCTCGCGCCCACTTCGACTTCAGCTCACATCTTCTAAACGATGTCCCAGCAGCGCACCCTCAAGAACGTGATCCGCGCCACTGGCGTGGGGCTGCACAGCGGGGAAAAGGTCTACATGACCCTGCGACCGGCGCCGGTCGAGACCGGCATCGTGTTCCGCCGCGTCGATCTGGATCCGGTGGTCGAGATTCCGGCCAATGCCGAGCTCGTCAGCGAAACCACACTCTGCACCGGGCTGACCCGCGAGGGTGCCAAGGTCATTACCGTCGAGCACCTGATGTCGGCCATGGCCGGGCTGGGCGTGGACAACGCCTATGTCGAGCTGTCCTCGGCCGAGCTGCCGATCATGGACGGCTCGGCCGGACCCTTCGTGTTCCTGCTGCAGTCCGCAGGGGTGGTCGAGCAGGCCGCGCCCAAGCGCTTCATCCGCATCCTGCGTGAAATCGAAGTGCGCGACGGCGACAAGATCGCCCGCTTCGTCCCGCACGATGGCTTCCGCGTCGGCTTCACGGTGGTGTTCGACCATCCGATGATCCCGGCCGCCCAGTCGCGTGCCGAAGTGGATTTCTCCACCGCCGCCTACACCAAGGAAGTGGCGCGCGCCCGCACCTTCGGTTTCATGCGCGACCTGGAGTACATGCGCGAGCGCAACCTGGGCCTGGGCGGGTCGATGGACAACGCCATCGTGCTGGACGAGTTCCGCGTGCTCAACGAAGACGGCCTGCGCTACGCCGACGAGTTCGTGCGCCACAAGATCCTCGACGCCATCGGCGACCTGTACCTGGCCGGCCACCCGATCCTCGGTGCCTACGAGGGTTTCAAGTCCGGCCACGCGCTCAACAACAAGCTGGTCCGCGCGCTGATGGCCGACCGTTCGGCCTGGGAAGAGGTGACCTTCGAGTCGGCCTCGCGACCCTCGCCCGTGACCTACGCCAGCCCTGTCCTGGCCAGCTGAGCCCATCCGCATGCCCGCAGAGGGCATTGCACGAAGTGTGAACCCCGCCGCGACAGCAGGCTGAACTATCACGCTTTATTAACATTCATCTAACGACCTCGGCGGCCTTGCTGGGTACCATGCTTCGGCTCGTGCCCGCCGGACCCCTCTTCAGGAGCGGCCCCGGCGACGGGCAGGAGCTCCAGGCAGACCACCGCCGGAGGCGTCAGGAGCAGGTTCTTCCAGGGACGAGAGCGCTGCCTGCAGCGCTTGGCGCGACACTTCAGACATGGGTTTCAGGGCAATGCCAGCCGCACGAGCAGGCTGGGAAGGTGCAGTCGATACCTTGGCGACGACTTCGGTCGCCGCCAGGCCGATGGATCGGGCCAGATTGATGAGTTCGGGTGCGGCTAGGCGCAGTTTGGCCTTCCACACTGGGGAATCCACGATAAAAACGAGTTTTCCGCCGGTCACATTCCCCAGCCTGCAATGGCTGGACAGGGCAGGCGGCAGACAGGGGCGAAGTTGCTGTTCCAGCGTGTCGAGCCAGATGGCCCGACGCACCGGGTCGGCCGAGGCATCCGACATTGCGGCCTGCAGGGCCAATTGCGGAACCGAGGCGCGGCGCGGTTGGGACTTCGAATCAGACATCGGTAGCCATGACCTTAAAAACCTTTCTAGACAATACACGTGCACGACTCGCTCCATATGTCGGCACCCGCCACGCGCGCGGCTTCATCCATGCGCGTCCCCTTTCCACCGCCGGCCTGATGCTGGTAGGCGGCCTGCTGATCGGCTTCGGTGGCCGCAGTGCGGCCGGCGTGGCCCAGGTCTCGCTGCTGCAGGGCCAGTCCGAGCGCCAGCAGACCGAACTGGAACAGGTGCGCCGCGGCGCGCAGCAGGAAGTCAACGCGATGGCCGCGCGCCTGGGCGAGCTGCAGGCCCAGGCCAACCGTCTGAACGCGCTGGGTGAGCGGCTGACCCGCGTCGGCCAGCTTCAGGACGGCGAGTTCGACTTCAACGAGGACGTGGGCGTCGGCGGCAACGATTCGGCCTACGACATGGCCCCGCAGGCGCTGAGCGATGGCGTGGCGGAACTCGAACAGCAGTTCGAGGCGTCCGGCCAGCAGCTGTCGGTGCTGGAGGCATTGCTGTTCAACCGCGCCCTGGACCAGAACGCCACGCCCTCGCGCATGCCCATCCTCAACAGCTACATCACCTCCGGATTCGGCGGCCGCGCCGATCCGTTCGGCGGCGGCGGCCAGTACCACAAGGGCATCGACTTCAAGGCCCGCGTCGGCGATCCCGTGCTGGCGGTGGCCGATGGCGTGGTCGCGTTCGCGGGGGTCAAGGGCGGCTACGGCAACGTGCTCGACGTCGACCACGGCAACGGCTACATCACCCGCTATGCGCACAATTCGCGGCTGATGGTGAAAGTAGGCGACCTGGTCCGCGTGGGCCAGCAGGTCGCCAAGGCCGGCTCCACCGGGCGCTCCACCGGCGCGCACGTGCATTTCGAAGTCTGGGAGAACGGCCGCGTGGTCAATCCGCGCAAGTTCCTCGGTACCGGCCCGACGCCGGTGGGCAAGGCCGGCCGCGGCTGACCTGCTTCAGGCGCCGGCCCAGCCCGCGACCCTACCGTCTCCATGTGGGAGCGGGCCCTGCCCGCGAAGCCCTTCAAGCAATCCTGTCAAAAGAGCGGGCCCGCCCGCGACCTACCGTCTCCATGTAGGAGCGGGCCCTGCCCGCGAAGCTCTTCAAGGAATCCTGTGAAATGCGTTCGCGGGCAGGGCCCGCTCCTGCACGAGCACCGGTGCGGGCGCGAGGCGCGGGGCCAACTTGATTCGCCCGCGGTCGCCCCAAGTTACAATGCGGCGTTGCCAGACAGGGTGCATTGCACCCTGTTTCGTTTTGGGCGCCAAAGACATATCCCCGCTGCCCAGGCGTTCCTTCCCAATCCGGCTCCTTAAATGATCAACAACTTCCTCACCCGTCTCTTCGGTAGCCGCAACGAACGCCTGCTCAAGCAGCTGGAGCGCAGCGTCGGCAAGATCAACGCGATGGAAGCGGAGCTGGAGAAGCTTTCGGACGAAGCCTTGAAGGCCAAGACCCCCGAATTGCAGAAGCGCATCGCCGATGGCGAGGCCGTGGACAAGGTGCTGCCCGAAGCTTTCGCCGTGTGCCGCGAGGCCTCGCGGCGGGTGCTGGGCATGCGCCACTACGACGTGCAGCTGATCGGCGGCATGGTGCTGCACCTGGGCAAGATCGCCGAGATGCGCACCGGCGAAGGCAAGACCCTGGTGGCGACGCTGCCGGTGTACCTCAATGCGCTCGAAGGCAAGGGCGTGCACGTGGTCACGGTCAACGACTACCTGGCACGGCGTGACGCCGCCTGGATGGGCAAGCTCTACACCTGGCTGGGGCTGAGCGTGGGCGTGGTCTATCCCGGCATGCCGCACGGCGACAAGGCCGCGGCGTACGCGTCCGACATCACCTACGGCACCAACAACGAATTCGGCTTCGACTACCTGCGCGACAACATGGCCATGTCCAAGGCCGATCGCTTCCAGCGCGGCCTGCACTACGCCATCGTCGACGAGGTCGACTCGATCCTGATCGACGAGGCACGCACGCCGCTGATCATTTCCGGCCCGGCCGATGAATCTCCCGAGCTGTACATCCGCGTCAACCGCTTGGTGCCGCAGCTGGTCCGCCAGGAGACCGAGGAAGGCGAGGGCGACTACTGGCTGGACGAGAAGGGCAAGCAGGTGCACCTGTCCGAGGCCGGCATGCTGCACGCCGAAGAGCTGTTGCGCCAGGCCGGGATCCTCAAGGACGAAGAGGACAGCCTGTACGGCCCCAACAACCTGAGCGTGGTCCACCACCTCAACGCGGCGCTGCGCGCGCACGCCATCTACAACCGCGACGTCGACTACATCGTGCGCGACGGTGAGGTGGTGATCGTCGACGAATTCACCGGCCGCACCCTCACCGGGCGTCGCTGGTCCGACGGCCTGCACCAGGCGGTCGAAGCCAAGGAGGGCGTGCCAGTCCAGCGCGAAAACCAGACCCTGGCCAGCATCACCTTCCAGAACCTGTTCCGCATGTACGGCAAGCTGTCGGGCATGACCGGCACGGCCGACACCGAGGCCTTCGAGTTCCAGAGCATCTATGGCCTGGAAGTGATCGTGATCCCGCCCAACCGCCCGACCGTGCGCAAGGACTCGTCTGACCAGGTGTTCCTCAACCGCAACGGCAAGTTCAACGCGGTGCTGGCCGACATCCAGGACTGTCATGCGCGTGGCCAGCCGGCGCTGGTGGGCACCACGTCCATCGAGACCTCCGAGCTGCTGTCCGAGCACCTGCGCAAGGCCGGCGTGCCGCATGAAGTCCTCAACGCCAAGCAGCACGAGCGCGAGGCGCAGATCGTGGCCCAGGCTGGACGGCCGAAGGCCATCACCATCGCCACCAACATGGCCGGCCGCGGCACCGACATCGTGCTCGGCGGCTCGCTCGATGCCGAACTCGACGAACTGCCCGAGGGCACCACCCATCAGGAGCGCGCGCAGGTCAAGGTCGAGTGGCAGAAGCGCCACGACGAAGTGGTCGCCTGCGGCGGCCTGCACATCGTCGGCACCGAGCGCCACGAGTCACGCCGCATCGACAACCAGCTGCGCGGCCGCTCCGGTCGCCAGGGCGATCCGGGTTCGTCGCGCTTCTACCTGTCGCTCGAAGACAACCTGATGCGCATCTTCGCCTCCGACTGGGTGCAGAAGGCGATGAAGATGATCGGCATGAAGGAGGACGACGTCATCGAGGATCGCCTGGTCAGCCGGCAGATCGAGAAGGCGCAGCGCAAGGTGGAAGCGCACAACTTCGACATCCGCAAGAATCTGCTCGACTTCGACGACGTCAACAACGACCAGCGCAAGGTGATCTACAGCCAGCGCGACGAGCTGCTGGAAGCCGAATCGATCAAGGACAACATCGACGGCATCCGCGGCGACGTGGTGGCCGACATCGTGGCGCGCTTCGTGCCGCCCGCCTCCATCGACGAGCAGTGGGACCTGGCCGGACTGGAGCAGGAGCTGGCCGAGGAAGCGGGCCTGCAGCTGCCCGTCACGCGCTGGCCGCAGGAGTTCGAGGAACTCGACGCCGAGGCCGTTGCCGAGCGTGTGCAGCAGGCCATGGATGCCCATTTCGAAGCCAAGGAAACGCAGCTGGGCCCCGAGACCATGCGCTCGCTCGAGAAGCACATCATGCTCACCGTGCTCGACAAGAGCTGGAAGGAGCACCTGGCCAGCATGGATTACCTGCGTCAGGGCATCCACCTGCGCGGGTATGCGCAGAAGCAGCCCAAGCAGGAGTACAAGCGCGAAGCGTTCGAGCTGTTCTCAGACCTGCTGGAGAAGGTCAAGACCGAGGTGGTCACCGTGCTGGCCCGCGTGCGCATCCGCAGCGAGGAAGAAGTGGCCGCGCTGGAAGCCGAGGAGCGTCGCAGCGCTGCGGCCAAGCTGCAGCAGCTGCAGTTCCAGCACGCCGATTCGGGCGGCTACGGCGCCGACGAGGAAGCCGAGCAGGCCCAGGCCGCGCAAGCAGGCGTGGCCACCGCACCGACCATGGTCCGCGACGGGCCCAAGGTCGGCCGCAACGACCCGTGCCCCTGCGGCAGCGGCAAGAAGTACAAGCACTGCCACGGCCAGCTGAGCTGACGTCCAAGCGCGGATGTTCCCGCTCCCTGCAGGAGCGGGCCCTGCCCGCGAACGCTCCACCCGTAACCCCTCCACCCGTACCCCTCCTGTAGGAGCGGGCCCTGCCCGCGAACGCGCCACCCGTACCGCAACCCCGCAGGAGCGCCCCACGGCGGCCAATTCCCGGTACCGGGCCAGACCTGCAAGAGCTCGCGGGCAGGGCCCGCTCCTACAATCGACCGCACGGTTTGCACTCCGCACCCCTGCCGCTGCACTCTTGGGCCATGCCCGACCCGCCCAGATCCATCCATGTCGTCGCCGCGGTGATCACCGACCCGCGCGGCCGCATCCTGCTCGCCCGACGCGGCGACGGACGAGACCTGGCCGGCCTGTGGGAATTCCCAGGCGGCAAGCGCGAACCCGGCGAGACCTCCGAAGCCGCACTGATTCGCGAACTGCAGGAAGAACTGGCCATCACCGTCCAGGTCGGTGCACCGCTCATCGAGGTTCCGCAGCAATACCCGGACAAGCGCCTGCGCTTGGACGTTCGCCAGGTCAGCCCCTGGAGCGGCACGCCGCGCGGGCTCGA
>JBDNHW010000099.1:0-66926 GCA_041688625.1 Pseudoxanthomonas sp.
ATCAGCTCGCGCACGGCCTGGTGCACGCGCTGGCGGCGCTCGAGGGCTGATGGGGAGGGGGCGGGACCGTGCACGCAGTGGACTATACCGTCTAGTACAGTAAATGACCAGCCGGATTTTTCTGGGGTGCTTGTAGGCGCAGGCGTGCCAGCAGGCAGCGCCCCTGAACCGCTCGAGGAAGCTCCGCCCACGCGCTGCGCCAAGCGGGGTTTCCTATTGCTGGGGAACTCGCCCCGCGCGCCATTGCGGTCGCGCAACAAGGCGAACGCGGCACGCAACGCTACAATGCCGGCCTTGCACTCAACCACCCGAGCCACGGCCTGCATGAACCCTGTTCGCAACTCGAAGAAACCAAACAAATCGACCTCCGCAACGATTGACAAGAACGCTGTCGGCAGCGTGGGCGATGCAGCCTCCAAAGCGCCGGCGGCGGCCGTCGACGAGGGCTCCGATGCCGGTCCTGGCTTCTCGCTGGAGCCCATTTTCAAGGCGATTCGCAAGAAGGTTCCCGCTGCCCGTCAGGCCGAGGCCGAGGCCTTCGCCGAAGTTTTCTACAAGCGCATGGAAGACGACGAATACCCGCATCACCAGCCCAAGGGATGGGCGGCGCTGTCCTGCGACATGCTGGAGTTTGCCCGCGTGCGCAAGCCCGGAACGGCGAACGTCAGGGTGTTCAACGCCAATCGCAAGCAGCACGGTTGGGACTCGCCGCACACGGTGCTGCAGATCGTCAACGACGACATGCCGTTCCTGGTCGATTCGGTCAGCATGGCCCTGGCCGACCTGGGGATCGGCGTCCACGTGCTGGGTCACCCGGTGGTGCGCTTCACCCGCGACAAGGCCGGCAGGATCACGGCGATAGGTGAGGGCATGCTCGAGTCGCTGATGCTGCTGGAGATCGATCGCCAACCGGCCGAACAGATGCCGGCGGTGGAGGCGCGGATCAGCAAGGTGTTGGGCGAAGTGCGGGTCATCGTCGCCGACTGGAGCGCGATGCGCGAGCGCATGGTGCTGCTGGCCGATGAGCTGGGGACGCGGCCGATGCCGGTGGACGACTCGGGCCGTCGCGAGGCGCAAGATTTCCTGCGCTGGGCGGCCAATGACCACTTCACTTTCTTCGGCTATCGCGAGTACCGCATCGTCAAGCACGATGGCGAAGGCGTGCTGGAAGCGGTCGAAGGCAGTGGGCTTGGCCTGCTGAGGGGCCGCGACATGCCCTTGCCGCGGAAGCTCAAGTCGTTGGCCGCGCATTACATGCCGCTGTCCGGCGCGGTGGACAACCTGATCCTGACCAAGACCAATGCGCGTTCGACCGTGCACCGCCCCGGCAACCTGGACTACATCGGTGTCCTCGAGTTCGATTCGAAAGGCAATCCGGTTGCCGAGCAGCGCTTCCTGGGCCTGTACACCTCCAGTGCCTACAACCGTCGGCCCTGGGAGATCCCGCTGGTGCGCCAGCGCCACGAATACGTGATGCGTCACTCCGGGCTGGCTCCCAACAGCCACAGCGGCAAGGCGCTGCGCCACATACTGGAGACGCTGCCGCGCGAGGAGTTATTCCAGTCCAGCGAAGAGGAGCTGACGCGCACGGCAATGGGCATCCTGGGCCTGCAGGAGCGCGTCCGCAGCAGGCTGTTCCTGCGGCGCGACCGCTACGGGCGCTTCTTTTCCGCGCTGGTGTACATCCCGCGCGAGCGTTTCAATACCGACGTGCGCCTGCGGATCGAAGCCCTGCTCAAGGAGTCGCTGCACGGGGAGTTTGTCGATACCACGGTACAGCTGGGTGAGTCGCCACTGGCGCAGCTCCATCTGGTGGTGCGGCCAAGGCCAGGCGAGCAGGTGAACGTGGACACCGCGGAGATGGAAGCCCGCCTGGCCCACCTGCTGCGCAACTGGCAGGACGACCTGCGCGAGGCGCTCATCGAGCGCCACGGCGAAACCCGCGGGCTGAAGCTGGCGAGCAGCTATGGCCGTGCCCTTCCGGCCGGCTACATCGAGAACGTGTCGCCGCGCGTTGCAGCCAACGACGTAGAGAACCTGGCCGCGCTAGAAGGCCCGGACGACCTGCGTGTGAGCCTGCACCTGTCGCCCAGGCGCCGCGAGGGCGAGGGCACGCTGCGCCTCAACCTGTATCGGCAGTACCAGGACATCGCGCTGTCCGACGCGCTGCCGATGATGGAGAACATGGGGTTGCGGGTCATCGCCGAGCACCCTTTCCGGCTCGAGGTCGATGGGACGCCGGTGTATATCCAGGAATTCGAAGTGCAGTCGCTGGGCGGCGAGACCGAGGCGGACAACCGCAGCACGGCTTTCGTCGAAGCCTTTGCCCGGGTCTGGCGCGGCGATGCGGAAAACGACCGCTTCAACCGCCTCGTGCTGAGTGCCAACCTCGGCTGGCGACAGGTGGCGCTTCTGCGCGGATACAGCAAGTACCTGCTGCAGACTGGCGTGCCGTTCTCGCAGAGCTACGTGGAAGACACGCTATGCCGCAATCCGATGCTGGCGCGGCTTCTCGTGGAACTGTTCGAAGCCCGCTTCGACCCCAGGACGGGCAAGGAGAGCAAAGCCCAGATCGCGGAGGGCCAGCAGGTGCTGGCGGCCCAGCTTCGCGCCATGTCCGGCGGCGATGCGGCGATCGAGGCGTTGTTCAAGCCGATCGTCGATGCGCGTGGACAAAGCCGCGAGCGCCAGGTCGAAGCCATCCATCACAGCCTGCTCAAGCTGATGGACCAGGTTTCCAGCCTCGATGACGACCGCATCCTGCGCGCGCTGATCGGCGTGATCGAGGCGACGCTGCGCACCAGCTACTACCAGACCAGGGATGGGCAGCCGATCCACACCATCAGTTTCAAGTTCGACGCGGCCAAGGTGCCGGACCTGCCCAAGCCGCGTCCCTACCGCGAGATCTTCGTCTACGGCCCGCGCGTGGAAGGCGTGCATCTTCGCTTCGGAGCCGTTGCCCGCGGCGGCCTGCGATGGTCCGACCGGCGCGAGGATTTCCGCACCGAGGTGCTCGGCCTGGTCAAGGCGCAGACGGTCAAGAACACCATCATCGTGCCGGTCGGCGCCAAGGGAGGCTTCTATGTCAAGCAGCCACCGTTCAACGCCGATCGCGACGCGATCCTGGCCGAGGGCGTCGCCTGCTACAAGATGTTCATCCAGGGCCTGCTGGGCATCACCGACAACATCGTCGACAACAAGATCGTGCCGCCGGAGGACGTGGTGCGCTACGACGGCGACGACCCCTACCTGGTGGTTGCTGCCGACAAGGGCACGGCCACGTTCTCGGACATCGCCAACGGCCTGGCCATGGACCACGGCTTCTGGCTGGGCGATGCCTTTGCCTCCGGCGGCTCGGTCGGGTACGACCACAAGGGCATGGGCATCACCGCCAAGGGTGCGTGGGAGTCGGTGAAGCGGCATTTCCGCGCGATGGGCCGTGATTCGCAGAGCGCAGATTTCACCTGCGTGGGCATCGGCGATATGTCCGGCGACGTGTTCGGCAACGGCATGCTGCTGTCCGGACACATCATGCTGGTGGCGGCCTTCGACCATCGCCACATCTTCCTGGATCCGACTCCGGATGCGGCGAAGTCGTTCAAGGAGCGCGAGCGCCTCTTCAACCTGCCGCGCTCCAGCTGGGCCGACTACGACACCGCGCTGATTTCCAAGGGCGGCGGCGTGTTCACGCGCACGTCCAAATCCCTGGCCATCAGCCCCGAGGTTCGCCAGGTGCTGGGGCTCGGCGATGAGGTCGAGACGCTGTCGCCGAACGATCTGATGAGTGCGATCCTCAAGGCGCCCGTTGACCTGCTGTGGAACGGCGGCATCGGCACCTACGTCAAGGCGGCGTCGGAAAGCCATGCCGACGTCGGCGATCGGGCCAACAACGGACTGCGCGTCAACGGCGCGGCACTGCGCTGCCGCGTGGTAGGCGAGGGCGGAAACCTGGGCCTGACCCAGCTCGGCCGCATCGAGGCCGCCCAGCACGGCGTGCTGCTCAATACCGACTTCATCGACAACTCGGCAGGCGTGGACACCTCCGACCACGAGGTCAACATCAAGATACTGCTCAACGGCGAGGTGCAGGCGAAGAAGCTGACGGTCGAGGGCCGCAACAAGCTGCTGGCCTCGATGACCGACGAAGTTGCCGACCTGGTGCTGTTCGACAATTACCGGCAGAACCAGACGATCAGCCTGATGGAGCGCATGAGCTTCTCCCGGCTCGGCTCCAAACAGCACTTCATCCAGGTGCTGGAGGGACGCGGCCTGCTGGACCGGCAGATCGAGTACCTGCCCTCGGATGCCGAACTGGCCGAGCGCAAGGCCCGCGGGCAGGGACTGACCCGCCCGGAGCTGGCGGTGCTGCTGTCCTACGCCAAGCTGGTGGCCTACCAGCAGCTGCTGGAGTCGGACATCCCCGAAGACCCGTATCTGTCGAAGGAGCTGCAGCGGTACTTCCCCGGGCCGCTGCAGAAGAAGTATGCGGCGGCGATGGAAAAGCACCGCCTGAAGCGCGAGATCATCGCCTCCGCAGTCACCAACTCGACCATCAATCGCATGGGTGCCACCTTCCTGCTGCGCATGCAGGAGGACACCGGGCGCACGCCAGCGGAAGTCGCCAAGGCGTTCACCATCACCCGGGAGACCCTGGATGCGCGCGCGCTCTGGGCGCAGATCGACGCGCTCGATGGCAACGTGCCCGAGTCGGTGCAGATCGACGCGCTGCAGGTGATCTGGACGCTGCAGCGCTCGTTCACGCGCTGGCTGTTGAAGCGGTCCGGTCCGATCCCCGGAATCGCTACGTCGGTTGCCCGCTACCACGATGGCTACGACGAGATCCGCGGTGCTGACGGCGTGCTGCCATCCTCGATGAGACCGGCCTACGAGCAGAGCCTGCGCGACTGGATCCAAAGGGGAGTACCGGAGTCCCTTGCCTGCCAGCTGGCCGCCCTCCCGTACCTGGAACCCTCGAGCGACATCATCGAGCTGGCGCGCTCGCGCAAGCTCAAGCCGGCCGAAGTGTCCAAGGTGTACTTCCGACTCGGCGAAGCACTGCAGATCCAGTGGCTTGCCCAACAGATCGAAAACCTGCAGGTGGACGGTCGATGGCATGCCGTGGCGCGCGGGTTGCTGCGGGACGAGTTGGCCACGCACCAGTGCGTGCTCACCGGCCAGGTCCTCTCGATGCCCGGCTCCACGCCCGACGAGAAGGTTCGTCAGTGGATCCAGCGCGACGACCCGATGCTGCGCTTCACCCTGTCGATGCTTGGGGAGCTTGCGGCGCAAAAGACGCTGGACTATCCCACTGCCTCGGTGGCTGTGCAGCGGCTTTCGCAGCTGGCGGCGCAGTCCTGATGCCGTTGCGTCTGGTCTGCCGCGTCAGGTGCCGGGTTATGCTCGGCGCCTGATCAGGAGACGTCCATGGGCAGCACTGGCATCACGCGCATTGCTTTCCTTGCCAGCGGTACCGAGGAAGCGCAGCAGGCGCTCGAGAGACTGCAGCAGGTGCATGGCAATTGCACACCCGATGAAGCCGACGTGCTGTGCGCGCTCGGCGGCGACGGCTTCATGCTGCAGTCGCTGCATCGCCATGGCGCGTTGGGCAAGCCCGTGTTCGGGATGAAGCTCGGCTCGGTGGGGTTCCTGATGAACAACTACCGCGACGAGGGATTGCTGGAGCGGATCGCGCAGGCGGAACCGGCCAAGCTGCGTCCACTGGAAATGCTGGCGCTCACCGAGTCAGGCACCAGCACCACGCTGCTGGCCTACAACGAAGTTTCGCTGCTGCGCCAGACTCGGCAGGCGGCCCACCTCAGCATCGACCTCAACGGCCAGACGCGGGTGGATGAACTGGTTTGCGACGGCGTGCTCGTGGCAACGCCGGCAGGCAGCACCGCCTACAATTTTTCCGCCCACGGCCCGATCCTGCCGTTGGGATCGCACACGATCGCGCTTACGCCGATCGCGCCATACCGGCCTCGCCGATGGCGCGGCGCGATCCTGAAGGCCGACACGGAAGTCCGGTTCAAGGTGCTGGATCCATACAAGCGGCCGGTCAGCGCCACGGCCGACTCGCACGAAGTCCGCGAAGTGGTGGAGGTCACCATCCGCGAGTCCCGGGATCGCACGGTGACCCTGCTGTTCGATCCGGAGCACAACCTCGAGGAGCGGATCCTGAGCGAGCAGTTCATGGTCTGAGCAGGTGCCAGGCAACGGCGCTAAGCTGGCGCCGCTGCCGCGCCAGGCGCGGCTGAAGGTTTTTTCCGACTGGGGAGGGGTTCCCATGAAGAGCCGTTACGCGTTTTGCGCGTGCCTGGTGCTGGCCGTCACTGACGCCGGCGCGTGTGGGATGAGCAGCACTGCGGTGCCGTTCGAGACAGACGGGACGCAGCTGGCCAGGGGCGCGCCTTCAGGTGAACTGCCGGCCCCGCCGGCGGTGGTGACCGGGATCGTGCGCGGAATAGGGTCCAACCACGAAACCTGCAACGACACTGGGCTTGTCACCGTGATAATCGAATGGCCGCGGAGCAGGTACAAGCTGCGGGACGTGGGTTTCGAGTTCGTCGCGGTGGGCGGCAGCGTCCCCTATGTGATCTTCCCTGAAGGTCCCGTACAGGGTCGGGAGGCGCGTCGACGCAGCGAGTTCCTGTTTCTGTGGCACGACGGGCCGCCCTCGCAGCAAAAGCGCATCGACATGCAGGTCGACGTGCGGGCGGTGACCCGCGACAACCAGCGCGGTCCGGCCACGCGCCTGCGGCTGGGTTCACCTGCCGGAGGTTGAGCCCAGCGTCCTGGTGGCGTTGCCAGTCGCGTCCGCTGCGACGGCGTTGCCCGATAATGCGCGCATGTCGAGTCTCGAGAACCCACGCCTGCTGACCATCGCCGTGACCTCGCGTGCGCTGTTCGACCTGGAAGAGAGCCACCTCCTGTTCGAGAAGGAGGGGGTGGAGGCGTACAGCGCCTACCAGCGCGAGCACGAAGACGACGTGCTGTCCCCGGGCATGGCTTTCGCGGTAGTGCGCAAGTTGCTGGCCCTGAACGAGGCGGCCAGCCCGCAGGCGCCGCGGGTCGAGGTGATCCTGCTGTCGCGCAATTCCGCCGACACCGGGCTGCGCATCTTCAATTCGATCCAGCACCACGGCCTGGGGATCGTGCGCGCCACGTTTACTTCAGGCGAGCCTACGTGGCCTTACGCCAAGCCATTTGGCGCCGACCTGTTCCTGTCCGCCAATCCGGAGTCGGTGCGGCGTTCGCTGGAACTCGGCATCGCCGCCGCCACCATTCTGCCTGCCAAAGCGCCGCAGCAGCGCCAGGACCAGTTGCGCATCGCCTTCGATGGGGATGCGGTGATCTTCGGTGACGAAAGCGAGCGCGTGTCCCGTGAGCAGGGCGTGGAGGCGTTCGGACGTCACGAGCGTGATCGGGCACGTGAGCCGCTCTCGGGAGGACCGTTCCGGGGGTTCCTGTCCGCGCTGCACGAACTGCAGGCGGCGCTACCTGCGGGCGTGGCCTCGCCGATACGCACCGCGCTGGTCACCGCGCGCTCGGCGCCGGCGCACGAGCGGGTGATCAGGACCTTGAGGGAGTGGGGCGTGCGCCTGGACGAGGCGCTGTTCCTGGGCGGGCGCGACAAGGGTCCGTTCCTGGAGGCATTCGGCGCCGACATCTTCTTCGACGATTCGCAGCACAACATCGACAGTGCGCGCCTGCACGTCGCTGCCGGCCACGTGCCGCACGGCGTGGCCAATCCCGAGGACCGCTAGGCGCGCGGCTACAGCGGCAGGCGGATGTCCGCCAGCTTCCACTGCAGTCCGTAGCGCTTGAATACGAAGGTGACTGGATCGCCGTCCTCGTCGAGCACCGTTGCGGTGAAGCGGGAAGGTGACTCGTACCGATGCACCGCCGACGCCAGCGGATCGGCGGGCACCGCAGGGCCATACGTATCGCCATTGACGGTTTCGCCCATCGACTGCTTCCACATGCTGCGGCCCTGCAGTAACGCGCCGATTCCCAATGGGGTGACCATGGCATCCACTCCGGCACCCATCAGGCTGCGGCCCACGCCCATGGCGAAGACGCCCAGCAGGTTCGACTGCGCGTCGCTGCCCATCCGTCGCGCCATTGCATCCTCCAGCTGCGCCTTGATGCTGACCCGTACGGCCGGGAAATCCACGTGACGCTCGAGCCTGCCCGTGTCCTGCTCGGCCAGGCCCTGCTGGATGCCGTTCATCGCCAGGTAGGGCCCGGCCGCCACGTACGCGCCAAGCGCGAGCAGCAGCACCAGCGCCAGGGCGATCCACTTCTTCATTCAATGGCTCCAGCGGCCGTGGTTGCGCCTGCAGGGTAGCGGATCAGAATTCCAGGTCCAGCGCAGCGCACAGGTAGTCGGTGAACGGGCCGAGATCGACAAGATCTTGCGCGAGCGTTTTGCGCAGGCGCGGACCGGTCACGACACTGTCGTCGAGGCCGCGCCAGAACACGAAGTTCCGGTGCTTGAGATCCTCGATGAACTCGAAGTCCGCCGGGAAGCCTCGCGGCGGACGTACCAGCACGTCGCTGTCGTCCAGGTCGAAGCGCTTGCGCAGCGCCAGGGCGTGCGCGGCGGCCTTCCAGCTGCCCGGGTTCTCGAAAATGAACTGCCGCACGCGGCGCTGCGTGGCCGGCTCCGGATGCCACAGGCCGGAACCGACGAAACAGCCGCCGGGCTGCAGGTGGATGTAGAAGGAAGGTGCCCGTACCTGCTTGCGCAGCTCGTGGAACAGGCGCGCGCCCTGCCAGCTCTTGTAGGGCGACTTGTCGTTGGAAAAGCGCGCATCGCGGTGGATGCGGAACAGCGAGCCGCCCACGGTCTTCGGATCGCTGCGGAAGTGCAGGCTGACCTCGGCCAAATCCGGCTGCAGGTCGGTGATCAACTGCAGGAACGGCTGGCGCACGTGCTGCTCGTACTGCGCCCTGTGCGCGCCGAACCATTCCTTGTCGTTGTTGCGGGCCAGGCCTCGCAGGAACTTGAAGCTGTCATCGGTGAAATAGCTGGTCATGCGTGTCAATGATTCCTGTCCGAGCCCGTCCCGCCCGCGAAGCGTAACCGTAGCAGTCGGCCCAGCCGGTGACGCCCGGCAGCAGCAAGCTCTGCTGGTGACGCGCAGCCCTGGGGGCGGGCCCTGCCTCGCAGTCGCATCTGCAGGAGCGGGCCGACCTCTTGTAGGAGCGGGCCGTGCCCGCGAGCACTTGGCGCAGAACGCAGACCTCCCGGGCAGGCTGCGCCATGATCGAAAAGTTCGCGGGCAGGGCCCGCTCCTACATGGGCAAAGGCTCGCGGGCGGGGCTCGCTCCTACACCAGGCGCAGATGCAGCGTCTCGCCCCAGGCCTGCAGCTGGTCCAGCAGGACCTGCTTATTGCCTTCGTCGGCGTGCTGCACGCGCAACGCGGCAATTTCCTGCGCGTACGTCTCGAAGCTGCATTCCGACAGCCCGCAGTCGCTGGACAGCCGCAGGTGGCGATACTCATCCCAGCGCTGCCGCTCGTCGGCATCCAGGCTATGCGGCCAGTTGCGCGCCCGGTAGCGGAACAGCAGCTCGGACAGGCGCTCGTCCTTGAAGCCGAAGTCGCGTCCGCCGAGGAGCTCAGGCGCGGTGCTGCGCACATCGGCCGTTCGCCGCTTGTCACCGTCGGCGATGAAGCCGTCGTACAGCGCGGCATCGGCGTCGGGCTTGGCATGCGCCCGCTCGCCACCGAACACCTGGCGCACCTTTTCGGCAAGCTCGGCCGCGAATGGGCGCATTGCATCGGCAGTGGCCATGGCCGACTCGCGATCGATCCCCAGCCGGTTGAAATCCTCGTCCCGCAGGTGCGACCAGGCCACCAGCGCCGGCGACCGGTTGAGGTGTACTTCCTTGAGCGGGATCCGCTGCTCGCCTTCGGGCAGGTCGGCCGCAGGGGTGTAGAGGCGGTCGCGGATTTCGTCGGCACTCAGCCTCAACAGCGCGTCCGCATCGCCATCCAGGTCGAACACGATCACCCGGCTGTCGATGCCGGGATGGCGCGCCAGCGGCAGTACCGGTGCGGCGCACATGCGGCTGGCGGGGTAGCGCTGGGAAATGTGCAGCGCCGGAGTCAGCGCCGTGGTGTCCAGCACGGTGGCGGCGAATTTCTTGTTGCGCAGCTTCAGCGCGTACTCCCACAGCCGCGGCTGCGACTGCCGGAACAGGCGCGCCATGCCCAGCGTGGCCCACACGTCCGACAGCGCCTCGTGCGCATCACCCTGGCGCACGCCGTTGGCCGCGGCCAGGTGCTCGAGCTTGAATGAAGTCGATCCGTCCTCGCGCTTCGGCCAGACGATCCCGTCCGGGCGCAGCGCATGCGCCAGGCGCATGACGTCCAGCAGGTCCCAGCGGCAGTTGTCGCCGCGCCACTCGCGCTCGTACGGATCGTGGAAGTTGCGGAAGAGGCCGTGGCGCACGAACTCGTCGTCGAAGCGCAGCGAGTTCCAGCCCAGGGTGCAGGTTTCCGGGCGCCCCATTTCATCGGCAATCCGGGCAAAGGCCTCGGCTTCGTTGATGCCTTCGCGCTGGGCGTGCTGCGGGGTGATGCCGGTGATCAGCGTGGCGGCCGGCGAGGGCAGCAGGTCATTTGCCGGCTGCACGAAGAAGCTGATCGGCTCATCGACCAGTTTCAGCTCGAGGTCTGTGCGCACGGCGGCGAACTGCGCGATACGCGTGCGGCGCGGGTCGCTGCCGAAGGTTTCAAGGTCGTAGAACAGGAAGCTGGCGGGCATGATGGTGGTGTGCAGTCGGCTAGTCAGTGCAAATGGCCGTCGCGACGGCATCGTTTCATGTTCGCCGGACGTTGCGGTTGGTCGCGATCGTAGAACAGGAAGCTCCCCGGCATCAGGCGGCGTCCACCAGGATGTCCAGCCGATCGATGACCTGGGCATCCACGGCTTCCCAATCGATCTCGGCCAGCGACGCCCTTCCGGCGGTCGCCCGCTCCAGGATTTCGCGCTGCACATGGGTGCGTGCCTGCGCGACGGCGTAGGGGACCAGCATGAAAGTGACCATGCTGTAGTGCGGCACGAAACGCCCCGGATGGCGTTGCTCGAGCGCCAGTTCCAGTTGCCTCTGCAGCAGGAAATCCGCATCGTCGACGCGGTCGCGCATCTCCAGGTAGTTCTCGAGCGCCATCTGCTGGATCGCCAACGCGTTGGGCATGCGCTCGGCGGCGAACGCGGCGAACGCGTCCTCGGTGCGTTCGTGCTGTTCCAGATGCCGCGCCAGCACCACGCAGTCCTCGAAGGCGCAGTTCATGCCCTGGCCGTGGAAGGGGACCATGGCGTGCGCCGCATCGCCCAGGAGCACGGCTTTGCCGCCCAGGTGCCAGCGTTCCAGGTACAGCGTGGCCAGCACGCCGGGCGGGTTCTGCTCCCAGTCCTGCTCGAGCCTCGGGATCAGCGGCACCGCATCGCTGAAGTCCCGCTCGAACAGCGCGCGCGCCTGCGCGGACGACTGCACGCTGGCGAAGCTGGGCTCGCCCTCGTTTGGCAGGAACACGGTGACGGTGAACGTCTTCTCGTCGTTGGGCAGGGCGATGCACATGTAGTGCCCACGCGGCCAGATGTGCAGGGCGTTCGGCTCGATCCGGAAGCTCCCGTCGGCCGCCGGCGGGATCTCCAGCTCCTTGTACGAATGCCCCAGGAACTCGACGCGCTCGCCCAGATCCTGCTGCCTGGCCATCGCTGCGCGCAGGGACGAACCAGCGCCGTCGGTGCCGACCAGCGCCGCGAACTTCATTTCGTGGACGCGGCCGGTACTCCCGTCGGCGTCATCGCCAAATCGCGCGATGCTGGTGTCGAAATCGACCGACTCGAGACGCTGGTGGAAGTGGATGCGCGCGCCTGCCTGCTCGGCCAGCTCAAGCAGCGTAATGTTGAGGTCGCCGCGATGGATCGACCAGATCACCTCGGAATCGTCGCGGCCGTAGCGCTGCAGCTGCTGCCGTCCATCGGCGAAGTGGACCATGCGGCCACGCATCATCACCGCGTGGGCCATGACTTCGTCTTCGGCGTCGGCGTGGCGCAGCGCATTGCGGCCGCGCTCGGCCAGGGCGAGGTTGATCGAACGGCCGCCTTCGTAACCCTTCAGCCGCGGATCGCCGCGTTTCTCGTACACGTCGATCTGCCAACCGCGACGCGCCAGCAGCGTGGCCAGCAGGGCTCCTGCCAGGCCGGCGCCAATCAGCGTGATGGACTTGTCTGGCATGAGGTCTGCTGTCCTAACCGTGGTGGTGTTTCCGAAGCGCAGTGCGCCGGGACGAGGTCGGCGCGCGGATGACGACGCGAAAGATGCTCAAACCCCGCGCCACGTCTCCACTTCCTCGACGAAGCGGTAGACGTCCATGTAGCGGTTGTACATCGGCACCGGCGAGATGCGGATCACGTCGGGCTCGCGCCAGTCGCCCAGGGTGCCCACAGACTCCAGGTACTCGAACAGTTCGCGTCCGCGTTCGCGTCCACCGACCACGCGCAACGACAGCTGGCACCCGCGCCGCTCCGGCTCGGCCGGCGTCACGATCTGCAGCGTGTCCGACAGCCGCGCACGGATCAATGCTTCGAGGAAGCCGGTCAGCTTCAGCGACTTGCTGCGCAGCGCCTGCATGCCACCGGCCTTGTCGAACAATTCCAGCGAGGCCAGCAGCGGCGCCATTGCCAGCACCGGCGGATTGCTCAGCTGCCAGCCCTCTGCGCCGGGCGTGGGCACGAAGTCCGGACCCATCTGGAAGCGCGTGTCGCGGTCGTGGCCCCACCAGCCGGCAAAACGCGGGCGCTCGGAATGCGCATGGCGCTCGTGCACGAAACAGCCGGCCACCGCGCCGGGTCCGGCATTGAGGTACTTGTAGTTGCACCAGACCGCAAAGTCCGCGCCGCTGTCGTGGAGCTGCATCGGCACGTTGCCGACGGCATGCGCCAGGTCGAAGCCGACGGTCGCCCCCTGCGCGTGGCCAAGGCGCGCGATTTCGGCAAGGTCGAACGACTGCCCGGTGCGGTACTGCACGCCAGGCCACAGGACCAGGGCCAGACGCGGCCCGTGCTCGGCGATGGCGCGTTCGATCGCTTCCATGGACAGCGTGCCGTTCTCTTCGTCCGGCTCCAGCTCGATCAGGTCGGTGGCCGGGTCGAAGCCGTGAAAGCGCACCTGCGACTCCAGTGCATAGCGGTCCGACGGAAACGCGCCGGCCTCCATCAGGATCGCGGGTCGCTCGGCGGTGGGGCAATAGAAGCTGACCATCATCAGGTGCAGGTTGGCGGT
Source organism: Pseudoxanthomonas sp. (assembly GCA_041688625.1). Classification (GTDB taxonomy): domain Bacteria; phylum Pseudomonadota; class Gammaproteobacteria; order Xanthomonadales; family Xanthomonadaceae; genus Pseudoxanthomonas_A. Next base: position 13,306 of record JBDNHW010000099.1, read on the forward strand.
GAGCGAGTTCATCGCCACCACTTCGCCCGGCTGCGCCCCGACCACTTGGGCCAGGGGTCCGCGCACCTGCTCGTGGAAGGTCAGCCATTGCGCGTCGCCCTTGAAGTGGCCTTCGACGGCTTCGTGCTCCCATTTGTCGAGCACCTGCAGCACGTGGCTGCGCGCGCTGCGCGGCTGCAGGCCCAGCGAATTTCCGCAGAAGTAGACCTGATCGTTGCTCTTGTACTTCGGAATCAGGAAGTCGTTGCGCAGCGGTCGCAGCGGGTCTGCGGCGTCCAGGGCAATGGCATGGGTACGGGAAAGCGCGTCGGTCATGTGGGCTCAACAGTTGAATTGTAGGAGCGGGCCCTGCCCGCGAAGCTTGTAATGGATTCGCAGCCTGAAGGCGTCGCAACCATGGCCCGCCCCTTTATCGGCATGGTGGTTCGAGCGGTCGCGGGCAGGGCCCGCTCCTACATGGGATCGGGTCATGCGAATCTGGAGGCCGGCAGCCCCAGCCATTCCAGCGCCGTGCCATGGTACAGGCGTGCCTGCGAGGCGGCGTCCAGCTCCAGCGCGGCGATGCCGGCGCCTGGTTCCTGTTCGCCCAGCGGAAAGGGATAGTCGGTGCCGAGCATCACCCGATCGGTGCCCACGGTCTCCAGCAGGTACTGCAAGGCGCGCGGATCAGCCACCCAGGAATCGAAGTACAGGCGGTCGATGTAGTCGCGCGGGTTGCCGGGGTTGTCGGTCGCCACCAGGTCCGGCCGCATGTTGAAACCGTGCTCGATGCGGCCGATGGTGTAGGGGAAACTGCCGCCACCGTGGGCCAGGCAGATCTTCAGCTTCGGCAGGCGTTCCAGCACGCCGCCGAAGATCAGGCAGCAGGCGGCGCGCGACTGCTCGGCGGGCATGCCCACCAGCCACGGCAGCCAGTATTTGGGCATGGTGTCGGTGCCCATCATGTCCCACGGGTGCACGAGGATCGCCGCGTCCAGTTCGGCGGCCGCCTGGAAGAACGGGAACAGCTCCGGCGCGTCGAGGTTCCACTTGTCCACATGGCTGCCGATCTGCACGCCCTGCAGGCCCAGCTGGTCCATGCAGCGTTCCAGCTCCTGGATGGCCAGTCGCGGCGACTGCAGCGGCACCGTGCCGATCCCGGCGTAGTGGCGCGGGTGGTTGCGGCAGGCCTCGGCCGTGTGGTCGTTGAGCGCCTGGTGCAGGGCCAGGGCCTGGTCCGGCTTGGCCCAGTAGCTGAACATCACCGGGACCGTGCTCAGCACCTGCACCTGCACGCCGAAGCGGGCGTAGTCCTCGATGCGCACCAGCGGGTCCCAGGTCTTGGGCCAGATCTCGCGGAAGAACTTGCCGTCCTTGTAGATGCGCGCGCGTCCGTCTTCGCCGTGGTGGATGACCGGGAAGCGCTCATCGCCGTATTTCCGCGCCAGGTCGGGCCAGGTACGCGGCAGGAAATGGGCGTGGGTGTCGATCTTCAGCATGGCCGTCAGTTTAGCCGGGCACGGCGGCCGCTGCCCGAACGCCTTCAGGTGTCGGGCATCACGTAGTGGTCGGGCGCCGGATGCACCTGGGCGCAGTTGCCGCAGGTGCGGTGCTCGATGGAGGCATAGAAGCGGTCGAACACGGGCGGGAAGTCCAGCTCGATGTCGTGCAGGTGGAAATACTCCTCGTACACCTTGTGATTGCAGTTCTGGCAGAACCACAGCAGGCCGTCATCTTCTTGCGGCAGCCGCCGACGCTCGATTACCAGGCCGATGGAATCGGCCATCCGCTGCGGCGAATGCGGCACCCTCGGCGGCAGCAGGAAGGTTTCACCGGCGCGGATCGGGATGTCACGCACCTGGCCTTCGTCCTGCACGCGCAGCACCATCTCGCCCTCGAGTTGGTGGAACCATTCGGCGCCTTCGTCCCAGTGGTAATCGGTGCGCGCGTTCGGTCCACCGACCACCATGACGATGAAGTCGCCGGCCTCGATCACCTTGTTGCCCACCGGGGGCTTGAGCAGGTGGCGGTGTTCGTCGATCCAGGCGTTCAGGTTGATGGGTGCAGGCAGCATTTCAGTCCTCCACGGGCAGGGCGGCGACGCACTTGAGTTCGATGGCGATGGGCGTGGGCAGCGCGTCGATGCCCAGTGTCGTACGGCAGGGCGCCTTGGAGGCGTCGGGGAAATATTCCGCCCACACCCGGTTGTAGGCGGTGAAATCGCCGGCCATGTCGGTCAGGTACACGGTCACGTCGACCAGGTCCTCCCAGCGCGCCCCGCTGGCCTCGAGGACGGTACGCACGTTGGCGAACACGGCGTGGGCCTGCGCCCGGATGTCATGGGCGGCAAGCGACCCGTCGGCCGCGTGGACGTTGCCCGGCACCGCATTGGTTGCCGGATCGCGCGGGCCGATGCCCGACAGGAACAGCAGCTGCCCGACGCGTCGCGCATGCGGATAGGCGCCCACAGCGGCAGGCGCGGCCGGGGTGCTGAACGTCTCACTCATCGCGTGTGTCCGTGATGGACATGTCGCTGATCGCCTTCAGGTAGGCGGGCGCCAACTGCTCGTTGCTGGCCACGCCCATCCCGAGTTCGCGCACGCGGCCGTCGTGCAGACTGTAGACCCAGCCGTGGACGGTCAGCGCCTGCCCGCTCGCCCAGGCTTCCTGCACGATGGTGGTCTGGCATACGTTGACCACCTGTTCGACGACGTTGAGTTCGCAGAGGGCGGGCGTGCCGCAGGTCCTCGGTTCCCGCCTGTTCCAGCAGCCCGGCATGCTTGCTGGCGGCATCGCCGACGTGGCGCAGCCAGTTGTCGGCCAGGCCCACGCGGCGTCCGGTCAGGCTGGCGTGCACGCCGGTGCAGCCGTAGTGGCCGACGATCAGGATGTGATCGACCTTGAGCAGGTCCAGGGCGAACTGGATCGCGCTGAGGCAGTTGAGGTCGGTGTGCACCACCAGGTTGGCCACGTTCCTGTGCACGAAGACTTCACCCGGATCCAGTCCGAGGATCTGGTTGGCCGGCACCCGCGAGTCGGAACAGCCGATCCACAGGTAGCGCGGCGACTGCTGCCTGGACAGCCGGTCGAAGAATTCCGGGTCTTCGGTGCAGACCCGTTCGGCCCAGGCGTGGTTCTGGCGCAGCAGCGCTGGTATGTCGGTCATGTCTTCAATTATCCCAGAGACAGGCAGACGTTCCGGGCTTCGGTGAAGAAGCGCATGGCCTCGGCGCCGCCTTCGCGGCCCAGCCCGGAGCTGCCCATGCCGCCGAACGGCGTGCGCAGGTCGCGCATCAGCCAGGTGTTGATCCACACGATCCCGCAGCGCAGGTCCCGCGACATCCGATGCGCACGCTCGAGGTCGCGCGTCCACACCGAAGCTGCAAGCCCGTAGTCGCCCGCGTTGGCCAGCGCCAGCGCCCGGGCATCGGTGTCGAAGGGCTGCAGGGTCACCACGGGTCCGAATATTTCTTCAAGGTTGGTGGTGCATGCCGGGCCCAGGCCGTCGATCACGGTGGGTTCGACGAACCAGCCTTCACGCTCGACGCGATTGCCGCCGCAGAGCACGCGTGCGCCTTCGGCACGCGCCGTGGCGATGCAGCCCAGGACCTTGTCGAAATGCGCCTGCGAGACCAGTGGCCCCACGTTGGTGTCCAGTGCGGAAGGGTCGCCCACGCGCAGCGCCTGCACACGCTCGACGAAGGCATCGCGGAAGTCGTCGTAAATACCGTGCTCCACCAGCAGGCGCGAGCCGCACAGGCAGATCTGGCCGGAGTTCTGGAAGGCCGAGCGCACCAGCGTATCCAGATGCGTGCGCCAATCACTGTCGGCGAACACCAGCGTGGGATTCTTGCCGCCAAGTTCCAGCGAGACCTTCTTCAGCAGGGGCGCGGCAAGGGTCGCGATGCGCTTGCCGACGGCGGTGCTGCCGGTAAAAGAGACCGCGCGCACCTGCGGATGGGTCACCAGCGGTTCGCCGACTTCGGCGCCCAGTCCGTGCACGATGTTGAGCACGCCTGCGGGAAACCCGATCTCCGCCGCCAGTTCGCCCAGCATCGTGGCCGTCAACGGCGTGATTTCCGAAGGCTTGGCCACCACCGTGTTGCCAGCGGCCAGCGCCGGCGCGATCTTCCAGGTGAACAGGTATAGCGGCAGGTTCCACGGCGAGATCGTGGCGACCACGCCCAGCGGCGAGCGCAGGGTGTAGTTGAGGCCGGCCTCGCCGTGGTGCGATTCGCTGGCGAACTGGGTGGCGGCGTGGGCGAAGAAGCGCAGGTTGGACACCGCGCGCGGGATCTCCGCGTCCAGGGCGAGCCGGTAAGGCTTGCCGCCGTCGCGCGATTCGGCCCGTGCGAAGTCCTCCATGCGCGATTCCAGCGCGTCGGCCAGTCGTTCCAGCCATCGTGCGCGCTGCGAATTGGGCAACCCGGACCATGCGGGAAATGCGGCGGTTGCGGCGGCGATCGCGGCATCAACGTCGGCTGCGTTTCCACGTGCCACCTCGGCGAACGGCTGGCCGGTGGCCGGGTCGTGCACCGGCAGCCACGCCTGGCTCGCCGGGGGCTGGCTGGTCCCGTCGATAAAGTGGCTGCAACGTTTCATCGCGCCAGCTTACCTGCACCTGCCGCCGCGCTCACTTCTGGCAGCGCCTGCACAGGTACAGCCGCCGACCGCCGAGTTCGCGCCGCTCGATGGCCGCGCCACAGCAAGGGCAGGGCAGGCCTTGCCGATCGAAGACCTGGAAGGTGAAGCCTTCCGGCGTGTCGGTGAGGTAGTCGGCCTTCATTCCGCTCGCCGGCACGATGCCGCGCGTGGCGTAGCTGCGTCGCGGCACCTCGAGCAGGGTCGACGCCAGGCGTTTGCGCTCGGCGGGCGTCAGCTCTGACGGCTTGCGCCCGGGGGCAAGTCGCGCTTCGAACAGGACTTCGGACCGCAGGTAGTTGCCCATCCCGGCGAGGAAGCCCTGTTCGAGCAGCAGCACCGACAGCGTCCTGCGCGCGAACTCCCGCTGCTGCAGGCGTTTTCCCACTGCCGCGCCGGTGATGCCCGGGTCGAGCACGTCTGGCCCGAGCCGCGACAGGAACGGATGCGTCGGCAGGTCCTCGTCGCGCCACATCGAAACGTCAGAGGCCGAATACAGCAGGATTGCGCGCTTTTCCGTTTCCAGCGCCACCCGCAGCGAGCGCGTCGTCTCGGGCCGCACGCCGGCATCGGCAACCTGCCAGACCCCGTACAGCTGGTTGTGGCTGTACATCGTCCAGCCATCGTCGAAGCGGGTCAGCAGCGCCTTGCCCTGCGGCAGGATCGAGAGGATGCGTCGGCCGCGCAGCTGGGCCTCGAACGCCTTGAGCCTGGGGAACGAAAAGAACGCCGACACCAGCGGTTCGCCGACCACGGCGGCGGCGAGCCCGTCGGCGGCGCGGCGAATCTCGGGACCTTCGGGCACCTGCGCCTCCGCTGTCAGGTCGTGAGCGGCGGCAGCTTGCAGCAGGGCACTGCAGGAGCCGCAACCGCGAGTGCCGCCAGCATCCGGCACCACAGCGGCTGGCACAAGCCTGCGCTCAAATGGAGTTCATCCTGCCGCCGTCGACGGCCAGGCTGACCCCGTTGATGTAGGCAGCCGCCGGCGTACACAGGAACGCCACGGCCGCCGCTATTTCGGCGGCCGCGGCGAAGCGTCCCGCCGGGACCGTGGCCAGCATCGCCTTGGCCACGTGGTCACGGTCCTGCCCGGTCGCCGCGCTGCGATCGTCCAGGATCTGGTCCAGCCGCCCGGTGCGTGTGTAGCCGGGCAACACGTTGTTGACGGTGATGCCAAGAGGCCCGAGTTCGCGCGATATGGTCTTGGCCCAGCTCGCCACTGCGCCGCGCACCGTGTTGGACACGCCCAGGTTGGCGATGGGCTCCTTGACCGAGGTCGAGATGATGTTGACGATGCGGCCCCAGCCGGCCTCGCGCATCCCCGGAAGCACCGCGTTGACCAGCGCCTGGTTGGCCAGAAGGTGGGCCCGGAACGCAGTGAGGTAGGACTCTTCCGGCGCCTGCACCGCTGGACCACCGGGCGGACCGCCGGTGTTGTTGATCAGGACATGCACCGGTTTCCTGGCAACGAGCGAACACACCGCTGCCGACAGGCCGGCGGTGTCGCCAGCGTCGGCCGCCAGCCAGCCGTGCACCTGACCGGTGCCGCTGCAGGGTAGGGAAACAAGCACTTCCTGCAGCGCCTCGGCGCGTCGCGACAGCACGGTGACGCTGGCGCCAAGCAACGCGAGCTCATGCGCCGACGCGCGGCCGATGCCTTCCGATGCGCCACAAACCAGGGCGTGCCTGCCGGAGAGATCGAGATCCATGGTGAGTCCTCAGGGGATGGGGCGGGGCGAAAGTCGATCCAGCGGGCGCCGATATGCACCGGGAGGTGGCTTGCGAACGACCCTCCGTCACTGACGGCGATCGGGGTGAGGAACGCATCGCGCTCGAGCAGTGGGTCCAGCGCGGCAAGGCCGGTCTCGACGAAGGCGCGGGGGCGTGTACATCGCCGATCAGGCGCGTTCGCCCAGCTTCTGCACCATGCGCCCGCGCAGCGCCTCGTCGTCATCGGCCTGTGGCGGGGCGACTTCCTGCAGCGAGAAGCCGCGAGCCAGCGCATCGTCCTCGTCCAGCCCGTCGTAGGCCACGAACTCGGCATCGAACAGCATCGCCCGCGCGGTGTCTTCACTGTCGTAGACCAAAGTGTTGCCATCGCTGTCCAGGATCTCGGCGGTGCCCGCCTCGCGCACCTGCAGGCGCGCCCAGATCAGGGTGCGGCCCAGTGCCGCCAGCCACCACTGGCCAGTCATCCGAGAAGCTCCGACAGCGACCAGAGCGCCGCGGCCATGACCAGTCCGATGACGATGGTCAGCAGCGAGATGCGTGCGGGAGTGGCCAGGCCGGTGAGCGATCTGTCACTCGTCTGCCGATAGCGACCGGTAAGCAGCCAACCCAGCGCGACGGGCTTGAGGAACGCGCCAGTGCCCAGTTCGGCGGTAACTGCGGGGTGCCGGTCACGCACGTGCACCAGGGTGAGCGGCCAGAAGATCATGAATGCGGTGAAGCCGGCGATGGCCACGCCGACGCAACACAGGGCCAGGAACAGGATCATCGATAGCCCTCTAGAACTCGGCCGAGCCGGGTGCGCGCGGGTAGGGGATGGCGTCACGGATGTTGGACAGCCCGCACACGTAAACCACCAGGCGCTCGAAGCCTAGGCCGAAGCCGGCATGCGGCACCGTGCCGTACCGGCGGAAGTCGCGGTACCAGCCATAGTGGTCCGCGTCCAGGCCGAACTGCGCCATTCGCGAATCCAGCACGTCCAGGCGTTCCTCGCGTTGCGCGCCGCCGATGATCTCGCCGATGCCCGGGGCCAGCACGTCCATCGCCGCAACGGTCTTGCCATCGTCGTTGAGGCGCATGTAGAACGCCTTGATGTGTTCTGGGTAGTTCAGCACCACCACCGGGCGGCCGACGTGCTGTTCCACCAGCCAGCGCTCGTGCTCGGTCTGCAGGTCCAGGCCCCATTCGACCGGGAAATCGAATTTGTGCACCGACTTCTGCAGCAGGTCTATCGCCTCGCTGTAGTCGATGCGCTCGAAGGGTGTATTGATGAAGCCCTCCAGCCGGGTGATCGCGTCCTTCTGCACGCGCTCGGCAATGAACGCCATGTCGTCGGCGCGCTCGTCGAGCACCGCGCGGAACAGGTACTTGAGGAAGTCCTCGGCCACCTGCGCGTTTTCCAGCAGGTCGGCGAACGCGATCTCCGGCTCGACCATCCAGAACTCGGCCAGGTGGCGGGTGGTGTTGCTGTTCTCGGCGCGAAAAGTGGGCCCGAAGGTGTAGACCTTGCTCAGCGCCAGGCAGTAGGCCTCGACGTTGAGCTGCCCCGAAACAGTGAGGAAGGTTTCCTTGCCGAAGAAGTCGCGGGAGAAGTCCACCGCGCCCGACTTGTCGCGAGGCAGGTTGGCCAGGTCCAGCGTCGAGACACGGAACATCTGCCCCGCGCCTTCGGCATCGGAGGTGGTGACGATCGGCGTGCTGATCCAGTAGTAGCCGCGCTCATGGAAGAAGCGGTGCACCGCCTGCGACAGGCAGTGGCGGATGCGGGTGACGGCGCCAAACAGGTTGGTGCGCGGCCGCAGGTGGGCGACCTCGCGCAGGAACTCCAGCGAGTGCGCCTTGGGCTGGATCGGGTAGGTTTCCGGATCCTCCACCCAGCCCACCACCTGCAGCGATTCGGCCTGGATCTCGAACGACTGGCCCTGACCCTGCGAGGCCACCAGGGTGCCGGTGACGATCACCGAGCAGCTGGCAGTGAGGTGCTTCACTTCCGATTCGTAGTTCGGCAGCGTGTCCGGCGCCACCACCTGGATCGGCGCGAAGCAGGAGCCGTCGCTGACGTTCACGAACGACAGGCCAGCCTTGGAATCGCGCCGCGTGCGCACCCAGCCGCGCACCGTGACTTCGCCGCCTGTGGGAAGCTTGCCCGCCAGCGCATGTTCGACGCTTACCACCGTCATGACTTGAATCCTCGAGCAGGCAGCACAATGAAAGGAACGCGCAGTTTACCGGAGCGCCAGCCCCGCGGCTGGCGCCGGGCCTATAATCGAACTCCACGGAGGATACCCATGTCCATTTCCCTCACTCCCGTAGCACTGGATCGAGTCAAGCGCTTCGTCGATGAAACGCCGGAAGCGTTGGGCTTGCGTTTCGGCGTCACCCGCACCGGTTGCTCCGGCTGGGGACACGTGGCCGACCTGGCGCGCGAGCAGCGCGAAGGCGATACGGTGTTCGAGCAGGACGGCACCCGGATCTTCGTCGATGCCGATAGCCTGGCCCTGGTGGACGGTACCGAAATCGACTTCGGTCGTCAGGGTCTCAACGAGACCTTCGTGTTCCGCAACCCCAACGCCACCGCCGAGTGCGGCTGCGGCGAAAGCTTCACTACCCAAGCCGACCTGGCGTAGCAGCGCCGCATGGGCGTGATGCTCTGGCGGCCGGGGCTGCCGCCCCGGGTGGGCTTGATCGGTTAGGCTTCGGTCAGTCCCGCCCAGGAGCCGTTCATGTCGCGATTCACCCTGTTGCTGTTGATGGCGATCGCATCGCCGGTCCTCGCCCAGGGCCAGGCCGACCCTGCCAAGGCATTGCACGCGTTCTTCGATGCGCAATGGGAACGCGACATGCGCGACTCCCCGGAGACCGCCAGCTATCGCGGTGACAACCGCTACAACGACCGCTGGACCGACCTCAGCCTGGAGGCGGTCGCCGCGCGCGAAGCAGGGGACCGCGAAGCGCTCGAGGAGTTGCGTCGCATCGACCGCAATGCGCTGGGCTCCGCCGACCAGCTCAACTACGACGTGTTCCTGTGGCAGCTGGAAAAGTCGGTGGAGCGGCAGCGGTACCGCGAATACCTGCGCCCGCTGAGCCAGCGCGGCGGCATCCAGAACCAGGAGAGCCTGGCCGAGGTCCTGCCGTTGGCCACGCCGAAGGACTACCAGGACTGGCTGGCACGCATGCGCGCCATCCCGGCACAGGTCGACCAGAACATCGCCCTGATGAGCGCCGGCGTGGAGGCCGGCAGCACGCCGCCGCGCGTGCTGATGGAGCGCATCCCGGCGCAGATCCAGGCCCAGCTTGTCGAGGATCCGGAAGCCAGCCCGTTCTACAAGGTCTTCACCCGGTTCGGCGATGGGGTGCCACAGGGCCAGCGCGCGGCGTTGCAGACGCAGGCCCGCGAGGTCATCTCCAACCGCATCGTGCCGGCCTACCGCAGGCTGGCGACCTACTTCAACGACGAATACCTGCCGAATGCCCGCACCACCATCGCCGCGTCCGACATGCAGGATGGCCGGGCCTACTACGATTTCCTCGCAGCGCACTTCACAACCACCGACCTGACCGCCGACCAGATCCACCAGATCGGCCTGGGCGAGGTGGCCCGCATCCGCGCCGCGATGGAGAAGCTGCGCGAGGAAGTCGGATTCGCGGGCGACCTGGCCGCGTTCTTCGAACACCTGCGTACCGATCCGAGCTTCTACTACGACACGCCCGAGGCTTTGCTGGAGGCTTACCAGGCGATGTCGAAGCGTATCGATCCGGAACTGGTGAAGGTGTTCGGCACGATCCCACGGCTGCCGTACGGCGTGCGCGCGATCCCGGACAACATCGCCCCCGACACCACCACGGCCTACTACCAGCCCGGCGCGGTAGACGGAAGCCGGGCGGGTTACTACTACGTCAACCTGTACCGGCCCGAGGTGCGGCCCAAGTGGGAAATGATGGCGTTGTCGCTGCACGAGGCAGTGCCGGGCCACCATTTCCAGTTCGCCCGCGCCCAGGAACTGCCGGAGGCTCCTCTGTTCCGCCGGGTCGGCTATTTCGTCGCCTATGGGGAAGGATGGGGTCTTTACGCGGAGAGCCTGGGCTACGAGATGGGCCTGTATCAGGACCCATACGACCGCATGGGCCAACTCGCCTACGACATGTGGCGGGCGGTGCGGCTGGTGGTGGACACCGGCATACACAGCAAGGGCTGGAGCCGACAGCGTGCCATCGACTACTTCATGGACAACGCGCCCAAGACCGAACAGGACGTCATCAACGAGATCGACCGCTACATCGGCTGGCCCGGGCAGGCGCTGGCCTACAAGATCGGCCAGCTGAAGATCCTGGAGTTGCGCGAGCGGGCGAGCGTCGCGCTGGGCGAGGACTTCGACCTGCGCGAGTTCAACGACACCGTACTGGAGACCGGGTCCGTGCCCCTGCAGACCCTGGAACGGCATATCGACGCCTGGATCGCCCAGCCCAGGGGCTGACCCTGCGCAATCAGACGAGCGCCACATGAGCGCGGTGATCTTCCTTGCGGCTTGGCAAACAGGGGCGCGCAATCCGGCTTCGGACAGGCGTCGCCCGCCGGTCCGGGGGTTGCCCGGCCCCGCGGACGCCATCCATGGCTTTACGCGGGGCGTGGGCCATCCATGGCCCACTGCTCAGCAACCCCCGGCCCGGCGGGCGCCGCAGTTGATCCGATTGCGATGCGTGCTACCACACGGGCCTGCTCGAGAGGGAGCCAAAGCCTGAGCCGAGGCTTGGGCCGAAGCCCAGCTACTTAGACACCGACAGCCGTGGGCGGGTGCCCGGGGTTTGCGTCAAGCGCGCCATGGATGGCGTGCGCCCGAGTCAGGGCAGGATGCCCTGACCGAGGGAAAAGCGAACCCCGGGCACCCGAACGCGGCGTCCCTCTGAAGCCGGGACTGATCCTGACCCACATCCGACAGCAGGGCACCGCGCCCACGGGGGCGCTGCTACAGGAGGGGCGGCTTGTCGTAGAGGGCCCTTGCTGCCATAATTTCCGGCTTCCCGCGCGCCCTCGGCGCCCGGGAACCCTTGCCCCACCGCATCCCTTGGCGTCCTGCTCGGGCATGGTCGGGGGGCTGTCCGGCCCACCTGGGCCACATCCGAAAGGTATACAACGATGCGCCACTACGAAGTCGTGTTCATGGTCCACCCGGACCAGAGCGAGCAGGTACCCGCCATGATCGAGCGCTACAAGGCGCTGGTCGAGAACGGCGAAGGCAAGATCCACCGGCTGGAAGACTGGGGCCGCCGCCAGCTGGCGTATCCCATCCAGAACCTGGTCAAGGCCCACTACGTCCTGTTCAACATCGAAGTCGAACAGGCGATCCTGGCCGAACTGACCGAGAGCTTCCGCTTCAACGACGCGGTGCTGCGCCACCTGATCATGAAGCGCGATGAAGCCGACACCGAGATGTCGATCATAATGAAGAGCAAGGACGAGAAGGCCGACAAGCCCGAGCGTGGCGAGCGTCGCCGTCGCGATGAGGAGGGCGATGCCCCCGAGGCTGCTGCTGCCACCGATTCCGACTCTGCCGAAGCCGCCTAAGGAGCATCCCCATGTCCAAGTTCTTCCGTCGCCGCAAGTTCTGCAAGTTCACCGCCGAGGGTATCAAGGAGATCGACTACAAGGATCTCAACACCCTTCGCCAGTACCTCACCGAAACCGGCAAGATCGTTCCCAGCCGCGTCACCGGAACCAAGGCGCGCTACCAGCGCCAGCTGTCCACGGCAGTGAAGCGCGCGCGTTTCCTGGCACTGATCCCGTACACGGACAACCACGACATCTGAGTGCGCGGGGCCCTTGGGCCCCGATTCCCGCATTTACCCGAACCACTGTCATTCGGACAGCCATCGCTGCGCGGCCATTGGGCGCGCTAACGAATACGGAGCAACGTACATGCAACTGATCCTCCTGCAGAAAGTGACCAACCTGGGCGTGCTCGGCGACAAGGTCGACGTCAAGCCCGGCTACGGCCGCAACTACCTGGTCCCGCAGGGCAAGGCCGTGCCGGCGACCGCCACCAACATCGCCGAGTTCGAGGCCAAGCGCGCCGACTACGAAGCCAAGGCCAAGTCGGTATTCGGCGAAGCCGAGTCGCGCCGTGACAAGCTCGAAGGCGCCAGCGTCACCATCAGCGCCAACGCCGCCACCGAAGGCAAGCTGTTCGGTTCGGTCGGTCCGCGCGACATCGCCGAAGCCTTCACCAAGGCGGGCCATCCGCTGGAGAAGAGCGAAGTCATCCTGGGCGAGGGCGCGTTCCGCCACATCGGCGAATACGACGTGCTGATCCACCTGCACGCCGACGTCGAGACCACGGTCAAGGTCATCGTGATCGCCGAAGCCTGATCCACCAATACCTGATCCACCGCAGTACCTGATCCACCGCAGTACGCTATATCCACGGGCGCTCCAGGGCGCCCGTTTCTTTGGTTCGTTTCTGTGCCCGATTCGATGATGCGACGGCCACCAACGGCCACGTTGCGCCGTATGAGCGCCCCATGGGCGCGATGCCCTTGGCTTTTTCCTGCGGAAACCGGCTTCTGCTTCGGAGGGACTCCGCGTTCCGGCTGGCCGGGGATCGAAACACGGAGCAGGGATCAGGGAGAAGCATCGCGCCCATGGGGCGCTCTTACGGCGCGCGCCATTCATGGCGCGCTAGACGCAAACCCCGGCCACCCGCCCACGGCTGTCGGCACGATGGCTTCGGCCAATGATCAGCGCGCCAAGCCGCGGCGCCTCGGCGGCGCCTGACGGGCAGGAGGTTGCGTTGTAGGAGCGCCCCATGGGCGCGATGCTTTTGGCCCACGCCCCGCGTAAAGCCATGGATGGCGTCCGCGGGGCGCAGCAACCCCCTGCCCGCCAGATGCCGCTGCCTCCGGCGCACGAGAACCACCGCTCTTGCCCCTGATGCTTGCGCCAATGCGTGGCTTGGGGCCAGGAGCATCGCGCCCCCGCGGCGCGCATTCGGCAAATCGCGGAGATCAGCGTCAATGACGTTCAGCCTTGCTCGCAGCCAGCGAGAACCAGCCGCGTTACAACGTCGCAGCCAGGGAAGGCGGCACTTATCCACAGCTTGTGCCGTCGCCTGCGCACAGGCAGAGCGACTAGCATGTCCGATTGGGGGCCGCGATCCCCACCGCCGCTCCGCACTGCAGGAAACTTCCCAACCCATGTCCGCACGCCCCGGCTTTCGCTACGATCAGAGTGACGCGCGCATCGAACAACTTCGCGTGCCGCCGCATTCCATCGAGGCAGAGCAGGCGGTGCTGGGCGGGCTGATGCTGGCGCCCGAAGCCTACGACCGCATCAACGACAAGCTCAACGACGTCGACTTCTACCGTCGCGACCACCAGTTGATCTACCGCGCGATCAGCGAGCTTGCCGAGAAAAGGCGCCCCTACGACGCGGTGACGCTGGGCGAGTGGTTCGAATCGCAAGGCCAGATCGAGCAAGTCGCCGGCGGTGCCTACCTGGTCGAACTCGCCAGCACCACGCCTTCGGCGGCCAACATCGTGGCCTACGCCGAGATCGTCCGCGACAAGGCGGTGATGCGCCAGCTGATCGAGGTCGGCACCGCGATCATCAACGACGGCTTCCAGCCCGACGGCCGCGACAGCGCCGAGCTTCTGGCCAAGGCCGAACAGGAAGTCTTCGCCATCGCCGAGGCCGGCGCGCGCGGACGCACCGACTTCACAGCCGTCAACACCGCATTGAAGGATGCCTTCGAGGTGCTGCAGAGCCGCTTCGAAAGCGGCGGCAGCATCACCGGGCTGGCCACCGGCTACCACGCCTTCGACGAAATGACCGCGGGCCTGCAGCCCACGGACCTGTTGATCCTGGCCGCGCGGCCGGCCATGGGCAAGACCACCCTGGCGCTGAACATCGCCGAGTACGCCGCGATCAAGTCGAAGAAGGCCGTGGCGGTGTTTTCGATGGAAATGTCCGCCTCGCAGCTGGCGATGCGCCTGATCTCCTCCAACGGCCGGATCAACGCGACCCGCCTGCGCACCGGCCAGTTGGAGGACGAGGACTGGAGCCGCGTGACCAGCGCCATCCGCATGCTCAAGGAAACCAAGATCTTCATCGACGACACGCCGGCGCTGTCGCCCGACGTGCTGCGCTCCAAGGCGCGCCGCCTCAAGCGCGAGCACGACCTCGGGCTGATCGTGATCGACTACCTGCAGCTGATGGCGGTCCCGGGCAACAGCGAGAACCGCGCGACCGAAATTTCCGAGATTTCCCGTTCGCTCAAGGGCCTGGCCAAGGAGCTCAACGTGCCGGTGCTGGCCCTGTCGCAGCTCAACCGCTCGCTGGAGACCCGCACCGACAAGCGACCGGTCATGGCCGACCTGCGCGAGTCGGGCGCCATCGAGCAGGACGCGGACGTCATTGTCTTCATCTATCGTGACGACTACTACAACAAGGAGTCGCCGGACCAGGGCCTGGCGGAAGTGATCATCGGCAAGCAGCGAAACGGCCCCACCGGCTCGCTCAAGCTGAAGTTCTTCGGCGAGTACACGCGCTTCGACAACCTGGCGCACGATGCGGTGGGCAGCTTCGAATAAGGCTGCCGGATGCAGACCGCTGCGCGGTTGCCGATTTGCAGCCCGCGGGCTTGACGATCGGCAATTCCAGCGCGTGCCGCAGGTAGAATTGCACGATGCCCCGCGCCACCGTCGCCCACATCCATTCGGACAACCTGCGCCATAACCTGGGCGTGGTTCGCGCGCGTGCGCCGGGTGCCAGGGTCATGGCCGTGGTCAAGGCCGACGGCTACGGCCATGGCCTGGAGCGCGCCGCGCTGGCGCTGCGGGGTGCGGACCTGTTCGGGGTGGCGGCACTTGCAGACGCCGAGCGGCTTCGACTTGCGGGACTGACCCAACCCATCGTGCTGCTGTCCGGCTTCGATGCGGCCGAAGACCTGCCGCAGCTGCGCCGTCTGTCCGTGGACACCGTCGTGCACAGCCACCACCAGCTGCAGATGCTGGAGGCGGCCGGAAGCGAGGGCACACCCTTCACTTGCTGGCTCAAGATCGACACGGGCATGCACCGACTGGGCTTCGCGCCGCAGGATGCGCGTGAGGCCCACGCGCGACTTTCGGCCATGCCGCAGGTGGCCGATGACCTGCCGCTGATGACGCATTTCGCCAGTTCGGACGAGTTCGATGGCGAGCAGAGTCGCCGCCAGATGCAGGTGTTCGACGAGACCACCGCCGGACTGCCTGGAACACGCTCCCTGTCCAATTCGGCAGCGGTGCTGGGCTGGCCCGAGGCCCAGGCCGACGTGGTGCGGCCCGGCGGCATGCTCTATGGCATGTCGGTTGTGGCCGGCACCACCGGAGAGGATTTCGGGCTGCGCCCGGGGATGACGCTGTCAACGCGGCTGATCGCGGTGAACCACATCGCCAAGGGCGAGCGCATAGGCTATTCCGCAACCTGGGAGTGCCCCGAAGACATGCCCGTGGGCGTGGCGGCGATCGGATACGGCGACGGCTACCCTCGGCTCTTGCAGCCAGGCACGCCGGTGCTGGTCAACAACCGGCGTGCCCAGGTCATCGGCAGGGTCTCGATGGACCTGATGACCGTGGACCTGCGCGGCCAGCCTGATGCGCGCCCCGGCGACCCGGTCGTGCTGTGGGGCAAGGGACTGCCGGTGGATGCCATCGGCGCCGCCGCCGGCACCATCGGCTATGAGTTGACCTGCTCGATCACCCGGCGGGTGCGTTTCGTCGAAGACTGAGGCGGCTGTCCATGCCGCCCCTGCCACACATCGGAGCCCCATGCCCACTGCAATAGTCTGGTTTCGCAACGATCTGCGCCTGTCGGACAACCCTGCGCTGCAGGCGGCATTGGACGAGGGCTACTCGCCGCTGCCGGTCTATATCCACGCGCCGGAGGAGGAGGGTGCGTGGGCACCTGGTGCGGCATCCAACGCGTGGCGCCACCGTTCGCTGCAGGCGCTGGACCAGGACCTGCGTTCGCGCGGGTCGAAGCTGTTGCTCAGGTCCGGGAACTCGGAACAGGTGCTGGCCAGGCTGGTGGAGGAATCCGGTGCGCAAGCCGTGTTCTGGAACCGCAAGTACGAACCGGCAACCCAGCCGCGCGACGCGCGCATCAAGCAGCAGATCAAGGAGCAGAGCCTTCGCGCCGAGAGCTTCAATGCAGCGCTGCTGTTCGAGCCGTGGACACTGGCTACCCAGCAGGGTGGGCCGTACAGGGTGTTCACTCCGTTCTGGCGCAATGCACTCGGCCAACTGCGGCTGCAGCCCCTGAGCGAGGCTCCGGACGAGCTGCCGCCAGTGCCCGCCCACCTCGAAGCCGCGTCGCTCGACACGCTGCACCTCGAGCCATCGATCAGCTCGGACGGGGGCTTCTGGGAACACTGGAGTGCCGGTGAGGGCGGCGCGCGCGAGGCGCTGGACGTGTTCATCGACGGCGCACTGCAGGGCTATCGGCAGGAGCGGGACCGTCCCGACCGCGTCGGCACCTCCCGCATGTCCCCGCACCTGCACTTCGGCGAGATCGCGCCGTGGCGGATCGTGGCAGAGCTGGAAAAGGTTCGCAGCGCCAGCAACGCTACGGACATGGACGCCTACATCCGTGAACTGGGCTGGCGCGAGTTCGCTTACCACCTGCTGCACCACTTCCCGCACACCACCAGGGAAAACCTCAATCCGCGATTCGAGCAGTTCGATTGGGCGCCAGTGAATCGGCTCGAGCTTGAAGCGTGGCAGTGCGGGCGCACCGGCGTGCCCATCGTCGACGCCGGCATGCGCGAGCTGTGGAGCACCGGTGTGATGCACAACCGCGTGCGCATGATCGTGGCCAGCTATCTCACCAAGCACATGCGCATGCATTGGCTGGAAGGCGCGCGCTGGTTCTGGGACACGCTGGTGGATGCGGACCTCGCCAGCAACACGCTGGGTTGGCAGTGGGTGGCCGGCACCGGCGCCGATGCCGCGCCGTACTTCCGCGTATTCAACCCGGTCACCCAGGCCCGCAAGTTCGATCCCGACGGCCGCTACATCGCGCGATGGGTACCGGAGCTCGCTCCGCTGCCGCTGCCCGCGCGCTTTGCGCCATGGGAGCATCGGGAACTCGCGCAGCGACTGGCCAGGGAGTATCCAGCCAGTCCCATCGTTGACCTGGCCCAGGGGCGGGATGCGGCGCTGGCCGCATACAAAGCCACCGGAGCCGCGGAGCCGCGTTGACCCCTCCCAGGGTGCATGCTTCACTCGGGCGAGGTCAGGAGCACACGATGGCAACCAGAAAAGCGCCAAGGAAGCCGCGTCGCGAATCGATGTCGCGGGTCGATACCGCATGGCTTCGAATGGAACGACCAACCAACCCGATGATGATCACCGGGATCCTGATGTTCGACGAGCCGATGACGCTGGAGCGGCTGCGCCAGGTGGTGAAGAAGCGTTTCCTCGCCTATCCGCGCTTCCTGCAGAAAGCCGTGGATACGCCGGCTGGGGCCGCGTGGCTGCTGGACGAGGACTTCGACCTGGAGGCCCACGTCCGCCTGGCGGCCCTGCCGGGGCGCAGCGACCGCAAATCCGAGAAGAAGTCCCTCGAGCGTTTCGTCAGCCAGCTCGCGTCGTCGCCGCTGGACAAGTCCAAGCCGCTCTGGCAATTCCAGCTGGTGGAGAAGTACGGCACGGGTTCGGCGCTGGTCGCGCGCATCCACCACAGCTACGCCGATGGGATCGCCCTGGTGCAGGTGCTGCTGTCGCTGACCGACACCTCGCGCGTGCCCGAAAAGGGGACCGACCTGCACGCCGCATGGCTCAAGCAGGAGGGCGCGGAGGTGGCGCGGCGTGTCGGCGCCATTGATCGCTATGTGCACATCGGCGGCAAGGTGCTGGACAAGGGCGTGCAGATGTACCGCGACCCTTCCCTGGCCACCATGCTGGCCAGGGAGGGCGGCGAGATCGCTCGCGAACTGGTGGCTGCGCTGGCGCTCTCCGATGATCCGCCGACCATGCTTCGCGGCAAGCTCGGAGTGAGCAAGCGCGTGGCCTGGGCCGAGCCGCTGGACCTTGACGATGTGAAGGCGGTGGGCCGCGCCTGCGACTGCACGGTCAATGATGTGCTCATGGCGGCGGCGGCCGGCGCCCTGCGCAGCTACATGCTGGAGCGCGGCGAAGACCTGGATGGGGTGACGCTACGTGCCACCGTGCCAGTCAACCTGCGTCCGCTGGAGCATGCGAGGAAGCTGGGCAACCACTTCGGCCTGGTGTTCCTCGAGCTGCCGGTAGGGGAGGACAATCCGATTCGCCGGCTGGAGCGGGTCTGCAAGTGCATGAACGACTTGAAAGATTCTAGGCAAGCCATTGTTGCATATGGACTTCTTGCGGCGATTGGAATGGCCCCAGCAGCCGTACAGGGGCTGGCACTGGAGCTTTTCAGCAGGAAAGCGACCACCGTGGCCACCAACGTGCCCGGGCCGCAACAGCCCCTTTACATGGGCGGGTGCAAGGTACGCGAAATGATGTTCTGGGTGCCGCAGACCGGTTCCATCGGTATCGGCATTTCCATCATGAGCTACAACAATCGCGTTCACTTCGGCCTGATTTCCGATGCGAAGCTGGTGCCGGATCCTGATTCGGTGATCCAGCGCTTCGAGCCAGAATTCGAGAAATTGCTTTATCTGGCGCTGATGGGGAGCTGGGACCACCGGCTCGACGGCGCCGGCGCGGCTGCCCTGATGTCTGGAGCAACCTGAACGGGGCTGCGTGAATGCCGCTTCGTCTTTACCTGGCAGACACGCCACCCCCGGTATCGTGCCGAAGCTGAACGAAAAGGCGCGCAAGCGTCCCCCTAGACGAGGAGTACTTCGATGAAGAGCCAAGCGATCAAGACCACGGCCACCGCACTCATTGCCACGGTGCTGCTGGGCGGCTGCGCCACCTATACCGGCCAGACCCAGGATCCCAACGACCCGAACCGCACGCGCAACAACGCTCTCATTGGTGCCGGCATCGGCGCGGTCGCCGGCCTCCTCAGCGGCGGTGACGCCACCGAGCGCCGCCAGCGCGCGATGGTCGGTGCAGGCGTCGGTGGGCTTGCCGGTGGTGCCGTGGGCGCCTACCAGGACCGTCAGGAAGCCGAGCTGCGCCGCCAGACCGCCGGTACCGGCATCGACGTGAGCCGCGACGGCGACGTGATCAAGCTCAACCTGCCGGACGGCGTGACCTTCGACTTCGGCAAGTCGAATCTCAAGCCGCAGTTCTACCCGGCGTTGAACAACGTCGCCAGCACCATGAAGCAGTACAACCAGACCATCGTGGAAGTGAGCGGCCATACCGACTCTATCGGCAGCGACGCGGTCAACCAGCGTCTTTCCGAGCAGCGTGCAGCCTCGGTAGCCAACTACCTGACCGGTCAGGGCCTGATGCGCGAGCGCTTCGAGGTGGTCGGCATGGGTGAGAACTACCCGGTCGCCAGCAACGATACCGATTCCGGCCGTGCGCAGAACCGCCGCGTCGAGATCCGCGTGCTGCCGCTGCGCTCTTCGTAAGCAGCCAGTACCGCTCAAGCAACACGACGGGCCGCGCAAGCGGCCCGTTTTCATTGGAGCGAGGTACCTGCTGCGTGACCGCGGGCCCAGACTCCGCGCTTGTGCTCGGCTCGTGCGGCCTTCGCAGCGTGTACCAGCAATCGCGTTGCCGTTCGGCACATCGGCATGAAACAGGAGGGGCCAGCCTGCACCTGCGGGCGTGGGGAGTCAGCCATGCGAAGCGGGTATGGGCAGGCGTAGGCAGGCCGCGGTGCGGCAAGCACTGTCACGGCCCTCGAACGCGCGCTGGGCTATTACATCGAAGCCATGGTAGTCCTCGCATTCGTACTCGCCACGAGCCTGGCGATGGTTCACCTGTTCGCGGGGCGGCTCCTCTTCCTCGACAGCATCCCGCGCAGCCGCTGGCTGTCATTTGGCAGCGGGATATCGGTGGCCTATATTTTCGTGCACCTGCTCCCCGAACTGGCCCAGGGCCAGCGAATTCTGGATCAAGTGGACGGGCCGTTGATGGCGGCGGTCGAATCACATGTCTGGCTGGTCGCGCTGTCAGGCCTGGTGGTGTTCTACGGCATCGAGCGGGCAGCGAAGTGCGCGCGTCCTGCCGGCAGCCAGGAGGCCACCAGCAGCGGGTCGGATCCGAAGGTCTTCTGGCTGCATATCGGGTCCTTTGCCGCCTATAACGTGGTGATCGGCTACCTCCTGCTGCACCGCGCAGAGGACGGCATAAGCAACATGCTGCTGTTCTGGTTCGCCATGTTGCTGCACTTTGTGGTGAACGATTTCGGCCTGCGCGAACACCACCGCCTGGACTACACGCATTTCGGACGCTGGGTGCTGGGCCTGGCTGTGGTCGGCGGATGGTTGTTGGGCGTGGCCTTCGAGTTGAGCGAACCGATGGTCGCCGTGCTGCTTGCCTTCATCGGAGGGGGAGTGGTGCTCAACGTGATGAAGGAGGAACTGCCCGAAGAACGTGACAGCAGTTTCGTATTCTTCGCCGGGGGCGCCACTGCATATGCACTCGTGCTGCTGTCGATCTGAAGTTGCTTGCCCCAGGCAGCTTCCACGGCGCACCGACCCGCCAAGCCGGATACGCGCCGCAGCACCGCGGAGCAAACGATGAGCCTCACCGAATACCGGCGCAAGCGCGCATTCGACAAGACACGCGAGCCGGCGCCCGGCAAGGCGTCACCCACGGGCAGCCGCTCCATCTTCGTCGTGCAGCTGCACCACGCCAGTCGGCGCCACTACGATTTCCGGCTGCAGATCGGTGACGCGCTGAAGAGCTGGGCGGTTCCGAAGGGACCCAGCTACGATCCTTCGGTCAAACGCATGGCGGTTGAAGTTGAGGACCATCCGGTGGACTACGCGTCGTTCGAGGGGGAGATACCCAAGGGCCAGTACGGCGGAGGCCACGTCGCCACCTTCGACACGGGCGTGTGGGCCAGCGAAGAGGATCCCGAGGCGGCTCTCGCAAAAGGGCACCTTCGCTTCGAGCTGTTCGGTCGCAAGCTCAAGGGCGGCTGGCACCTGGTACGTTCGGGCAAGCCGGCAAAACAGCCGCAGTGGCTGCTGTTCAAGGACCAGGACGAATACGCCGGCACGCTGGAGGCCGATGACCTGCTGGGCGATGTGATCCAGGCGCCGGCGGAGGACCTGAAGCGCTCGGGGCAGGGCAAGACGGACAAGCAGCAGCTGTCCGCGGTGGCGGCACCTGCCAGGCGCAAGACAGTGAACTGGGCGGCGGCTGCGCAGAGGCTGCCGAAGGCGCGCAAGGAGCCGATAGCCGGCGAGGCTTTCGCGCCACAGCTGGCCAAGCTCGGCGCCAAACCGCCAGAGGGCGAGCAGTGGCTTCATGAAATCAAGTGGGACGGCTACCGGATCGTCGCGACGGTGCTTGAAGGAAAAGCCAGGCTGTTCTCGCGCAATGGCAACGAGTGGACGCAGAAGGTCCCGGAAATCGCGACCGCCGTGGAGGCGCTGGGCCTCGAAAGCGCAGCGCTCGATGGCGAATTGATCGCCGGGCAGGGGAGCAAGGACGACTTCAATCTGCTGCAGGCCACCTTGTCGGGAGAGAAACAAGGGTCTCTGACCCTGGTGCTGTTCGACCTGCTGCACCTGGACGGGATCGACATCTCGAGCTCTCCGCTCGCCGCCAGGAAAGCCCTTCTGGCCAAGGTGCTGAAGGATCCACCGGCGCATCTGTCGCTGAGTTCACATGTGCCGGGCGAAGGCGCGAAGGCGTTCGAGCTCGCGGCGGGCGAGGACTTCGAAGGCATCATTTCCAAACGCGCCGACCGCCCGCACCACCCGGGCCGCAGCGACGACTGGCGCAAGACCAAGAGCCTGGCGAGCGAAGAATTCGCCGTCGTCGGCTACACGGCGCCGAAGGGGAGCCGGAGCGGCTTCGGCTCGCTGCTGCTGGCCCGGCCGGATCCCGAACATGGCTGGTCCTACGCAGGGCGCGTGGGCTCCGGCTTCTCGGACGAGCTGATTGCCAGCGTCTCCAGGACGTTGGACGAGGAAGCCCAGGCCAAGCCGACCGTGCACGTTCCTGCCCATGACACCGACCTGCGTTCTGCGAAGTGGTTCGCCCCGACTGGGGTGGTGGAGGTGTTCTATCGCGGTATCGGCGGCAACGGCCTGCTGCGCCAGCCTTCGTTGAAAGGCTTGCGGCCAGACAAGGAGCCAGCCGACCTGCTCGACTCCGACCCTGGCTCGGTGCGCACGCCAGCAGGCCCCAGGAAGAAGACCGCCGCCAAGGCCGCAGCCAAGGCCGCAGCCAAGGCGCCACAGGGTGCGGGGCGCGGCGGCCCTCTGCGCAGGGACATGCTTGCCGAAGAAGACTTTCGCCTGACCAGTCCGACGCGCGTGGTGTATCCCGACCGCGGCACGACCAAGAAGGACGTCGTCGACTACTACCGCTCGGTCATGGACTGGTTCCTGCCAGAGATCGTGGACAGGCCACTGTCGATCATCCGCTGCACGCAAGGGGCAAACCGACTGTGTTTCTTCCAGAAACACCACACCGCAGGACTGAAGAATATGGACGTGGTGAAGCTGAAAGAGGAGGCCGGCAACCAGGCCGATTACCTGGTGGCGCGCGACGGACAGTCGGTGCTGGAAATGGTCCAGTTCAATGCGCTGGAGTTCCACTCCTGGGGGTCGCATGCGGAGAATCCGGACAGCGCGGATCGAATGGTCTTCGATCTCGATCCCGGACCTGGGGTGGCATGGAAGGAAGTCGTGGGCGCGGCGCGAAAGATCAGGAAACTGCTGGAAGACCTGGAACTGATCTCGTATGTGCGGACCACCGGAGGCAAGGGCTTGCACGTGGTGGTTCCGCTGAATCCGGGCTGCGAGTGGAGCATCGTCAAGCCTTTCGCGCACAGCTTTGCCGAGACGATGTCCGCCATGGAGCCGCTCAAGTTCGTGGCCACGGCAACCAGGAAATCCAGGAACGGAAAGATATTCCTGGACTACCTGCGCAACGCACGCGGCGCCACCAGCGTGGCGTCCTTTTCGCTGCGCGCCAGGGAGGGCGCGCCGGTGGCCATGCCCATTCGCTGGGAAGAACTGGGCAGGATCAAGCACGGAGCGGCATTCGACATCGCAACCGCTCCAACGCGGATGAAGCGCCTGAAGTCCCATCCATGGGAAGGCATCGAGAAGGTCGAGCAGGACCTGGAGCGGGTCAACAGGCTGTTGGCGGATAGCGGCTGAGCAGGTTGCGCGCAAGACGCGGTGGAGCCGTCAGCGCGGTGCAGACGTCCGCGTGCTGCCGGTGGACTCTGGCTCTCGAGCCTGCAGTCGCTGGCGCACCTCGTCTTCGAGGCCAGATAGCCCCCACGCCTTGCCGGTGGCGATCGCCGCATCCAGGGACTGCCCCTGCACCCATGCTGCCCGCAGAGCGGCCATGGCACCCACGCGGTTGCCACTGGCGCAGTGCACCCGCAGCGGACGGGAAGAGGTCCTGATGAGCTCGTCGAAAAGCTTCACGTTGGCCAAGGTGAGGTCGGACGCTCCACGGAGCGGCAGGTTCGAATACCCGTTCCCGGCCTGCCGGACGACACCCGCCTCATCGAAATCCGGTGTCTCGGCATCGGGCGTCAGGTCGATCACGTGGCGAATGTTCGCCTGGCGCAGTAGCCGGATATCCGATGGGTCAAGCCTGCCAGCTGTGACGATTCCAGCGACCGGCGAGGCCGCGTTGGCGACGGCAGGAACCGGAGTCGGAGCGTCAGTAGTAGCGCAGCCAGCGCCGGACAGTACAGCGCAGATCGTCAACAGGGCAGGCAGTCTCATGGCTTTTTCTCGCGTGCGGCCAAGTGTTCGTGCAGCAGCATGCCGGCGATCATCGCCCGGAGGAAGCGGAAGCCTTCCACGGAGGCCGCCCCCAAGGCGGTCCGACGCAGGTCCCGTGCAATACCCGGCAATGCCCCAGGCGCCGGCGTGGCGCTGTCGATAGCGCTGTACCTGTGGTTCACCAGCCGACCGCATATCGCAATCGTCGGCCAGTTGCCGGGCAGCGAGCACTTTCGAAACGCGGAACGGCACGCGGTGCTCGATCCGGTGCATACGCCCGGGCACACCGACAGCCATTTTTCCGTGCTCGTGGGCGACCGGGTGTTTACCGGCGACGCACTGCTGATCGACGGTTGCGGCCGCACCGACTTCCAGAGCGGGGACTCCCGGGTGCTGTACCACAGCGTGCGCAGCAAGCTCTTCGTCCTGCCGCCAGAGACGCTCGTGTACCCGGCGCACGATTACCGGGGCCGCTGGGTTTCGAGCATCGCGCAGGAAAAGCAGCGCAATCCTCGCCTGGGAGCAGACCGTTCGCTGGAGGAGTTCATCCACATGATGGAAAACCTCGACCTGCCGTACCCCAAGTTCATCGATTACGCCGTGCCGGGGAATCGCGGCTGTGGCGTGTGTCCGCAGGACCTGCCAGAACGCCTGCAAGAGTACTGCCCGGAGATGTCGGAGAGTCCCCAGGGTTGACCACTTCGCAATAAGACGCTCAGGTGCAGTGGCCAGAGATTGTTGAGACCTGCGGGTTTGCGCGCCCAGGATTTGCTCTCATGGGTCCGTGTCACTGCAAGGCGCACATCGCGAGGGTAGTACGTGTCGGACTTCCGGAAGCATCGGAGTGCTGAATCACCGGATGCCAAATACCGGTGCCCGGTCCAGAAACGAACAAGGCCGCATCCGCGGCCCTGTTCGTTTGCAACACTTGCATCTTGAAGATGGTGGAGGTGGCGGGAATCGAACCCGCGTCCGAAGGCACTCCATCCCCGGTACTACATGCTTAGCGCTCCGTTGGGTCTCGTCCTCTCACAGCACGGCGCGCGAAGCGCATGAGCGGACCAGCCTGTTTTGGTTAAGCCATGACTGACAGGCAGCCGTCACAGCCGGTTCCGTGATAATGACCCTACATCCACGAGCACGGGCACAAGTGGGTTCGGGGCTTACGCCTTAAGCGGCGAGAGCGTAGTTGTCGTCGTTGGCAACTAGAAGTTTGCTACTGGATTAACGAGGAAAGTCGCCCCCTCGGCATGCACCAGGCAATTTCGTAACCCCCGTCGAAGCCAGGTGCACCCCCGGGAAGCCAGATCTTGCGTGACCCCAGCAGTGTAGGGACGAGGAAGGCCCGTCACAAGGGCTGTCCGTAGCGGCCGTCAGGCAACCTTCACGCCGCGGCTCGCCCCGCATTCCCAAGCTCGTGCAGATGCTGGGTGAGGTCGAGCGTCAGGCGTCGCGGTTGTGACGCCGCATCACGCGCTGCTTGTCGCGGGCCCAGTCGCGATCCTTGGCGGCGTCGCGCTTGTCGTGCGTCTGCTTGCCCTTGGCCAGTGCGACCTCGGTCTTGACCTTGTTGCCTTTCCAGTACATGGCGGTGGGTACGATGGTGTAGCCGTCGCGCTCCACCTTGCCGATCAGGCCTTCGATCTCGGCCTTGTGCAGCAGCAGCTTGCGGGTGCGCCTGTCGTCGGCGATCACGTGCGTGGACGCCTGGATCAGCGGCGTGATCTGTGCGCCAAACAGGAAGATCTCGCCGTTGCGGACCACCGCATAGGCCTCGGTGATGTTGGCGCGTCCCGCCCGGATCGCCTTCAGCTCCCAGCCCTGCAGCGCCATGCCCGCCTCGAATCGCTCTTCGAGGTGGTAGTCGTGCCGCGCGCGCTTGTTCAGAGCAATCGTCCCGGTGCTGTTTGCTTTATCCTTAGCCGCTTTCTTCGCCATCCGGCCATTGTCGCCGAACGCGGAAATTCAAGCGAGTCCGGCCTTCGAAGAGCCCATCCCCCGCATGCCCATCATCCGCCGCAGCGCCCTGGTCGAGCACTCGACGACCCGAATGTTCGACCTGGTCAACGACATCGATGCCTATCCAGGCCGGTTCGACTGGTGCAGCGCCGCCGAAATCACCGAGCGTGGCGACGACCGGCTGGTAGCCCGGCTGGATCTTGGCCTGGGATCGCTCCGAACCTGGTTCACTACCGAAAACAGGCTGGAGCGACCGCACCGCATCCACATGAACCTTGTCGATGGACCGTTCCGCAAACTGCATGGCGAATGGGAATTCCACGCGCTGGACAAGAACGCCTGCAAGGTGTCGCTGAGCTTGGACTTCGAGCCGAAAAACTGGCTGCTGGCGCCAGCCATGGCGCTCGGATTCCAGGGCCTGGCCGACCGCATGGTCGACGACTTCATCAAGGTCGCCGACCAGGGCGAATGAGCGCCGACACAGAAATCGCCGTCGAGGTGGTGATGGCCTGGCCGCGCCGTTTCGAGGCGGTGATGCTGGCGCTGTCGCCGGGCTCGACCATCGCCGATGCGGTGGTGGCGGCCAGTCTGCCGGGAACGGAATCGGCCACCGGCTACGCCATCCACGGCGTCGCCAGGCAGGCGTCGACACTACTCAATGACGGTGACAGGGTGGAGCTGCTGCGGCCCCTGCAGATGGACCCGAAGGAAGCGCGGCGACGGCGTGCGGCCGGGAAGACGGGCGGCTAACTCAGCGGCGCGCGCCCTTCTTCTTGTCCTTGGCCAGGTTCGGACCGAACTTTCGCACGTCCTTGACCAGTTGCACGTCGTTCTCGGGGAAGTACTCGCCCTCCCAGCTGGTCACGGCATCGGCTTCAAAGAATACCGTGAGGTTCTTGATTTCCGTGGTTCCGCGGCGGTTGGTGCGCTCGGACGCGGTGTAGTCCCAACGCTGCGCGTGGAAGGGGTCGGCGATGGACGGAGATCCCAGCAGCGCCAGGACCTGCTGCTTGCTCTGGCCCACGGCCAGCTGCTCGGCCTTGCTGGTTTCGATCAGGTTGCCCTGGTAGATGGGCTGCTTGTAGAGGATGCCGCAACCGGCAGTGCACAGGCTGAGGAGGGCGACCAGCAGGAGTTTACGCATCGAAGAAAGCACCGCGATTGGGCAGGGGGTCTGGCCAACCGATGATACACTTCCGGCCCCTGCCACGGCCCCGTCCGAGGCAGCTGGCATTAAACCGCCAATGAACGGAGAGCCGATGGAATCGCAGGATCTACGCAAGGTCGGGCTGAAGGTGACGCATCCGCGCATGCGGATCCTGGAACTGCTCGAGCAGAGCAAGTCGCGGCACATGACGGCCGAGGACATCTACCGGCAGTTGCTCGATCGTGGCGATGAAATCGGCCTTGCAACCGTGTATCGGGTCCTGACCCAGTTCGAAGCTGCAGGCCTGGTACTGAAGCACAACTTCGAGGGCGGCCAGGCGGTGTACGAGCTGGACCGTGGCGGCCACCATGACCACATGGTCGACATCGACACCGGCAAGGTGATCGAATTCTCCAGCGACGAGATCGAGGCGCTGCAGAGCAAGATTGCCGCCCAGCATGGGTATGAGATCGAAGAGCACGCGCTGGTGCTGTACGTGCGCAAGAAGCGGTCCTGATTGCCGCCTCTGGTTCAAGAACGGGCATTTGGTCGCTTGAGGTACCGCGGCGAGCGCTCGCTTTTCAGCTGACCTCGGTCAACAGGCGCCTGGCCGCCGCGCGGGCTTCCTTGCTGACTTCCACCCCGCCCAGCATGCGCGCCAGCTCCTCTTCGCGCTGCCTGCTGGTCAACGCTTCGACCGAACTCTGGGTCATGCCTTCGACCGGTGCCTTGCTGACCCGGTAGTGGGCGTGTCCCTGTGCGGCGACCTGCGGAAGGTGGGTCACGCACAGCACCTGCCGCGTCTTGCCCAGGGCACGCAACTTCTGCCCGACGATCTGCGAAACCGCGCCGCCGATGCCCGAGTCGACTTCGTCGAAAACCATGGTCGGCACCGCATCCAATCCCAGCGCCGCGACCTCGATGGCCAGCGAGATCCGCGACAGCTCACCGCCGGAGGCCACCTTGCGCAGTGCACGTGGCGGCTGCCCCGCGTTGGCCGAAACCAGGAATTCGACCCGCTCGGCACCCGATGGATCGGGGCGCCCGGCCTCGTTGGGCTCCAGCGCGATCTCGAAACGACCGCCGCCCATGCCCAGTTCGGCGATCAGACCGGTGGTGGCCGATGCCAGGTTCGCGGCAGCGACGGCGCGCGCGTCGGTCAGGCGCTTCGCCGCGGCCTGCCAGCCGGAAGTCGCCTCGGCGATCTCCTCGTCCAGCACGAGCATGCGCTCACCGGACCCACGCAGTGCTTCAAGTTCGGCGCCGATCGACTCGCGCCGTGATCCGAGCTGCTCGGGCGCAACCCGGTGCTTTCGCGCGAGGTCGTGGACGCGCGTGAGCTTTCGCTCCAGCTCCATGAACTGCGCCGGGTCGGCATCCAGGTCGTCGCGGACACGGTCCAGCACGACCAGAGCCTCGTCCAACTGGATGGTGGCGCTCTCCAGCAGCGCGCCGACCTCCCCCAGGCGCGGCTCGTGCTCGGCCATGCGCGACAGCTCCCCCAGCGTCTGCAGCAACTGACGGGAGACCGAGGGCGCGTCTTCGCCGGCCAGCCGCGCAAAGGCCGCGTTGCAGGTGTCGATGAGTCCCGACACGTTGGCTTGGCGCCTATGGCTTGCCGAAAGCGCCTGCAGCGCAGCCGCCTCGAGGTCCTCGCCTTGGAGCTCGCGGAACTGGTGTTCGAGGTAGGAGATGCGCTCGCTGACGTCACCCTGCTGCGACAGCGCGTCGCGCTCGCGAAGAAGTCTGCTCCAGCGCAGGGCGGCATCGCGCACCGCGGCACGCTCGACTTCATTGCGTGCGTAGGCGTCCAGCAGGTTGAGCTGGCTCGGCTTTGAGAGGAGTGCCTGGTGCTCGTGCTGGCCGTGGATCTCGACCAGCAGCGCGGCCAGCTCGCCTAGCTGCAGCACGGTGACACTGCGCCCGTTGATCCAGGCGCGTGAGCCGCCATCGGCCCGGATCACCCGGCGCAGTTGGCAGTCAGTGTCGTCGAGCTCGTTCTCGCGCAGCCAATCCAGTGCAGACGCCGCGTCCTCCAGGCTGAACTCGGCCGACAGCTCGGCGCGCTCGGCGCCGTGGCGCACCACGCCACTGTCGGCGCGCAGCCCGCACAGGAAGCCCAGGGCATCCACCAGCAGCGACTTGCCTGCGCCAGTCTCGCCGGAAATCACGGTCATCCCCGGCCCGAATTCGAGTTCGGCGGAGCGGACGACGGCGAAGTCCTTGAGGGCGAGGTGCTTGAGCATGGCCGCACATTGTAGGGGCTTGCAGCGCAGGAACTGCGACAGTGCGGGTTGCTGCGGCTTGCAATGAAGCGCGGGGGCGGCTATCTATCGCCCCATGTCATTCCAGCCCAGTTCGCTCGATCCCCGCGCCCGGCACCTGCTGCGCACGCTGATCGCACGCTACATCCGCGACGGCGAGCCGGTGGGGTCGCAGACGCTGTCCCGGCACGCCGGGCTGGACCTGAGCCCGGCGACCATCCGCAACATCCTGGGCGACCTGGAGGACAGCGGGCTGCTCGCTTCGCCGCATACCTCGGCCGGCCGCATCCCGACCGCGCAGGGGTATCGCGTGTTCGTCGACAGCCTGGTCAAGATACAGCCGCTGGGGGAGGGCGAGGTGGCGCGCCTGCGGGCGGAACTGCCGGCCGGCGTCGGTACCCAGGCGCTGCTGGGCAATGCATCCGAACTACTGTCGGCCATGACCCACTTCGTCGGCGTGGTAAGCGCCCCGAGCCGCGAACAGTTCGCCTTCCGCCACATCGATTTCGTGCCGCTGGACGGGCGCCGGATACTGGCCATCCTGGTGTTCGCCGACAACGACGTGCAGAACCGCGTCATCGAGCCCCGGCGCCTTTACGACAGCTCGGAGCTGGAACGCGTCTCCAACTACCTCAACGCCAATTTCGCCGGGCGGCCGCTATCGGACATACGCGCCACCCTGGTGCGCGACCTGCGCAATGCCCAGAGCGAAATGGAGGGGTTGCTGGCGCACACCGTCGAACTGGCCGAGCAGGCGCTGGTTCCGGCGGACGAGGACATGATCCTCGCCGGGCAGACCCGTTTGATGGGAGTGCAGGATCTGTCCGACCTGGAACGACTGCGTGAGCTGTTCGAGACCTTCGCCCGCAAGCGCGAAATCCTGCAGTTGCTCGAGCGGACCCTTCAGGCTCCGGGCGTGCGCATCTTCATCGGCGAGGAAACCGGGCTTGCACCCATGGACGGCATCTCCGTGGTCACCGCCCCGTACCAGGCGGGCGGGCAGGTACTTGGCGTGCTCGGGGTCATCGGCCCCACCCGGATGGCCTACGAACGGGTGATTCCGGTGGTCCAGGCCGCCGCCGATGCGCTCGGTTCAGCCTTGAATCCGGAGGCCCCGGCCCCATAGGTTGGTCCTACGTCGCGAGCCACCGGAGCGGCAAGCCAATGGAAGCCACATGAGCCAGACCCAGCACGACCCCAGCCAGGAAGCCGATTCGCAGGCCCAGCCCGATCAGGACCTGCAGGAGGGCAGTGGCTCCCTGGAAGACCAGATCGAACAGCTTCGATCCGAACTCGAGCAGACGCGCGCCGAAGTGACCCGCGAGCGCGCCGACCTGGAAAACCAGCGCAAGCGCATGAGCCGCGAGCAGGAGCAGATGCGCAAGTTTGCAAACGAGCGACTCCTGGCGGGGCTGCTGCCGGTGTTCGACAGCCTCGACGCGGGCCTGGCGGCGGCGGGCGCACAGCCCAGCCCTCTGCGCGACGGCCTGGAATTGACCTTCCGACAGTTGGTCAAGGTGGCCACCGAAAACGGACTGAGCACCGTCGATCCGACCGGCGAAGCCTTCAACCCGGACTACCACCAGGCCATCAGCCAGGTCGCAGCCGCCGGTGCGGCCCCCGGCAGCGTCGTGCAGGTGTTCCAGAAGGGCTACCTGCTCAACGACCGCCTGCTGCGCCCGGCGCTGGTCGTGGTGGCGCAAAACGACTGACCGATTGCGTGCCGCCCTTGAAGGGCCGCGCTTGAACCCCACATTTCCACCATCGACACGGCAGCAGCCGGTCCAGGACTGAACTTCAGGAGCATCACCATGGGCAAGATCATCGGCATCGACCTGGGCACGACAAACTCGTGCGTGGCGGTCATGGAAGGCGGCAAGGCCCGCGTCATCGAGAACTCCGAGGGCGACCGCACCACGCCCTCCATCGTCGCCTACACCAAGGACGGCGAAGTGCTCGTTGGCGCATCCGCCAAGCGCCAGGCCGTCACCAACCCCAAGAACACGTTTTACGCGGTGAAGCGGCTGATCGGCCGCAAGTTCACCGACGCCGAAGTGCAGAAGGACATCGAGCTGGTCTCCTACGGCATCACCCAGCACGACAACGGCGACGCGTGGGTGTCCACCGCTGACGGCAAGAAGCTTTCCGCGCAGGAAATCTCCGCACGTATTCTCGAAAAGATGAAGAAGACCGCCGAGGCCTACCTGGGCGAGAACGTCACCGAGGCGGTGATCACCGTGCCGGCGTACTTCAACGACAGCCAGCGCCAGGCCACCAAGGACGCCGGCAAGATCGCCGGCCTGGACGTCAAGCGCATCATCAACGAGCCGACCGCAGCCGCACTGGCCTACGGTCTGGACAAGGACGGCGGCGACCGCAAGATCGTGGTGTACGACCTCGGCGGCGGTACGTTCGACGTGTCGGT
Organism: Pseudoxanthomonas sp.; assembly: GCA_041688625.1. Lineage (GTDB taxonomy): Bacteria > Pseudomonadota > Gammaproteobacteria > Xanthomonadales > Xanthomonadaceae > Pseudoxanthomonas_A. The sequence continues at coordinate 45,292 of JBDNHW010000099.1, forward strand.
GATCGAGATCGCGAATGTCGATGGCGAGAAGCAGTTCGAAGTTCTGGCGACCAATGGCGACACCTTCCTTGGTGGCGAGGACTTCGACAAGCGCGTCATCGATTACCTGGTTGACGAATTCAACAAGGACCAGGGCATCGATCTGCGCAAGGACCCGCTTGCGCTGCAACGCCTCAAGGATGCCGCCGAGCGCGCCAAGATCGAGCTCTCGAGCTCGCAGCAAACCGAGGTCAACCTGCCGTACGTCACGGCCGACGCCTCGGGACCGAAGCACCTCAACATCAAGCTCACCCGGGCCAAGCTGGAAGCGCTGGTCGAGGATCTGGTCAAGAAGACCATCGAGCCGTGCCGCATCGCCATGAACGATGCGGGCTTGCGCACCAGCGAGATCGGCGAGGTCATCCTGGTCGGCGGCCAGACCCGCATGCCCAAGGTGCAGCAGGCGGTGACCGAGTTCTTCGGCAAGGAGCCGCGCAAGGACGTGAACCCGGACGAGGCCGTGGCCCTGGGCGCCGCGATCCAGGGCGGCGTGCTTGGCGGCGACGTCAAGGACGTACTGCTGCTCGACGTGACCCCGCTGAGCCTGGGCATCGAGACCATGGGCGGCGTGTTCACCAAGATCATCGAGAAGAACACCACGATCCCGACCAAGGCGTCGCAGACGTTCTCCACCGCCGAGGACAACCAGTCGGCGGTGACCGTGCACGTGCTGCAGGGCGAGCGCGAGCAGGCCCGATTCAACAAGTCGCTGGCCAAGTTCGACCTGTCCGGCATCGATGCGGCGCCGCGCGGCCTGCCGCAGGTGGAGGTGTCGTTCGACATCGACGCCAACGGCATCCTGCACGTGTCGGCCAAGGACAAGAAGAACAACAAGGAGCAGAAAGTCGAGATCAAGGCCGGTTCGGGCCTGTCCGAGGCCGAGATCCAGCAGATGGTGGCCGATGCCGAAGCGCACCGCGAGGACGACAAGAAGTTCCATGAGCTGGTGCAGGCGCGCAACCAGGCCGACGGCCTGATCCACTCGACACGCAGCGCGATCACCGAACATGGCAGCAAGGTCGGCGGCGACGTGATCGGCCAGGTCGAATCGGCGCTGGCCGATCTGGAGACCGCGATGAAGGGCGACGACAAGGGCCAGATCGAGGCGCGCACCAAGACCCTGGAGCAGGCCAGCCAGGCGTTTTATGCGGCGGCATCTTCGACCGGGCAGCCGGGCGGCGGGCAGGAAGCCGGAGGTGGTGAAGGCCAGCCCGGCGAGGACGTGGTCGACGCGGAGTTCACCGAGGTAAAGGACGACGAGAAGAAGTGATCCGATACCACCGTTGATCCCGTGACCGATGGAGCGGAGCGCAGGCTCCGCTCCATCTCGCTTTTACCGACCCCCTTGTTTTACCGACTCCCGTACCCCGGTGCCCCACCCGATATGAGCAAACGCGACTACTACGAAGTCCTGGGCGTAGCCCGCAGCGCCAGCGAGGAAGAGCTGAAGAAGGCGTACCGCCGCTGCGCCATGAAGCATCACCCCGATCGCAATCCCGGCGACGCCGCCGCGGAGACCGCGTTCAAGGAGTGCAAGGAGGCCCACGAAGTGCTGTCGGACGGCGGCAAGCGGCGCATGTACGACCAGCACGGCCACGCGGCTTTCCAGCACGGCATGGGCGGCGCCGGACCCGCTCCGGGCGGCGCCGACATGGGCGACATCTTTGGCGACATCTTCGGAAACATCTTCGGCGGAGGCGTGGGTGGCGCTGCCCGTGCCGCGAGGCGCGGCGCGGACGTCGGCTACGTGATGGAGCTCGACCTTGAAGATGCGGTCGCCGGAATCGACAAGCGCATCGAGATACCGACGCTGGCGATCTGCCATCCGTGTCGCGGGTCCGGTTCGGAAGACGGCAAGACCGAAACCTGCAGTACCTGCGGCGGCCGCGGCCAGGTCCGCATGCAGCGCGGCATCTTCGCCATGCAGCAGGCGTGTCCGCACTGTGGTGGCCGCGGCCAGGTGATCCGGAATCCCTGCAGCAACTGCCACGGCGTCGGTCGCGTGGAAGAGGAGAAGGCGCTGTCGGTGAAGATCCCGGCCGGTGTCGACAACGGCGACCGCATCCGCCTGAGCGGTGAGGGCGAGGCCGGGCCGCCGGGGACGCCGCCGGGCGACCTTTACGTGGAAGTACGCGTTCGCGAGCATCCCATCTTCCAGCGCGACGGCGACGACCTGCATTGCGAGGTACCGATCCGTATTTCGCAGGCCGCGCTGGGCGATGTGGCGCGTGTGCCGACGCTGGATGGCGACGCCGAGATCCGCATCCCGGCCGAGACCCAGACCGGCAAGGTGTTCCGCTTGCGGGGCAAGGGCGTCAAGTCGGTGCGCAGCCGCAGCCACGGCGATCTTTTCTGCCGCGTGGCGGTCGAAACCCCGGTCAACCTGACCGCCAGGCAGCGCGAACTGCTGGAGCAGTTCGAGGCTACGTTCCTGGGGACCGAAGCGCGCAAGCACTCGCCGAAGTCGGCGACGTTCCTGGACGGGGTGAAGTCCTTCTGGGACCGGATGACGTCCACCTGATCGCTTGAGGCGGGGGCCGCTGGCGAGCGTGGGCGCCGTTGCGGTGAGACCCGGAGGCCGCAGTCCCGGTAAACTGACGCGATGACGATGAACATCAAGTTTTCGAAGCGCGCCCAGGCCCTCACCAGTTCGGCCATCCGGGAAATCCTCAAGGTCACCGAACGACCGGAAGTGATTTCCTTCGCCGGCGGGCTGCCTTCGCCGGCCACCTTCCCGATCGAGCGCATGCGCTGGGCCACCACCAAGGTGCTCGACGAGGCGCCGCAGGCGGCACTGCAGTACGGGCCGACCGAGGGCTATACACCGCTGCGCGAATGGGTCGCGGCGCGGCTGAGCCAGCACGGTGCCGTGATCCGACCCAGCCAGGTGCTGATCACCACCGGCTCGCAGCAGGGCCTGGACCTGCTGGGCAAGGTGCTGATCGACGAAGGCAGCAAGGTCCTGGTCGAAACGCCCAGCTACCTCGGCGCCCTGCAGGCGTTCTCCATGTTCCAGCCGGACTACTGCGCGATGGAAACCGATGCCGAAGGCATCGTCACCGACGCACTGAGCCCCGCCCAGCTGGAGGGCGCGCGCTTCATGTACTGCCTGCCCAATTTCCAGAACCCGACCGGTCGCCGCATGCCGCTGGAGCGCCGCAGGGCGCTGCTCGAGAAGGCGATCGCCGCAGGCGTACCCGTGGTCGAAGACGACCCCTACGGCGAGCTCTGCTACAGCGGCGAAATGCTGCCGAGCCTGCTGTCCATGGCGCCGGAGCACGTCATCTACATGGGCTCGTTCTCCAAGATTCTGGCACCCGGGCTTCGACTCGGCTTCGTCATTGCCCCGGAGGAGCTGCATGCCAAGCTCGTGCAGGCCAAGCAGGCGGCGGACCTGCACACGCCCTCGTTCTCGCAGCGCATCGTGTACGAGGCCGTGCAGGATGGCTTCCTTGACGCGCATATCCCGACCATCCGCACGCTTTACGCCCGCCAGTGCAAGTTGATGCTGTCCGCGCTGGACGAATATTTTCCCGCCGAGGCGACCTGGAACCGGCCTCAGGGCGGCATGTTCATCTGGGTGGACCTGCCCGAAGGCGTGGACAGCACCGCGCTCCTGGCCAAGGCGATCGAGCAGAACGTCGCATTCGTGCCGGGCGCTCCGTTTTATGCAACCAATCCCAAGGCCAACTGCCTGCGGCTGTCCTTCGTCACCGTGCCCGCCGACAAGATCGAGCTGGGCGTGAGCCGACTGGGTGCGCTGTTGAAAGCGGAAATCGCGGCGGTCGGGAAGGGCGCAGTGGCTGCCTGACGCAGTATTCGCCGTCGCACTGGTGGTGTGCCGGCGCCAGGGAGTGTTGACTGGGGCGCGGTGCGCCGCCTGATCCACGCGGGCGCCAGGACCATCTTGTTACCGGGCGGCCATGTCGCTAGCCTTGCCGGATGAACGCCCCCCCGCGACTGCTGATACACGGTGCCTCCGGGCGCATGGGTGACGCGCTGCTGAGGCTGTGTGCCGATGCCGATGCCGATGGTGTCCAGGTCGTGGCTGCGGTGACGCGCAGGTCGCCGCCGCAGCGCGTGGTGAACGGCGTGCCTTTCTTCGCTGCCAGTGAGCTGGACGGGGTACCCGCATTCGACGTCGCGGTGGACTTCAGCCTGCCCGAGGGCTTCGATCGGATCCTGGCCGCCTGCGTCTTCCGCGGCGTGGGACTCGTTTCCGGTACTACCGGGCTATCGGAGACCCAGCGTGAGGCGCTGTCCGAGGCCAGTGCGAAGATACCGGTGCTGTGGGCATCGAACTTCAGCCTTGGAGTGGCCGTGCTGGCGGACCTGGTCGAACGTGCGGCGCAGGCGCTTCCCCGATGGAACTGCGACGTGCTCGAAGCGCATCACATCCACAAGAAGGATGCGCCATCCGGAACCGCGCTCACGCTGGGCGATGCGGCCAGCACGGACGGCCGCGAGGTCAACTATTCGAGCATCCGCGCCGGGGACATCGTCGGCGAGCACACGGTCCAGTTCTCCGGAATCGGTGAGAGGCTCGAGCTGGTCCACAGGGCCACCAGCCGCGACGTATTCGCACACGGGGCCCTGACCGCCGCCGCCTGGCTCGGGGGCCGTGCTGCAGGGAATTACGCGATGCGTGACGTGCTCCTCGGGCACCCGGGCGCCGTCAGATGAATACGCCCCTGGTCGCATGTGGTCCGTCCGAACCACGATCCTCGACCCATGCCGATGCCCAAGGCCCGGCCGCCGGGGCTTCGGCACTCCATCGTTCCTTTTTGCAGTGGCCATCGGTACAATTCCCACTCGCCTGATTACCGCCGCCCCGGACTGGATTGACGCCATGTCCGTGGTTTCTTGCAGCCGCAAGGCTGGCGGGGCAGGGTTCCCCCCAAACAAGGCGAGCGCCGTGACCCAACCTGCAATCCTGGTACTCGAAGACGGAACGGTGTTCGAAGGGGATTCCGTGGGCGCGACCGGAATGTCCGTGGGTGAGGTCGTGTTCAATACCGCCATGACCGGCTACCAGGAGGTCGTCACCGATCCGTCCTATGCCCGGCAGCTGGTCACGCTGACCTACCCCCACGTGGGCAACACCGGATGCACCGTGCAGGACGATGAAGCGACCAGGGTATGGTCTGCAGGCCTGATCGTGCGCGACGTGCCGCGGCGGCCCAGCAGCTGGCGCAGCGAGGTCGGGCTGCCGGAGTGGCTGCAGGCGCGCGGGGTGGTGGCCATCGCCGGCATCGACACCCGGAAGTTGACGCGAATGCTGCGCGATCGCGGGGCCCAGAACGGCGCGCTGATGGCCGGGAGCATCGACGTGGAGACGGCGCTCGAAGCCGCACGCAAGTTCCCTGGCCTGAAGGGCATGGACCTCGCCAAGGTCGTGTCCACGACCTCGCCTTATGCGTGGAGCGAAGGCTCGCTGGACCTGGACAGCGGCACGTTTGGCGCCGGCGGCGGAAGGTTCAAGGTTGTCGCCTACGACTACGGGGTCAAGCTCAACATCCTGCGCCTGCTGGTGGATCGCGGCTGCGAGGTGACCGTGGTGCCGGCGCAGACCCCGGCGGCAGACGTCCTGGCGATGCGACCGGACGGAGTCTTCCTTTCCAACGGCCCCGGCGATCCGGCACCGTGCGATTACGCCATCGACGCGACGCGCGAGTTCATTGCACGCAAGCTACCCACCTTCGGCATCTGCCTGGGCCACCAGTTGCTGGGCCTGGCCGCAGGTGCGCAAACGGTGAAGATGAAATTCGGCCATCACGGGGCCAACCACCCGGTCCAGGATCTCGATTCGGGGCGTGTGATGATTACCTCGCAGAATCACGGATTCGCCGTGGATGAAGCGACGCTGCCAGCAAACGTGCGGGTGACGCATCGCTCGCTGTTCGATGGCAGCAACCAGGGGATCGAGCTGACCGACGCCCTGGCATTCTCGTTCCAGGGACACCCGGAGGCATCGCCGGGGCCCCACGACGTGGGGCCGTTGTTCGACCGTTTCATCGACATGATGCAGAAGACGTCGGCGCCGCAAGCGCAAGCATGAACGCTGGAAAACGGAGCGGCATCGATTGCCGCGGAGCTTTACGATTTAGAGGAATGTACCCATGAAAATGATGATTCGCCTGTTGCTGTTGGTCATGTTGCTGCCCTCGGTCGCGGTTGCCCGCGAGGTTCCGATCGAAGACTTCTTCAAGGACGCAGAGTTCGCCACCGTGCAGCTGTCACCCGATGGCAAGCACGTCGCTGTCACGACGCCGGCGGACGACCGCACGATCCTTGCGGTGCTGCGCGTTTCCGATCGAAAGATCATGGGCAAATGGGACTACGGCAAGGATCGTCATTTTCGCCGGGTCGAGTGGGCGAACAATGAGCGCCTGCTGTTCTGGGTGACATTCAAGACCGGCCGCTTCGACTTCGAGGTAGGTCGAGGCGATCTGTATGCATCCAACATCGATGGCACGGGGCGGATCGACATCCCGAACGGCAGCTACTACAGCGTCGTGGACATGACGCCCGCCGATCCTGACACGATCCTGGTTGCGCGATCCATCGAAGGCGCTTTCCTGTTCAAGCTCAATGTCAACAACGGTCGCGTGACGACTCTGGCGACGGCGCCGATCGATGGGGGCAGCTTCCTCGTCGACCATGACCAGAACGTGCGCTTTGCCTTCGGCGAGATGGAGGACGGGCGCGAGGTCACCTATCGACGCGAGGGCGACAAGTGGAAATTGATCCACGAAAGCAAGCGCGGCGGTGCGACCTACAAGCCGCTCGGTTTCGCCGCGGACAACCGGCGCGTCTATTTCTCCAAAGGTGAAGAGGGCAAGCCGGAAACCGTGGTGCTGATCGACCCGGAGACGCAGGAAGAGAACCAGCTTTCCAGTAACGGCACGGTCGACCCGGGCCGCTACCTGTGGAGCAGCGACAAGACGACCCTGCTGGCGGTGCTGTACGAAGACGGAATCCCCTATTGGGAATTCGTGGCACCCGACCACCCGGAGACGAAGATCTATGCTGGCCTGGTCAAGGCGTTCCCCGGCAAGGCCTTGAGCTTCGGCGGAATGACCGAAGACGGTCGCTACGTGGCGGTCAGGCCCTACAGCGACATCGACCCAGGTCAGGCCTACCTGTTCGACAGCAAGGAGGGGAGCGCAACCTACCTGCTGTCGTACAGGGAGTGGGTCAAGCCCGGAGAAATGTCGCCGATGAAGCCGGTCGAGGTGCGTACCCGCGACGGCAAGACTCTCCACGGCTACCTGACGCTGCCAAAAAACAGCAGCGGCAAGAACCTTCCGTTGATCGTCAACCCGCACGGCGGCCCACACGGTGTCCGTGACGACTGGGGCTTCAATCCCGAGGTGCAGCTCTTTGCCAACCGCGGGTACGCGGTGCTGCAGATGAACTTCCGCGGTTCGGGCGGTTACGGCAACGCCTTCATCCGCGACGGGTACCGCAACTGGGGCACTTCGATGCAGGACGACCTGACCGATTCAGTGGCCTGGGCGGTGCGCGAAGGATATGTGGACAAGGATCGCGTGTGCATCTACGGCGCCTCTTACGGCGGTTACGCGGCACTCATGAGCGTGGTTCGGGAGCCAGACCTTTACCAGTGCACTGTCGGCTACGTGGGCGTGTACTCACTGCCGATGATGTTCGCCAAGGGCGACATCCCGAACAGTCGTGGGGGCAGGAATTTCCAGAACGACGTACTCCCGCAGGGCAATTCCGCGATGCAGGCGTACAGCCCGGCGTACAACGTCGAGAAGATCAAGGTGCCGATCATGCTGGTGCACGGTGCCAAGGACCAGCGGGTGCCGATCGAGCAGATGAACTTTCTGGTGAAGCAGCTTGATGCGGCCGGCAAGCAGCCGGAAGACATCGTCGTCGAAGACAAGGAGGGCCACGGCTTTCGCGACGTGAAGAACAACGTGAACCTCTACACCCGCATGCTTGCGTTCTTCGACAAGCACATCGGCGACGATAGAAGCACGTTGCAAGCCACCCCGTAAGCGGACAACGATTCGATGCCCAAGCGCAGTGACATCAAGACCATCCTGATCATTGGTGCGGGTCCGATCGTGATCGGCCAGGCCTGCGAGTTCGATTATTCGGGTGCGCAGGCCTGCAAGGCGCTGCGGGACGAGGGCTATCGGGTGGTGCTGGTCAACAGCAACCCGGCAACGATCATGACCGACCCGGACATGGCCGATGCGGTGTACATCGAACCGATCACCTGGCAGATGGTCGAGAAGATCATTGCCAAGGAAAGGCCCGACGCGCTGCTGCCCACCATGGGCGGGCAGACCGCACTGAACTGCGCCCTGGACCTGGCCGACCACGGGGTGCTGGAGAAGTACGGCGTCGAGCTCATCGGCGCCAAGCGCGAGGCCATCATGATGGCCGAGGACCGTGAGCTGTTCCGCGTGGCGATGGGCGAGATTGGCCTGGAATGCCCGAAGGCCGAAGTCGCACGTACGCTGGAACAGGCGCTGGATATCCAGACGCGCGTGGGCTATCCCACCATCATCCGTCCCAGCTTCACGCTGGGCGGTAGCGGCGGGGGCATTGCCTACAACCGCGAAGAGCTGATCGACATCGTCGGTCGCGGCCTCGAACTTTCCCCGACCAGTGAAGTGCTGGTCGAGGAGTCGGTGCTGGGCTGGAAGGAGTTCGAAATGGAGGTGGTGCGCGACACCGCCGACAACTGCATCATCGTGTGCTCGATCGAGAACCTCGACCCGATGGGCGTGCACACCGGAGACTCCATTACGGTGGCCCCCGCGCAGACCCTGACCGACAAGGAATACCAGCGCCTGCGCGACGCTTCCATCGCGGTGCTGCGCAAGATCGGCGTCGACACCGGCGGCTCCAATGTGCAGTTCGGCATCAACGCGCAGACCGGTCGCGTGCTGGTAATCGAAATGAACCCGCGCGTGTCGCGCTCCTCGGCCCTGGCGTCCAAGGCAACGGGTTTCCCCATCGCCAAGATCGCCGCGAAGCTCGCCGTCGGTTATACGCTGGACGAGTTGCGCAACGAGATCACGGGCGGCGCAACGCCGGCGTCGTTCGAGCCGGCTATCGACTACGTCGTGACCAAGATCCCGCGCTTCGCGTTCGAGAAGTTTCCCGCGGCCGACGCACGCCTGACCACGCAGATGAAGTCGGTGGGCGAGGTGATGGCCATGGGCCGCACGTTCCAGGAGTCGCTGCAGAAGGCATTGCGCGGCCTTGAAACAGGCAAGGCCGGGCTGGATCCCACGGGCCTGGACCTCACCGACGCGGACGACATGACCGTGCTGCGCCGCGAGATGAAGGAGCCCAGTCCGGAGCGGCTGTTCCACGTCGCCGATGCGTTCCGCGCGGGCATGAGCGTGGAGGAGGTGCATGCGCTGTCGTTCATCGATCCCTGGTTCCTGGACCAGATCGAAGAACTCATTGAAGAAGAGAGCCGGGTCGAAGCCGAAGGGTTGGCGGCACTGGACGCGGCGCGCCTGCGCCGGCTCAAGCGGATGGGTTTCTCCGATATCCGACTGGCGCAGCTGGCGGCCACCGACGAGGGCGCGATCCGCGCGCTCCGCCACGCGCACAAGGTGCGACCGGTGTACAAACGCGTCGACTCGTGCGCGGCCGAGTTCGCCACCAGCACCGCGTACCTCTATTCGACCTATGAGGACGAGTGCGAGGCCGAGCCGACCAGCCGCGACAAGATCATGATCCTGGGTGGCGGCCCCAACCGGATCGGGCAGGGCATCGAGTTCGACTACTGCTGCGTGCATGCGGCGCTGGCGCTGCGCGAGGACGGGTTCGAGACCATCATGGTCAACTGCAACCCGGAGACGGTGTCCACCGACTACGACACGTCGGACCGCCTGTACTTCGAGCCGCTCACGCTCGAGGACGTGCTGGAGATCGTGGAGCTTGAGAAGCCCAAGGGCGTGATCGTCCAGTACGGTGGCCAGACACCACTCAAGCTGTCGCAGGCGCTTGAGGCCAACGGCGTGCCCGTGATCGGTACCTCCCCCGATTCGATCGACCTTGCCGAGGATCGCGAGCGCTTCCAGAAGCTGGTCGACCGACTGGGACTGAATCAACCACCCAACCGCACGGCCCGCACGCCCGAGGAGGCGCTTTTGCTGGCGCGAGAAATCGGCTATCCGCTGGTCGTGCGACCGTCCTACGTGCTCGGTGGGCGCGCGATGGAGATCGTCTACGGCGAGTCGGACCTGACGCGCTACGTGCGTGACGCAGTCAAGGTCTCGAACGACTCGCCGGTGCTGCTGGACCGCTTCCTCGACAATGCGGTGGAAGTGGACGTCGATGTGATCGCCGATCACACCGGCGCGGTCCTGGTCGGCGGGGTCATGGAGCACATCGAGGAGGCCGGCGTGCATTCGGGCGATTCCTCGTGTTCGCTGCCGCCGTACTCGTTGTCGCCGGAGACCCAGGCCGAGTTGCGCCGCCAGGTCGTCGAACTGGCCAAGGGACTAAACGTCATCGGCCTGATGAACACCCAGTTCGCCGTGCAGCAGGACGAGGGGGGCCAGGACGTGGTGTTCCTGCTTGAAGTTAACCCGCGTGCCTCGCGCACTGTGCCGTTCGTGTCCAAGGCCACAGGCATGCCGCTGGCCAAGATTGCGGCACGCTGCATGGCCGGCAAGTCGCTGGCCGAGCAGGGCGTGACCAAGGAGATCGTCCCGCACTACTACTCGGTGAAGGAGGCGATCTTCCCGTTCGCCAAGTTCCAGAACGTGGACCCGATCCTCGGGCCGGAGATGCGTTCCACCGGCGAGGTGATGGGCGTGGGCCGCAGCTTCGGCGCCGCCTTCGCGCGCGCGCAGGAGGCCGGTGGAATTCGCGCGCCCAAGGTAGGCAAGGTGTTCCTGTCGGTGCGTGACCCGGACAAGTCGCGGGTCCTGCCAGTGGCGCGCGAACTGATCGAACGCGGCTTCAGCCTGGTCGCCACGCGTGGAACCTGCGCCTGGTTGATTGAAAACGGACATCCGTGTGAACTGATCAACAAGGTGGCCGAAGGACGCCCGCACATCGTCGACCTGATCAAGAACCGCGAGATCGTGTATATCGTCAACACGACCGAAGGACGGCAGGCTATCGCCGACTCGTTCTCGATCCGTCGAGAGGCGCTGCAGCACCGGGTGACCTATTCGACGACCATTGCCGGCGCGCGAGCGCTGGTGCACTCACTCGAATTCCGCGGCACTGGGCCGGTCTGGGCGCTGCAGGAACTGCACAAGGAGCTTCAGCCATGAGGGCGCCGTTGACGTTGAAGGGCGCGCATCGACTGCGCGAAGAACTGGACTACCTGAAGTCGGTGAAGCGGCCGGCAGTCATCGCTGCCATTTCGGAGGCGCGGGCGCATGGCGATCTCAAGGAAAACGCCGAGTATCACGCCGCGCGTGAGCAGCAAAGTTTCATCGAAGGCCGAATCAAGCAGCTGGAGGGCGAGCTGTCGCATGCGGAAGTCATCGACGTGGCCAAGCTCAACGCGGGATCGCGGGTGGTATTCGGCGCCACCGTTACGCTCGCAGACGTGGAAACCGACGAGGAAAAGCGATACCAGATCGTGGGCGACCTGGAGGCGGACATCAAGCTGGCGATGATCGCCATCTCCTCGCCGATTGCGAGGGCCCTGATCGGCAAGAACGAGGGCGATTCGGTCACCATCGATGCGCCCGCAGGCCAGCGCGAGTACGAAATCGTCAGCGTTGCCTACCCCGGCTGACCGAGCGCCCGCTTGGCTTCTGCCACGCTCCTGCTTCCTTCGCGCTCGCGCCTTGCTGGTGAGCCTCTGCCTGCGTCAACCGGCAGCGCACTGGCCCGGGCGGACCGCCAGCAGGGTGATGCCGGTGAGAGGGCGCAGCTCAGGCGGCATTTCCAGCTCGTCCCCGACCACTGGCCGGTTGCGGCGCTGACCCGGCAACTCGACGTCGGCGACGCGCCGCAGCGCTCATGGCTGCGCGTTGACCCTGCCTACGTTGCCCCCGACATGGGCGGGGCGCGGATGCTAGCCCATGGCGAAGCACTTGCGCTTACCGCTGAAGATGCGGCTCAGTTCCTCCTCGCGCTCAAGCCGCTGTTTGGAGACGCCGGATTCATTCTTGATGCACCCGTGCCCTCGCGCTGGTACCTGCAGCTACCCATGGGCAGCAAGCTGCCCGCGTTCGCCGAACCGGACCAGGTGCTGGGCGAGGACCTGTTCGCCCATCTGCCCGAAGGTGACCTGGGTCGCCGCTGGCGTGCGCTGCTGACCGAGTCGCAGGTGTTGCTGCACAACCACGCGTGGAACAAGGTGCGTACCGCGCAGGGAAAGGTGCCAGTGAATTCGTTGTGGTTCTGGGGTGCGGGAACGCTGCCGGACTTCGTGCGTACGCGACACCTGCAGGTCAAGGGCAGTGACGTCACGTTGCGAGCCCTGGCGCTCGCTGCAGGGGTCGCACCCACCGACGAGAGCGAGCAGGTCGACGCGCTGCTCGACCTGCGTCACCTGCGCTCGGTCGAGATACTGGCCAACGACGCGCTTACCCCGTTGCTGATCGCGCTTCGCAGCGGGGAGCTGTCCGAGTTGACGCTGGATTTCGAAGATGGCGCGACTTTCTCGATCAAGCACAGGCAGCGCTGGCGGTTCTGGCGCCGCGCGACGGCCACGCTGGACGCATGAGCACCGGGCCGCGCGTCCGACGCCGCCAATGCAGCTCCCCGGGCGATTGGCCCGACCACGTGCCGCCCCTCCTGCGCAGGATCTTCGCGGCGCGTGGTGCGGTGGAGATGGGCCATGCCCAGCCGAAGCTGGCGCAGCTGCTGCCGCCGGAAATGCTGGGAGGCATGGATGCGGCAACGACGTTGCTCGCAGACGCCATTGCGCGCGATCTGCACATCGTAGTGGTGGGGGACTTCGATTGCGACGGCGCGACCGCCTGTGCCGTAGGGGTGCGAGGACTTCGCATGCTCGGGGCCCGGCGAGTCACGCCGGCGGTCCCCAATCGAATGGTGCACGGCTACGGCCTGTCACCGGCGCTGGTCGAGGAACTGGCCGCGATGGAACCAGATCTGCTGGTGACTGTCGACCACGGCATCGCCTGCCTCGCCGGCATTGCCGCGGCCAAAGCGCGGGGCTGGCAGGTGCTGGTCACCGACCACCACCTGCCGGGCGAGACCCTCCCCGGTGCGGATGCAATCGTCAACCCGAACCTGCGTGGCGATCCGTTCCCGAGCAAGGTGCTGGCCGGGGTGGGCGTGATGTTCTATGTGCTGCTGGCGTTGCGTCGGACACTTCGCCAGCGCGGCGCACTGCCATGGCCAGAGCCTGACCTGGGCACGCTCTTGGACCTTGTGGCGGTTGGCACCGTGGCCGACCTGGTGCCGCTGGACATGAACAACCGAGCGCTGGTCGGTGCAGGTTTGCGGCGCCTGCGCGCGGGGCAGGGCAACGCCGGCCTCCGCGCGCTGATCGAGGTGTCCGGGCGCGAAAGCACACGCCTCACCACCGCCGACATCGGCTTTGCCATCGGCCCCAGGCTCAACGCGGCGGGACGACTGGAAGACATGGCGATCGGCATCGAGTGCCTGCTTTGCGACGACGATACGCAGGCGCGCGAGCTGGCCCTTTTGCTGCACAGGATCAATGCCGAGCGCCGCAGCGTGCAGCAGTCGATGACCGCCGATGCCGACGCCGCGCTCGCCAGCAGCGGGTACGACACCACCAGCGCAGTGCCGCATGCGCTGTGCCTGTTCGATGAGGACTGGCATCCGGGGGTCATTGGACTCGTCGCCTCCAAAATGAAGGAGAAGCTGCATCGCCCGGTGATCGCTTTTGCCCCCGCCGAACCTGGCTCCAACGCACTGCGAGGCTCGGCGCGCTCGATTCCAGGGTTCCACATCCGCGACGCGCTGGCCAACGTCGAGGCGCTGCACCCTGGGTTGATGGGGAAGTTCGGCGGGCATGCGATGGCCGCCGGTCTCAGCCTGGAGCTGGACCAGCTGGAACGCTTCCACGTCGCTTTCCTCGCCCAAGCCGCCGCCTTGCTGGATGACAGCCTGCTGCATGCCGAGCTGCTCAGTGACGGTGAGCTGGAGCCACACGAAATGGATCACGCCAGTGCCGAGGCGCTGCGCAGCGGCGCAACATGGGGACAGGGGTTTCCCGAGCCCGTGTTCGACGGAGAATTTGAAGTGATCGACTGGCGCCTCGTTGGCGAACGCCACCTCAAGCTGACCCTGCGGATGGAGGGCCGGCGTGAGCCGCTGGGCGCGATCCACTTTGGCGGTTGGCATGAGCGGCCTCCGGCAAATCGGGTGCTCCTCGCCTATCGGCTGGTGCCCGATGACTACAGGGGCGGGACCGCAATCCAGCTGATCGTCGAGCATCTGGCGCCGGCGCCGCTGGCCGTCGCTCCAGTCTGACGAACAAGGGTTGCGCAGAGGGCCCTCGCTCGCCGCCACCAGCCTCGCTCGCCATCAAGCGCCACTCCTGAAGCCCGGTGCAAGCGGTTGCTCTGTTATTCTTTGGGGCCTGATTTGTGCACTCCGCGAAGCCATGATCGAACTCAACCCAATCCGCCAGAGCATCGCCGATCTCCAGGAACGGCTGCTGTCGCTTCGGGGGTATCTTTGACTACGATGCCAAGCGCGAGCGCCTGGAAGAGGTAAACCGGGAGCTGGAAAGCCCCGAGATCTGGAACAACGCTGAGTACGCGCAGGCGCTGGGGCGCGAGCGCTCCAGCCTTGAGAAGAACGTCAACGGCATTATCGCCCTTGAGGAAGGCTTGGCCGGCGCGAGCGAACTGCTCGATCTGGCCCAGAGCGAGGACGACGAGGAAACCGCGCAGGCCGTTGTCGACGATGTCGCCGGTTTCGAGGCCAGCGTGGACAAGCTCGAATTCCAGCGCATGTTCTCGGGCGAACTCGACCCGGCCAACTGCTTCGTCGATATCCAGGCCGGCGCTGGTGGCACCGAGGCGCAGGACTGGGCCGAGATGATGCTGCGCATGTACCTGCGCTGGTGCGAGTCGCGTGGCTGGAAGGCCGAGTTGATGGAAGCCAGCTCCGGCGACGTTGCCGGCATCAAGTCCGCGACCTTCAAGGTCGAAGGGGATTACGCCTACGGTTGGCTGAAGACCGAAATCGGCGTGCACCGGCTGGTGCGCAAGTCGCCGTTCGATTCGGATAACCGTCGGCACACCTCGTTCACCTCGGTGTTCGTCTCGCCCGAAGTGGACGACAACATCGAGATCGAGATCAATCCGGCCGATCTGCGCACCGACGTGTATCGGTCCTCCGGCGCCGGCGGCCAGCACGTCAACAAGACCGAGTCGGCCGTGCGCATCACCCACATCCCCACCAACACCGTGGCGGCCTGCCAGACCGGACGCAGCCAGCATGCCAATCGCGACACGGCGATGAAGATGCTCAAGGCCAAGCTTTACGAGCTGGAGATCCAGAAGCGCAACGTCGAGCGCGATGCGCTTGAGGCGACCAAGTCCGACATCGGCTGGGGCAGCCAGATCCGCAACTACGTGCTTGACCAGAGCCGCATCAAGGACCTGCGCACCGGTGTCGAGCGCACCGATACGCAGAAGGTGCTCGACGGCGACCTGGACGGGTTCGTCGAGGCAAGCCTCAAGTCAGGTCTCGAAGCCGGCGCCAAACGCAGCGACGCCTGACGTTCGAACGCCGGGTGCGGAGTCGTCCGTGCGGTAACCGCGACTTTCGAAGTGAATCCGGCAACAAACAAAAAGGGGTCTCCGCTTGCGGGGATGGACATCAAAGCACCACGACAAGCCACGGCCGAATCCATGACAGACAACACGCCCCCACCCGAGGAAAACAGCCTGATCGCGGAGCGGCGCGCGAAACTGACGGCGTTGCGCGGGCAGGGCATCGCATTCCCGAACGACTTCAGGCGCGAGCACTTCGCAGGCGACCTCCAGGCGGAATTCGCAGACGCCGAAGCGTGGTCGTCCGAAGCGCTCGAGGCCGCTGGGCGCCAGGTCCAGGTTGCCGGGCGGCTGATGGCCAAGCGGGTCATGGGCAAGGCCAGTTTTGCCCAGATCCAGGACGAGTCGGGCCGAATCCAGCTGTTCCTCCAGGCCAGCACGCTCAACGAGGTGTACGACGCGTTCAAGGGCTGGGACGTGGGCGACATCGTCGGCGTGCAGGGTGGCCTCACCCGCACGCGGACCGGTGAGCTTTCGGTCAAGGTCGCAAGTCTCAGGCTGCTGACCAAGTCGCTTCGCCCGCTGCCGGACAAGTGGCATGGGCTGTCAGACGTCGAGCAGCGCTACCGGCAGCGCTACGTGGACCTGATCGTGACCCCCGAGGCGCGCGAGGTCTTCATCAAGCGCTCGCATATCATCCGCTCGATGCGCGAATGGCTCGATGCGCGCCGCTTCCTGGAAGTGGAGACGCCGATGATGCACTACATCCCCGGCGGCGCCGCGGCCAAGCCTTTCACCACGCACCACAATGCCTTGGGCCTGGATCTTTACCTGCGCGTCGCGCCCGAGCTCTACCTCAAGCGGCTGGTGGTGGGCGGCATGGAGCGTGTCTACGAAATAAACCGAAACTTCCGCAACGAAGGCGTGAGTAGCCGCCACAACCCCGAGTTCACGATGCTCGAACTGTACGAGGCCTACGCCACGTACAACGAGATCATGGATCTCACCGAAGCCCTTATACGGGCGGTGGCCACCAAGGTCCTGGGGCCTGGCCAGCTGACATGGGACGGCGAGCAGATCGACCTCGCCCCGGCTTTTCGCCGCTGGCGGATGGACGAGGCGGTGCGCCACCACAATCCGGAAATCAGCGTCGCTGACTGCACCGACCGCGCGGCCCTGGTGGTGCATTGCGGGCGACTGGGCATCCACGTCAAGCCTGGCTACGGCTGGGGACGGCTGCTGCTGGAGATCTTCGAGAAGACCGTCGAGCACACGCTGGTCCAGCCCACCTTCATCACCGACCACCCGGTGGAAGTCTCGCCCCTGGCGCGGGCCAAGGACGATGACCCGGGCTACACCGACCGCTTCGAGCTGTTCGTCAACGGCAAGGAACTGGCCAATGGCTTTTCCGAGCTCAACGATCCCGAAGACCAGGCGGCACGCTTCCTGGCCCAGGTCGAGGCCAAGGAGGGCGGTGACGACGAAGCGATGCATTTCGATGCGGACTACATCCGTGCGCTGGAAGTCGGCCTGGCACCCACCGGGGGGCTGGGGATTGGCGTCGACCGGCTGGTGATGCTGCTCACTGGCTCCGATTCGATCCGGGACGTGCTCCTGTTCCCGTACATGCGGCCCGAGGCGGGCTGACATGCACGCCGGCCCAGGCTGAGGGGGCCGTCGCTACCATGGGGGACTGACGTCCTGAGTCAGTAATGGCTCCTGTTTCGCCACGTTTTCGGCCGCGACCGCCCCCCACGAACCTGGGCAAGGCAGCAGCCGTGCACTGCGGGCCATGGGTTCTGGCGTCGGGGGGCGTCTGTCCAGGGCAAATGGCACGTTACCTGCTTCAACACCATTGATGCCCCGCGACGGACGCGCGCGGAGTAAGGAAGAGACTGCAGGGAAGCCCGCAGTAACCCAGGCTACGAAAAGGACGCGACGATGCTAGATGCCAGCAGGGTGTACTCCGGAGTATCCTCACAGCACAGCCACCTCGCGTGGCCCAATGGAGTTGGCAGCCACTTGGATATCGTCATCGTCGACGACCAGACCTCGGCGCGCACGATGCTGCGCCATGTGATCGAGGACATCGCCTCGGAGCTGTCCGTGCACGACTTCGGCGATCCGGCGGTCGCGCTTGCGTGGTGCGAGACCAACCACACCGACCTGCTCCTGTTGGACTACCGGATGCCCGGCATCGACGGCCTGGAGTTCGCGCGCCGATTCCGTCGCCTGCCCATGCATCGCGACATCCCCATCATCCTGGTCACCGTCGTTGGCGACGAGCCCATTCGCCAGGCTGCGCTGGAGGCGGGGGTCATCGACTTCCTGGTCAAGCCGGTGCGCCCACGCGAGCTCCGTGCGCGCTGCCGCAACCTGTTGCAGCTGCGGCAGCAGAGCGAGAACATCAAGCAACGCGCCATGTCGCTCGAGCAGCGCCTGCTGTCGAGCATGCACGAAGTCGAAGAGCGCGAGCGCGAGACACTCTCCAGGCTGGCGCGCGCCATCGAGTACCGCGACAGCGGCACCAGCGCATACCTGGAGAGGATGGCGCACGTGGCCGGTCTGATCGCAGAACAGCTGGGCCTGCCCGAGGACGAGGTGCGCGCGATAGAGATGGCGGCGCCCCTGCACGACATGGGCAAGATCGCCATTCCTGACGCGGTCCTCATGAAGCCGGGCCCGCTGACCGATGAGGAGACGCAGATCATGCGTCGCCATCCGCAAATCGGATACGAACTCCTCAGCGGCAGCCACAATCGCTTCATCCAGGCTGGCGCGATCATTGCCCTGCGACACCATGAGCGCTACGACGGCAGCGGCTATCCGGATGGCCTGATCGGGGACGCGATCCCGTTGGAAGCAAGGATCGTGGCGGTTGCGGATGTCTTCGATGCACTCATTTCTCCACGCCCTTACAAGAAAGCCTGGGACATGGACGCGGCGCTTGCCTATCTGTACGCGCAACGCGGACGCCTCTTCGACCCGGCCTGCGTCGAAGCCCTGGGTCGCGGGCGCGCGCGGCTGGACGAAATCTGCGCGCAGTACTCGACGGTGAATGCCCGTCCGGGCATGCGCTAGGCGTGTACGACTTCTTCGCCCGCCTGAAGTCGAGGCTATCGGACCGATCGGACAGCGAGCATGGGCAGGCGCTCGTGCGGCTCATCCTGATCACCATCATTCTTGTCCACACGTTGTTGCCATCGTCTCGTGCGGCGCTCGATCCGGCCGATTATTCCGTAGTCCTCGCCATCGTCACGGCCGGACTGCTCAATGGCCTCGTGCTCGTGCTTTGGCTGCTGGTGAGCCCGGGCAAGTCGCATCCGCGCCGGACGATGGGGATGCTTGCGGACTATGGTCTGCTGGGTGGGGCCATGGTGGTGATGGGCGAGCCGCTGGCCTGGACTTACGTCGTACTGATGTGGGTTACGGTGGGCAATGGCCTGCGCTACGGCAACCACTACCTGATAGCGGCGGTGGCCATGGCCAGCGCCAGTTTCGCTTGCGTGCTGGTATTCACGCAGTACTGGATCGACAACAGGCCGCTGGGGCTGGGCTTGTTGACGGGCCTGGTGGCCGTACCGATGTACCTGTCCGGCCTGCTTCGACAGCTCACGGCCGCCACCGAGGAAGCGCGCACGGCCAACGAGGCGAAGAGCCGGTTCCTTGCCAACATGAGCCACGAGTTCCGCACTCCGCTCAATGGGCTGTCCGGCATGTCGGAACTGCTGGCGACCACGCGACTGGACAGCGAGCAGCGCGAATGCCTGACCACGATCCAGGCATCGACGCGGAGCATGCTTGCGCTTGTCGAGGACGTGCTCGACATTTCGGCGATCGAGGCCGGCAAGCTGAAACTCGAGCACGTCGAGTTCCAGCCACGCGAACTGCTGGAGAACATCGGCATGATCCTGCTTCCGCAGGCGCGTGCGAAGAAGCTCGCCTACAAGGCGCATGTCGCGGACGACGTCCCGCAGACGCTGCAGGGTGACGCCAGGCACCTGCGCCAGGTCCTGCTCAACCTGGCTGGTAACGCGGTCAAGTTCACAGAGGCGGGGACCGTGCGTCTGGAGGTCGTCACGGCACCTGCGGAAGAAGGAAGCCTGTCGCTTCGATTCACCGTCTCTGATACCGGCATCGGCATCCCGAAGAACTTGCGCGCGAAGCTTTTCGATGCCTTCGAGCAGGCGGACGCCAGCATGGCACGCCGCTCCGGGGGAACGGGTCTTGGCACTACCATCGCCAAGGGCCTCACCGAAGCCATGGGTGGCACCATTGGCTTCGAGAGTTCCGAGCACAGCGGCAGCAGTTTTTGGGTCACGCTGCCGTTTGACGTGGGTGATGCGGCATCCCAGGAAGCCCGGGAGGTCGTGCCGGCCTGGATAGAAGAGGGTGAGTCTGACAGTGCCCGCAACATCATCGCCTTCTCGGATCCGTTCCTGCGCCACCGCGCGCGAGTGCGAAGCCTGCAGATCCTGGTGGCGGACGACCATGAGGCAAACCGCATGGTGGTGCAGCGGCTCCTGCAGAAAGCAGGTCATCGAGTGGTCTGCGTGCCTGGTGGGGAAGAGGTGCTCGATGCCCTGGAGCTGGCAGACTACGACGCGGTCATCGTCGACCTGCACATGCCAAGACTCAGCGGCCTTGATCTGCTGAAGCAGCTTCGGATCATGGAAGCTGGCGGCGGAACACGCACGCCGGTGCTGGTCCTTAGTGCGGATGTAACCCCTGAAGCGATTTCCCGTTGCGAGCAGGCTGGTGCACGCGCATTCCTGGCCAAGCCCCTGGCCGCAGTGCGCCTGCTCGACTTGCTGGCCGAGATCGCCAATGCGGGACGGTCCGTGCAGCCGGCGCCGGCTTCAATCCCGGTTGAGGTGAAGACGCTCGACAAGGTCCTGGATCCAGGGGTCCTTGACGAACTGAGCAGTCTGGGCATGGGTGCGAACTTCGAGCGCGAGTTCATTGCGCAGTGTCTGAGCGATGCCGAGGCCTGCATCGTTTCGATCGGACAAAGCCTGGAGCGCGGCGATGGTCCGCAAATGCGGGAACATGCACATGCCCTCAAGGGAGTAGCTAGCAACCTCGGGCTATCGAAACTTGCCCTCGCCAGCGGTGAGATGATGGGACCGCCGGAAGTCCAAATCGGGCGGGAATGGCGCCAGAG
This sequence comes from Pseudoxanthomonas sp., assembly GCA_041688625.1. Taxonomy (GTDB): domain Bacteria; phylum Pseudomonadota; class Gammaproteobacteria; order Xanthomonadales; family Xanthomonadaceae; genus Pseudoxanthomonas_A. Next base: position 66,181 of record JBDNHW010000099.1, read on the forward strand.
ACTCGCCTCCCTCGGCGCGCATCTCGCGGAGGGTCGTTCAGCGCTCTCGCAGCGCGCGCTCTCGCAGCGCGAACGCCTGGACAAGGGCGAGCGGAACTGACCGCTCGAGTGCGCTGAAAGTCAGGACGCAGAGCCGCGGCTCAGGCCGCCTGCGTTGCCGAACGCCTCTCCTGTGCGCGGACGATCCGCTCCATCATCTTCAACGACTTGTCGCCGAGTCCAAGCGCGGTGTCGACCCACAGTTCGGTGATGGCCATCAGTTCATCGTAGCCCACCGACTGCGCCATGTTCCGGCACGCGTTCATCGCGAGATAGGCGTGGGGACTGCGCTGCTGCCGGGCGATCAGGTCCTGCACCGCCGCTTCACCCTGGCCCTTGGGTACGAGCACATCAACCACTCCCAGGGCATGTAGTTCATCGCTCGTATAAATGTTGCCGTCGAGGATGATCTTCTCGGCCACCTGTGGCGACACGCGCTTGCAGAGGAAGGAGTACGCGCCCATGCCCGGGAAGAGCCCGAACAGCACTTCCGGGAGACCCATTCCCACGCCTTGCTCGGCAACGATCGTGTGGCAGGACAGTGCAATCTCCAGACCACCACCGAGGGCGTCGCCTTCGACCAGCGCGATGGTGCGGACATCGCCACCCAAGCCGGTGTTCAGCCGGTGCACCCCGTCCACGCAGCGGCGCGCATATCCAAGCAAACGGTCACGATCATTGGCGCGTATCAACTTTGCGAACAGCGC
>JBDNHW010000100.1:0-3594 GCA_041688625.1 Pseudoxanthomonas sp.
CCTGCCTTCATCTCGTCCCATGCGATGTGGCCATCGCGCACCAGTTGACATTTTCAGCCCTTGACCATGGTGCCGAAGCGGCTCCAGCGAAACGCTGCTACCGCAAATGCCCAGTGCATGATCACCAGAACCAGCGCCGCACCCAGTGTGGGGAAGAACGGCGAACTTCCGGTGATCGCGCGACTCAGGATGGAACCGAGCATGAAGCCCAGGATCACGTCGAGCGCGGTGCTCTTGCCGATGAAACGCTTGTCTCCGAGTCACACCATCAAGATCGCGACCAGGGAGACCACCAGCGCACGCAGCCCCATCTGCAACAGCGAGAGGGAGTCGGAACCCAGGCCAAGCAAGCGCTCAGCGAAGGTCGGGATGATGTCGATCATGACGTCTCCTGGTACGGCCAACGAGGCACGGGGCCGTTCGTCCGCGCACCCTGATGCTCGTGTGAGGCACGTAGACCTGTGTGAATCCGGATCGAGCGCCGCACGCACTGCTCGTCCGGCGGGACCTCGTGGCGCCGCTGGCGGTGAAATCGGGTTTCGCTGGAATGCGGCCACCCACCGGAGGACTCCAGTGCGTCGCATCGTTCTTTTCCTGGCCCCTGTGCTGCTTCTCGTCGGCTGTGCAACCGCTACCGAACCCGGGTGGCAGGGCACGGGCACGATACCTTTCGATGGCGCTCGTGCCTCCTGAAGGTCCAAGTGCAGGCAATCGCCGACCAGGCTCAGGGTGCGACGGCGTTCGAGGGCTGCATGAGAGCCCACGGTTGGGGACCCTTGGGCATGCCCGGCTGATTGCGGCTGCCCGCCAGCGGGGGCGACGCAGAAGCGGCAACCAACAGCGTGCGCTAGAGGGTCTCGGCTTCCACGTCATAGGAGCCGAAGAACTCGCGCGCCGTGCTCTGCTCAGGAAGGATGTATACGATGCCTCCGCTGCGGTTGAAGGCCGGACTCACGATCTCATCGTAGAAGCGCACCGGAACATTGATGCAGCCGTAGGAGATCCGGTTGTCGTCCGGTGTCGCGCTGCGCAGCCGCTGCGCACGCTGTTCGACCGGCGTACCGCGCGACACGCTGTGCAGGGCGACTGCAGTCTCGTAGTCGACCCAGAGGATCTCCTTGCCCTGGGGGTCGCGCCCCAAGGTGGCCACGAAGCGCCCCGCCGGAGTCGTCCGGTCCTCGCGGGGAATAGCGGTCATCTTCTTGCTGCCAATTCCGGGCGCGGAGTAGTCGCCCCGCCCAAGACCCAGCAAGGCCGGCTGCACATCCTTCAGCCGCCCGGTCGCGTCGAAGGCATAAACCTTGGCATCGACCTTGTCGATGACCAGGTATGGCATGCCGGTGTTGTTGCCCGAGTCCACCGCCCAGTGCGCCACATGCCGTACTTCGTCCGAAGCCGCCTCGCCCAGGAAATTCGCGAGCCTGCGCTGCGTCCCGGGCGGCGGGGGGTTACTCACCGGCAGGCCGGAGGGCGTCAGCGCCGGTCCGGTATGCGCCGAACCTGCCCTGGGCCAGAATTCTGCGGCCACCCCGACGAGCGGCAATGCGAACAGCCATGCGGCGACCAGGGCGCTGCGGAAGACACCGCCGCCACGAAAAGCCCGCCGTGATTCGGCGGGAACTACGGGATGAATCTTGCTTCGCATGGTGGGCATGGTGGGCATATTCTCGATGCTGACTTGTCCAGGCAAGGGCGTCTTGGGCCCAGCAGGGGAGCGTCATCGGCTGCAGGCGCGATGGGGATCATAGCCTCGATAGGGGGCCGCCGCGCGGGCGGCCTGAACGCATCCAGTGGTCGTGCCACGAACTGCCACGCTTCGGTGGGTCATCGCCCCCGCGGGGCGTCAGCGCCTTCACTGCCCAGCCACGACAAGGTGGCGCATATTGGCGATGTCGCCGAAAGCGCGCCCCCGACGCGTGCAATCAAGGAACCCCCATGCGAGAGCTGATCGAGCCAGGACTCATGGTCTTCACCGCAGATGGAGAGGTCGGAATCGGAGCGGTCCGCGACGTGCGATCCGAGACATCGGAATTGCTGATCAACATCGAGAACGCGGGCGACTTCGTCATACCGCTGAGCGCAGTGCGCGACGTGCACTCCGGCAAGCTGATCCTGGAAGTGGAGGCGCTCGGGCCGGACCTGAGGGAGGCGCTGCGCCACGTGCACGATGCAGAGGACCCGCAGTACGCCGCCTCCAGCATCGAAGACGTACTTCCTGACCCCGAACTTCCATCGGACGTACCACTCAAGGGCTGAAGCAGTGAAGTACTCCCTCGGCTGGTCTGCCACCAGCCGCATGCGCCACGCCCAAAGTTGGCCTGGCGCAAAAAGAGACGCCGACCCTTGGCCGGCGTTTCCTTTTTTGCAACCAAAGCCCCAAGGTTTTGAAACTTGGGACTCAAGGCCGACCTGATCAGTGCTTGGTGGCCTTCATCGTCCATTTGCGGCTGCGCATCAGGTCATGATGCTCCTGCACCTTGGGCAGGTAGTTGCGGACCAGCGTCTTGACCTGCGGCGGCGCATCCTCGTCCTCCAACACGTCCTTGAACGCGTGCAGCATCCGATCCTCCGACTCTTCCAGCTCGGCCACGTAACCGTAATCGTCACTGCTGATCTTGCCGCGCACTTTGCCGTACATCCGACGCAGGGAGCCGCGGAAGGTGCCCTCGTCTTCAGGCGTTGCACCCTCGCTCTCCACCTCACGGGAGATGGCTCCAACCAGTCCATTCTTGGCATCGGCCATGGACTTGAACAGGTCCTTCAACTGGGGATTCTGCGCTTCGCCAGCGGCTTCGCCGTAGAACTTGGCGCTGTCGCGGGTGACGGCAATCAGCTCGTTGAGGGTCTCGATCTTGGTTTCACGGATATCTGAGATGTTCATGATTCTCCTTCGTTCCATCGGCCATGCATTTCACTCCGGAGGGAGGTGCATGAAGGCCGAGGCCTGATTCCGCTGTTTCCAGCGAACCTCGCTATTGTTGCAACAGTGACGTTACAGGCTTGTTCAATCGCACCGCCAGCGTGAGGACTTGTTCAGCTCCACGAGTGACATGGCTGCCGCAGAATTGCCCGGACTTGTGCGCTGCGCGCCGCACATTGAATGAGATGGCGTACGCCGATTGTTCGGGTGCGAATCGCACCATCGGCCTGGACGCGCACCCGATCGGCAGTGATGTCGGGCGGATCCAGGAGTGCCTTGATACCGAACAGGTGCGCGAGGACATCCAGACCATCCGCAATGAGATCGGCGTTCGCAAGCTGGTGCTGGCCATCGAACGCCTGGACTACTCCAAGGGGCTGGTCGAGAAGCTGCAGGCGTTCGAGCGGCTGCTGGACTCGGAGCCTGGGCTGCGCGGTGAAGTCACGCTGGTCATGGTGTGCGTGCCGGCAGCCAAGGAGATGACCATCTACCGCTCGCTGCAGACCCAGATCGAGCAGGCTGAGGGCCGCATCAACGGCCGCTATTCCTCGCTGGGCTGGACGCCGATACGCTTCTTCGCGCGACCACTGCCTTTCGCCGAAGTCGTCGCCTACTACACTGCCGCCGATGTCATGTGGATCACGCCGCTGCGCGACGGACTGAACCTGGTGGCA
>JBDNHW010000101.1:0-7716 GCA_041688625.1 Pseudoxanthomonas sp.
GAGGCAATTGCTGTGCCTACACCACAAGCCCCGGCCGCTCAGGCGATGGCTGGCGCCTCATTCCCGTCCAGGACCTGGGCCTTTGCGGCGCGCGGATGCGATGGCGACGCGCCTGGCGGCATCTTGCTGGTCAGATCTGCTTCCAGTCCTTGCCCGGCGGCGGCGAATACACGAAGCCGCTGCGCTTTGCGAGCACGGCTTGCGCTCCGCCGAGCTCCTTGACGCGTGCACGTTGCGCGGCCTTGGCAGCCTGGTCGGCCGCCTCGGGAACGACGAAAGAACGCAGGCCGCTCTCCAGGCGGCGCAGCGTCGCGCCGTGCGCCGGGTCCGCAGCGAGGTCGAACTCCTCCTGGGAATCTGTACCGAGGTCGAACATCTGCGGTGGCAAGCCAACGTGATGGATCAGCTTGTGAGGCCCCTGGCGGTACATATAGCTGGCCGACTTCGATCCCAGGGCGTGATATTCGGCGAATGCGGGGCGGCTTGCATCCTCTTGGCCGCGCATTGCCGGCCACAGTGAGGTTCCCGCAAGGCCGTCCCTCGGTGCGAGTCCGAAGGACTCCAGAATCGTTGGGTGCATGTCGACGTGCGAAGCGAGTTGCTGAACTTGCCTGCCCGCCGGCACGCCCGGGCCGGCGACGATCAGGGGAACGCCGACCGAATGTTCGTATAAGTTGAACAGGCCGAGTATGAAATGGTTACCGCTGCTGTAGCCGTGATCGGCCGTGTAGATGACGCGGCTCGACTGCGCGAGTCCCGAATCGTCGAGGTGTCCCAGCACTTGACCGAGTTCGCGATCGAGAAAGGTGATCGCCGCGTAATAGCTCGCGGTCAGCAATCTGATGAGGTCCTCGCTCACGTCTTCATTGTGGGCCAGGATGGATCGCAGGTGGTCCAGGGCTGCATGACGCGGCCGTCTCGCCCTCGCGAACGTCCTGGGCACTTCGATCGCTTCGAGCGGGTAGAGGTCGAGCAGGTCCTGGGGGACGGTGTAGGGTGCGTGCGCCGACACGTAGTGGATGCATAGCGCCCAAGGCTTGTCGTCGGCGGCATGCTCGCGCATCCATTCGATGCTCCGCGCGGTAATCCGCTTGTCATAGGCCTGGTACGCCGTCTCGCCGCCGGGTCCGCAGCGCTTGGTGTACAGGTCCCAGAGTCCCTTGCGCACCGGCTCGGCGCCTTCGCTGCGCAAGAGCCCCAGCAATTCGCCTTCGCCCTCGGCAAGGTGCATCGGCATGATCTCTTCGGAGAACCCGTTGTCGTCCTGGCCGTTGCGGAAGTGGAACTTGCCGATGCCCGCAACGTGGTACCCCTGCTGCCGCAGATCCTTCATCCAGGTTGGCGTGCGTCCGTCTAGCGCGATCGAGTTTTCCCAGTAGCCGCTCTGATGCGGGTACAGGCCGGTCGCGAGGCTGGCGCGCGAGGGAACGCAGATCGGACCGGCGCAATAAGCGTTCAGGAAGGTGGTGCCGCGCCGCGCCAGAGCGTCCAGCGAGGGCGTGTGGATCAGGGGATGTCCGTAGGCGCCCACTAGCGCGCGGTTATGGCTTTCGCCGACGAAGAAGACAAGGTTCGGTGGACGTTGCATCATGGCTCCAGGTCAGCGGGCGGCACCCTGCCGCGCGCCGAATTCCTTGTCAAATGCGCGGCGGCTTCGCTCGACCGCGTCCCGGTCGAGTTCGAACCCGAGGCCGGGTTTGCGCGTTACCGGCAACTCGCCGTTCCTGGGTTTCAGGTCGGGAGACGCGACGATGTCCCACTCGAGAAAGCGAGTCATGTGCTGGTTGGCGTCGTCGAGGTTGGGAATTGTCGCCGCAACCTGCATCGACGCCGCTGTCGTGATGCCCGTCTCGTACAGACCGTGGATGCACACGTTCAACGCCGCTGCTTCGGCGATGTGGGCGACCTTGGACATGCGGGTGAGGCCGCCTGTTTCGTGCAGGCCGATCACCAGCAGGTCAGCCGCCTGCTGCCGGCACACTTCGAATGCGTCGAAAGGCGTGAAGACGGCCTGGTCCGCCGAAATCGAGATGGGGCTGCAACGCTGGACCTGGGCCAGGGCGGAGATACTTTCGCATGGCGTCGGCTGCTCGATGACCTCCACGTCGAACGACAGGAACTTGCGAGCCATCCGCAGCAGCTGGACCGGTGTCCACGACTCGTTCGGATCCACACGCAGGCGCTTGCCGGGGCCGATGGCACGCCGCACGGCGGCGACAGTCTCGAGGTCGAGCGCGTCGCCGCGCCCGACCTTGATGTAGATCACCTCGAAACCTTCGCCCGCCAGGCGCTCCGCGTCCGTCGCGACTTCGGCTGACGATTCTCCTTGTGCGAAGCCGAAGTAGCTGATCGAGTCGCGCACCGCGCCACCTAGGAGTTCGTGCACGGGCCGTTCCACGGCCTTGCCCATCACATCCCACAATGCCATCTCCAGGCCGGCCAGTACTTGCCCGGCGAAGCGGGGCGAACTGCACGTCCCGAGTCCCTGAAACATCCGCTGATAGGCACTCGCCATCAGGCGGGCGTTCGAGAATGGGTCCTTGCCGATGCAAAGGGACGCCGCCTCCTGAAGATAGCCCACGATGGCCGATGGCAGTGGTGATCCGATCGATTCGCCATAGCCGACGATCCCTTCGTCGGTGTGGACTTCCACCAGCACCACGCTGGCGCCGTTGATCACGCCTTGCGCCCAGTGGTAGGGCTTGAGGTAGGGGATGAACAAGGGTGTCGTCCGGATGTCGGCGATCTTCACGGCGAACTCCTGCGCTGCTGGGTCGAAAGTTGTCGGGCTCAATCCACCTTCGCGCCCGATTCTTTCACCACGGCGGCCCACTTGACATGCTCACGGGCGACGTAGTCCGCAAACTCCCGCGGGGCCAGCGGAGCGACGATCATGCCGCGATTCGTGATGGCCTCCTGGATGTCCGGCGCCGAGAGCACCTTCATGACATCGGCAGCAATCTTGTTCGCTATGGCGTCGGGGATCCCGGCCTGGCCGGCGATCCCGATCCAGGATTGCGTCACGCCTGGTACTCCCGCCTCGTCCATGGTCGGGACATCGGGCAACTGTGGCAGCCGCTGCTGGGCGGTGAGGCCCAACGCGCGCAACTTGCCGGTCTTGATGTGCGGAATCGCCACTGCCGGCACGATGAACATCATGTCGAGCGTCCCCCCAAGGAGGTCCGTCTGGGCTTGGTTGACTGCCTTGTAGGGCACGTGCACGATCTCAATACCGGTCTTGGTCTTGAGCGTTTCGCCGGCCAGGTGCGTCGGGCTTCCGCTGCCCGCCGATCCGAAGTTCAGCTTGTTAGGTTTCGCTTTGGCCAGGTCGACCAGTTCCTTCAGGTTGTTCGCCGGCACCGATGCATTGACGCACAGGAGCAGCGGAACGAACGCGATGCGGACGATGGGCTTGAAATCCTTGAACGAGTCATAGGGAAGCTTCGGGTAGAGCGAAGCATTCACCACGTGGTTGGCGGCATAGGCAAACAGGTTATAGCCGTTCGGCGCGGCGCGCACGACCGCCGAGGTGCCGGTAATGCCGTTGGCGCCCGGCTTGTTTTCCAGGACGACCGACTGACCCCAGAGCTCCGAGAGCTTGGGCGCGATCAGGCGCATCAGTGCATCGGTGGCACTGCCTGTTCCGAGCGGGATCATGATGTTCACGGGTTGCGACGGGAATGGCTGTGCCGCGCTCGTCCCCGGGCCAAGCAAACCGGCCAGCAGGGCCAGCAGTGCGAAGTTGCATTTGAAGCGAAGCATGATATGATCCTTCCGATATGCCGATGAGGCGCTTCCATTCTACGTAAAGCTTGCCGATGCGGGAGGATCATACGGACGCCACACGTGTATATTCCCGACATTCGGTTCATCGCGTTCCACGCGATGCGTGTAGCAATACGGGGCTGTTCAATGCATGAGCGACCACTTTCTGTTGGGTTCGTTTTGCGCCCCGGGTTCACCTTGGTCGCGTTCTCAACTTTGATGGATGTCCTGCGGCTGGCGGCGGACGAGGGGGACGGTAGCCGTCCCGTCAGGTGCCGATGGACCGTGCTCGGATCCACGCAGGATCCCATCCAGGCAAGCTGCGGCTTGCGTGTGCTGCCTGACGAGCATTACGGAGACCCACGCCGCTTCGACGTCGTCGTGGTCGTGGGCGGTCTGCTTCGCCTGGATCTGGCGCTGGACCCCGCGACACACGCGTTCCTGCACGCGGCCGACAAGTCTGGCCTAATCCTCGTTGGCCTTTGCACGGGATCCATTTCCCTCCTGCGCGCCGGACTGCTCGATGGCAGGAAGTGCTGCCTGCACAATTACCACCTGCGCGACGTCGACGGACGGTTTCCCCGCAGCGAGATCGTCGCGGACCAGCTCTTCGTTGTCGATGGCCGGTATGTCACCTGCGCCGGAGGGGCGGCCGTGGCGGACGTCGGGGCATGGTTGATCGAGCGGCAGTTCGGCCGCAGCGCTGCGCAGAAATGCATGGACCTGCTGCTTCTCGATGGTGCGCGTGCCGCCGGGGCCGCACAGCCTCAGCCCCCAGCGCCGCGCCTGGCAGTCGACAACCGGGTCCGGCGGGCGATGCTCCTCATCGAGCAAAGCATCAGCGAACCAATGGCAACGGGCGAACTGGCCCAAAAGGTGGCGGTTTCAAGCCGGCAGCTCGAACGGCTTTTCCAGCACCAGATCGGCATGACGATCCAGCATTACGGTCGGCATCTGCGGCTGTGCAATGCACTTTGGATGCTGACGAACACGGATCAGACCCTCACCTGCGTCGCGGACGCATGCGGTTTCGTGGATTCTTCGCACTTCAATCGCAGCTGCCAGAAGGCTTTCGGGCAGCGCCCTTCCGCATTCACCCGCACGCAGGTGCAGGCCATATTGGAGAAGTTCAAAGGCCGCATGACGATCCGCCGAATGGCGTTCGCCTAGGTCGGCCGCTCGACGCGGCTGAGGTATCAGCGATACAGCAGGACGACAATGCCCATGGCCCGCCGGCCGGACGTGTTCGTGATGCGGTGGCGGACATCGGCAGCGTAGCGGGCCGTCTCGCCGACGCCGAGCACACGTGTCGAGCTGCCGCTGGTGACCTGGAAACCAAAAGTGAATGCGGTGAAATGCTCCACCGCGCCACGGGGATGCGGCTCGCTGTCCAGCACTCCCGACGGATCCATTTCCACTTCGTACCATTCAGTGGCGCCCGCGAGGAAGGGCGGGCTCAGGATGCGCAGCCGGCACAAACCGTCCGGACTTCGAATCTCCGGCGTGTGGGCCGCGGACACCAACTCGACGCGGGGCTCCTCTTCGATCGCAGTCGCCCCGGCCAGCAAATCGGCGATGTCGATCTTCAGTGCGCGGGTCAGGCTCCACGCGACCCCGAGTGAGGGATTAGCCTGGCCGCGCTCGATCTGCGAGAGCATAGACCGGGACACCCCAGACAGAGAGGACAGCTGTTCCAGCGTCAGGCCCAGGCTCTTGCGCTGCTTCTGGATCACGGGGCCGATCTGCGGGGCGTTGACAAATTCCATCTTATCGGATAAGTTCCACTATTTAGGAAATCTAATTCTATTGTAGGCTGCGCACGCCAATCCATTTATCCATGAACGCCAGAGACTATTCCATTGCGACGCTCGCCCGGCGCGCCTTCTCGGGCCCCGGCAGCTGGGCACCGGCCTGGCGCTCCCCAGAGCCCAAGCCCCGCTATGACGTGGTCATCATTGGGGGCGGCGGCCATGGCCTGGCCACCGCATACTACCTCGCCAAAGTGCATGGCGTGCGCAACGTCGCGCTGCTGGAGAAGGGCTGGATCGGCGGCGGCAACACGGGGCGCAACACGACCATCGTCCGCTCCGATTACCTGTTCCCGGAAAGCGCGGCCATGTACGATCTGGCGCTGCGCCTGTACGAGAACCTGTCGCAGGAGCTGAACTTCAACATCATGCTGTCGCAGCGCGGATGGACGACGCTGATCCACGACCAGCATCAGCTGGAGAGCGCGCACCACAAGCTGAACTGGATGGCGTGCAACGGAATCGACGGCGAGCTGCTGGACACCGGGCAGGTCCGCCGGCTGGTTCCGTTCCTGAAGACCGGCCGCGATGCCCGCTACCCCGTGCTCGGCGCTGTCATGCAGCGCCGTGGCGGAACCATCCGGCATGACGCGGTAGCTTGGGGTTACGCGCGCGGGGCCGACAGCCTGGGCGTGGACATCATCCAGAACTGCGAGGTGCAGGGCTTCGTCAAGACCGGCAACCGCATCACGGAGGTTGTGACCTCGCGCGGGCGCATCGGCTGCGACCGCGTCGGCATGGCTGCCGCCGGGCATTCCAGCGTGATAGCCGCGATGGCCGGTTTCGCGCTGCCGGTCACCAGCCATGCGCTGCAGGCGATGGTGTCCGAGCCCATCAAGCCAGTGCTGGACACCGTCGTCATCGCGCCAAGCACTGGCATTTACATCAACCAGACGCAAAAGGGCGAGATCGTGGTGGGAGGGATGCTTGATCTCAACCAGTCCTACGGCCAGCGGGGCACCTTTCCTACCATCGAGAAAGTGCTCACCGCGACGGTCGAGATGTTCCCGACGTTCGGACAGTTGCGGCTGATGCGGCACTGGGCCGGCCTGGTCGACATCGTCCCGGACAGCTCGCCGATTCTCGGGCCGACGCCGGTCGATAACCTGTTCATCAACTGCGGCTGGGGCACTGGCGGGTTCAAGGCTATCCCGGCGGGCGGCACGCTGCTGGCGCATTCGCTTGCAACCGGCAGCACCCATCCCCTAGCGAGTCGGTTCGGCCTGGACCGGTTCCGCTCGAACCGCCTAGTCGACGAAGGCGCCGCCTCCGGCATCGCGCACTAACACGGGACAACCATGATCGTCATCCGATGCCCCTACTGCCATGAGCTAAGGACCGAAGAAGAGCTGGTGTACGGCGGCGAGGCCGGCATCCTGCGGCCCGACCCGACGTCCGCGACGCACGAGCAGTGGACCGACTACCTCTACATGCGCCGCAACCCGAAGGGCGCGCTGGCCGAGCAATGGTGCTGCGCGAGCGGATGCGGCCAATGGTTCCTCGTGGAGCGCGACACCGTCACGCACGCGATTGGCAAGGTTGCCCAGGTCGGTGAAGGGACCTAGCGGCATGACCAACGACACCCAGATGCGGCGGCTCGCCGGCGCAGGAGCGATTGACCGAAGCCGTACGCTCACGTTCACCTACAACGGCCGCACGCTGCAGGGGCATCCGGGCGACACGCTCGCCTCGGCCCTGCTTGCCAACGGGATCAGCCTCGTGGGCCGCAGCTTCAAGTACCGGCGCCCGCGCGGGCTGTTCGGCGTGGGGCTGGAGGATCCGAACTCGATGCTGTCCGTGCGCGATGCGTACGGCCACGACCCGGCCATCCGCGCCGGGCAGGTCCGCCTGGTCGATGGCCTGATTGCGGCGTCCGTCACCGGATGGCCTTCGCCAGGCTTTGACCTCGGTGCCGGCGTTCAGCTGGCCTCACGCCTGATGCCGGCGGGCTTTTACTACAAGACTTTCAAATGGCCGACCTGGGCGCTTTTCGAGCCTGTGATCCGGCGCGCCACCGGCTTCGGGCGGCCTGACGCTACGCCGGACCGACGGCATGCCCGCCACCGGCACGCGTCGTGCGACGTGCGGATCGTCGGCGCCGGGGCCGCAGGGCTGGCCGCGGCGCGTATGTTGCAGGGCACGA
>JBDNHW010000102.1:0-55542 GCA_041688625.1 Pseudoxanthomonas sp.
GCTTGGCGGCAGGCGCGTCGGCCGTGGCGCCAGGCTGCGGCGCCTGGGCGCATGCGGACAGGCTTGCGGTGCCGAGCAACGCGGCGATGGCGAGGGAAAGCTTCATCGTGTTGGATCCTTGAGGCGTCGGGGCTGCCACAATGGCGGGCCGCGCACTGAAGCGCGATTTTCGCATACCTCAATGCCCTCGCCCTTAATGGCGGCCGCTGCGTCAGCCGCGCGGGTGGTGCTTGCCGTGCAGCTTCTGCAGGTGTTCGCGCGCCACCAGCGTGTAGATCTGGGTGGTGGACAGGGAACTGTGCCCGAGCAGCATCTGCAGGGCGCGCAGGTCGGCGCCGTGGTTGAGCAGGTGGGTGGCGAAACTGTGGCGCAGGCCGTGCGGACTGACCTTGGCAGGATCGATCCCGGCAAGCGCCGCGTAGCGTTTGACCAGCACCCAGAACTGCTGCCGCGTCGGTGGCTCACCTTTCTCGTCGAGGAACAAACAGGGCACGCTGCGCTTGCCCGCCAGCTGCGGGCGCGAGCGGGCCAGGTATTGCTCGAGCCAGTGCTGGGATTCATCGCCGAGCGGCACCAGCCGTTCCTTGCTGCCCTTGCCCATCACCCGCAGCACGCCCTGGCGCAGGTTGATCGCGGTCGACGGCAGCCCGACCAGTTCACTCACCCGCAGGCCCGCCGCGTACATCAGCTCCAGCATCGCGCGGTCGCGCAGCCCCATTGGCGTATCGATGTCCGGCGCGGCCAGCAGCGCCTCGATCTGGCTTTCGGCCAGTGCCTTGGGCAGCAACCGCGGCAGGCGTGGCGGGTCCAGCAACGCGGGGGGGTCGTCCTGGCGCACCCCGCGGCGCAGCAGGTGGGCGAAGAACGCGCGCAGCGAGGACAACAGGCGCGCGTTGCTGCGCGGCGAATAGCCCGAGTGCATGCGCCAGGCGAGGTAGTCGAACAGCCCGGCCCGCTCAGCATGCGCCAGACCGCCGCCGGCACCGTTGCGCCAGCGTGCCAGGCCTTCGAGGTCGCGCCGGTAGCCGTCCAGCGAGGGCTGGGCCAGCCCGTTCTCGGCCCAGATCGCATCCAGGAAAGCGGAGATCCGATGCGCATCCGCGTCGGCCAGCGGCGGCAGGGCCATGGCCTGGGCGCGGCGCTGGGCGGGAGTGGAGAGGTCCATGCCGCCAAGCTTATCGCCTCGCGCCGCGAGGCGAGGACCGTCGCTGGCGCAGTGCGTTGACGAGGCGATACGGGAAGGTGCGGTACTAGAGATGAGTCAAAAGGCCGTGCCCGTGGCGCTGATCCGGGCCGGACCGAGGCAAGCGCCCATTGGCCGCGGTGCCGGATCAACGCTCATGCGCTGTCGATCCCGATGCTGCTGTCGGCGTATCGCCTCCTGCTGCGGCATCGCGTGCGACGGCCGTGCACGGCGTCCACCCTTCTCTCCCAACCGAGGATCCACCGATGAACTCCACCTCCGTGTTCGCCTCACTCGTAGTCAGCCTCGCCCTTGTCACCGGCTGCACCGCGGCCAATGAAGGGGCCGGGGACGCAACCATCGACACACCGGTGACCACAGCGCGGCCGCAGGCCATGCCCCCGGGCGAGGTCGATGCGACCAATGTGCAGAAGGGCTCGGCCACGGGCACCATCACCGCACTCGATCCGGCGACCAGCAAAGTCACCATCGACCACGGCCCGGTGCCGGAGCTGCAGTGGCCGGCAATGAACATGGGCTTCGGTGCCACGCCGGCCCAGGTCGCCCAGCTGGAAGTGGGCCAGCGCGTGGATTTCGACTTCGAGATGGCCGGCAAGCAGGCCACGATCACGCGTGTCGAACCGGTGCAATAGGACCTGCGGCCGCTGAGCTTCCGCCGCTTCGTCACTGACCATGGCAACTGACCTCCCCAAGCCGACACAGGCGGCGCCGCGCCAAGGATCTGCGCAACGAACGGGTGCCGTCGGCGCTGGCGTTCTCCGAGCTGATGGCCCACCGCCGGGAAACTATCGAATGCCAGTGCGCTGCGCCTCCATGAGAGGCTCTTCCGGGTTCGCGTTGGGAGCCGCCCCTGGCGCCCCTGGCTAAGCGGCGGCGCAGGGCCCGCTATCCTGTGGCCATGACCACTTCACCCGCGCCTGCCAAAAAACCATCGACCCACATGGTCGCGCGCCTGGCGTCGCTGTTCTACGACATGTGGCCGATGGTGGCGCTGTGGATGCTGTTGAGCTTCGTGTTCGTATCGGTCTACGGGATTCTCGGTCACGACGCTGGCGCCACCCTCCTGCCGTTCAGCCTGCTGCAGTGGCTGCTGTGGATGTGTTGCTGGACGCTGACCGGTGCCTATGCCGTCATCAGCTGGCGCCGTGGCGGCCAGACCCTGGCCATGCGCGCCTGGCGCCTGCGCCTGGTCGATGCGGCCGGCGGCGTGCCGAGCTGGCGCCAGCTGTGCGTGCGCTACGCGGTAGGGACGCTTTCACTGGCCCTGGGCGGGCTCGGGTTCTGGTGGGCGTGGGTGGATCGCGAGCGCTTGACCTGGCACGACCGGGCCAGCGACACGCGACTGATCAGGCTGCCGAAAACAAAGGCTTGAGTCGGGGGACGCGGCCAACTCGGGCGCGCCGATGCGCTGTTCGATCGACGACCGGCTCGACGCGGCTGCACTGACCGGGGGGAAATCCGCTAGTCGCTGCGTCGCCTGAACAGCCATGCCGATATCCCCAGCATCAGGACCGGGGGCAGCAGGTAGGCGATGCGGTAGTCGAACTTGAAGGCGCCCGCCAGGCGGCCGAACTGCAGCTGCAGAAGCCAGAACCCGAGCGCGAACAGGATGCCCAGGAACAGCTGCCGGCCCAGCCCGCCGCTGCGCAGGCTGCCGAAGGCGAACGGGATCGCGGCCAGGCACAGCGCCAGCACGTTGAGCGGGTAGAACCAGCGGCCCCAGTAGATCTCCTCGTACTCGCGCGCATCCAGTGCGTTGCGCTGCCGGTAGTCGATGCTGCGGGCAAGGTCGCCCATGCCCATGTAGCGAGGCTTGGCGATGGTGTCGGCCAGCGCCGCCGGGTCCAGTTCGGACTCCCAGCGCATTTGCGCCACGCGCTGCTGGCTGACCGAGCGCGGGTTGAAGGTCGTGCGCAGCACGTCGTTCAATTCCCAGGTGTTGTCCACGTAGTCCGCGGTCGCGGCGTGGGCGATGGAGGCCAGCCTGCCGTCCTTGTCGAGTTCGTACAGGCGCACGTCGCGCAGCTGCAGCGACTGACGCCCGTCCAGCACCCTTTCCTCGCCACCCTGGGCGTTGAGGAAGGTGTCGCCCTCGCGCGCCCACAGCCCCGAGTACTTGGCCACGGCCAGGTTGTTGGTGATGGCCGACGTGCGTAGCGCGTCGGCCCGGGCCTGGCCCCAACTGCCGACGGTTTCCATGCCCACCACCATCAGCCCGGTCAGCAGCAACAGGGTGGCCGCCACCGACACGCTCAGCCGCCGCCGCGCGATGCCCAGCGCGCGCAGCGCGATCAACTCGGAGGTAGCCGCCAGCTGCCCCAGTCCCATCAGCGCACCGATCACCGCCGCAGTGGGAAACATGGTGTAGGCGCGGCGCGGGACGGTGTAGGCGATGTAGGCCACTGCGTGGCCGAAGCTGTAGCTGCCCTTGCCGAGGTCTCCGGCCTCGGCCGCAACGGCATTGATCACGTCCAGCCCCACCAGGACCGCCCACACCAGCAGGATCGTGACCAGCACCACGCGACCGACGTACAGGTCGTGGAGGTTGGGACCCAGCCTCACGCGCGCAGCCTGGCGCGGCGCATGCGGCCGTCACGAAGGTACAGCCAGGTTCCGAACAGCAGCAGCGGCAAGGTCAGCCACCACAGCCCGAGCGCAGCCGGCACGCTTTCGTCCGCAAGGGCCTGGGTCCCGAGGAACATCAGGTTGGTGCCGACCAGATAGGCCAGCAGGCCCAGCAGCATGCGTCCGTGGCGCGTCTGCCGCGGCGCACTGCGGGCCAGCGGCAGGGTCAACATGGCGAAGGCCAGCGCCAGCAGCGGCGGCGCGATGCGCGCATGCAGCTGCGCGGTGGCATCGGCGCGCGGATCGTCCAGCAGCGCCAGGGTGGGCAGCAGCTCGGGGTCGGTTTCCTCGCGTATGTCGGCGCGATCGGGCAGTGCGAACTCGTTGCTGGCATAGCGCATCAGGTTGTAGTCCATGCCCTGGTCGAGCGGGCCCTCAACGCGGAAACCATCGGTCAGGCGCATGTAGCGGTCGCGGTCGCCTTCGAAGAACATCTCGCCGCTTTGCGCGGTGACCACGTCCACGCGGTCCTCCTCCTGGCGCTGCACGAACACCCGCTGCAGGCGCGTGCCGTCGGCCGAAATGCCGCCGATGTAGATCACGCTGCCGTTGGGCAACACGGTGAACTTGCCCGCATCCAGGCCCGCGACCACCAGGCTGCGGTTGGCGTGCTCGATCATCCGCTCACTGGTCCGGTCGGCCCAGGGCCCCAGCCACAGCGACAACAGCCCCACCAGCACCACCACCGGCACCACCAGCATCAGCAGCGGCCGCAGTATCCGCCGCGGACCGACCCCGACCGAAGTCAGCACCGGCATTTCCGCATCCCGGTACAGCCGCGCAAAAGCCAGCAGCAGCCCGAGCATCAGCGCCAGCGGCAGGATCAGGGCCAGGTAGTTGAGCAGCTGCAGGCCCATCTGGGACACCAGCAGGGTCGCCGGCAGCCGGCCATCGGCGATGTTCCCGAGCAGGTCGGCCATCACTCCGCCCAGGCTCACCACCATCAGCACGATCAGCGTGGCCAGGAAACTCTGGGTGAATTCCCGGAAAAGATAGCGGTCCAGCTTCGGCATCGGGTGGGGTTGAACTACAATCTCCGGCTCGTTCGTCGGGTTTCAAGGCTGCACAAGGCGCGGTCCGGTGCTGTATTTGCCGCTGCGGAACCCCGCGATTGTACGGAACTCATCAGGGAATCTGATCAATGGCACTGGAATTCACACTGAACCAAGAGGCCCCGACCGCGGCGCAAGTCGATTGCATCGTGGTAGGCGCCTACGCGGACAAAACGCTGACGGCGGCCGCACAGGCCATCGACGGCGCCAGCGGAGGCAAGCTTTCGGCGCTGCTGCAGCGGGGCGACGTCAGCGGCAAGACGGGCAAGACGACGCTGCTGCACGACCTGCCGGGCGTGGCCGCGCAGCGCGTGCTGGTGGTGGGGCTGGGCGAGACCGCCAAGTTCGGCGTGGCGCAATACCTCAAGGCCGCCGGCGACGCCGCGCGCGCCCTGAGGAGCGGGCCCGCCGCCACGGCGTTGTTCACCCTGTCCGAAGTGGACGTCCCGGGCCGCGATGCCGCCTGGAACGTGCGCCAGGCGATCGCCGCCGCCGACCACGCCAGCTACCGCTACACCGCAACGGTGGGCAAGAAGAAGACCGACGACGACGGTGGACTCAAGCATCTGGCCGTGAGCGGCAGCGACGATGAGGCCCTCCTCCAGGGCACCGCGATCGCCAACGGCGTCGCCTTCGCACGCGAGCTGGGCAACCTGCCGCCAAACATCTGCAACCCGGCGTACCTGGCCGACGAGTCGCGCAAGTTCGCCGCCGAAAACGGCGCGGAATGCGAAATCCTGGACGAAGCGCAGATGGAAGCGTTGGGCATGGGTTCGCTGCTGGCGGTCGCCCGCGGCTCGGCCAATCGCCCGCACCTGGTGGTGCTGACGTGGAATGGCCTCAAGCAGGCTGGCGGCGGCGATGCCAAGCCCTACGTCCTGGTCGGCAAGGGCATCACCTTCGACACCGGTGGCGTCAACCTGAAGACCCAGGGCGGCATCGAGGAAATGAAGTACGACATGTGCGGCGCGGCCAACGTGATCGGCACCTTCGTCGCCGCGGTGAAGATGAAGCTGCCGCTGAACCTGGTGGTGGTGGTGCCGGCGGTGGAGAACGCGATCGACGGCAACGCCTACCGTCCTTCGGACGTGATCACCTCGATGTCCGGCAAGACCATCGAGGTCGGCAACACCGACGCCGAGGGTCGCCTGATCCTGTGCGACGCGCTGACCTACGCGCAGCGCTTCGAGCCGCAGGCGATCCTGGACGTGGCCACGCTCACCGGCGCGTGCATGGTCGCGCTGGGCCGCTACGCCACCGGCCTGATGACCAAGAACGACGAACTGGCCGACGAACTGCTGGCCGCAGGCGAGAACGTGTTCGACCGTGCCTGGCGCCTGCCGCTGTGGGACGAATACCAGACCCAGCTCGATTCCAGCTTCGCCGACGTCTACAACATCGGCGGCCGCTGGGGCGGCGCCATCACCGCCGGCTGTTTCCTGTCGCGCTTCACCGAAGGCCAGCGCTGGGCGCACCTGGACATCGCCGGCGTCGCCAGCGACGAAGGCAAGCGCGGCATGGCCACCGGGCGTCCGGTCGGCCTGCTGACCCAGTGGCTGCTGGATCGGGCGGGGTAATGGAGAGCCGGGAACGGGGAACGGGGAACAGAGAATGAAAATGTCCTGCGCCCGCATGGCCTGCACCCCTGCCATGCCTCATTCCCTGTTCCCTGTTCCCCGTTCCCCGCTCTGATGGCCCGCGCCGACTTCTACCTGATCGCCAAGCCGCGCTTCCTGGAGCAGCCACTGATGCTGGTCTGCGAGCTGGCGCGCAAGGCCTATGACGCCAACCAGTGGACGCTGATCCTGGCGCGCGACGCGGTGCAGGCCGAAGAGCTGGACGAACTGCTGTGGGCGTTCGACGACGATGCCTACATCCCACACCAGGTCGCCGGCACCGATGAGGAAGACGAACTCACCCCGGTGCTGATCGCCGCGCCGGACTTCGACGCCCCGGCGCGTGCGCTGGTGATCAACCTGCGCGACGGCGCCTTCGGCGGCGAGTGCGAACGCGTGCTCGAGGTGGTGCCCGCCGATGAATCGGCGCGCGAGCCGCTGCGCGAGCGCTGGAAGCAGTACAAGGCGCGTGGCTTCGATGTGAACAAGCACGATATGTAGGGAGCACGGGAACGGGGAACGGGGAACAGGGAATGTCCTGTTCCCGGCGGCTGATGCGCTTGTCGCCTCCCTCAGGTGTCCTGCTTCCCAATCCGCAACTCGCACACCAGCACCTCGCGTCACCCCGTCGTTCCCCGTTCCCCGTTCCCGGTTCCCCGCCTCCAAACTCCCATGCCCGAACTCGCCTCCAGTTACGATCCCAAGTCCTTCGAATCGCGTCTGTACGCGCAGTGGGAGGACGCCGGCTACTTCAGGCCCAGCGGCAAGGGCGAGCCGTACACGATCCTGCTGCCGCCGCCCAACGTCACCGGCACGCTGCACATGGGCCACGCGTTCCAGCACACGCTGCAGGACGCGCTAGTGCGCTACCACCGCATGCGCGGCTTCGACACGCTGTGGCAGGTGGGCAGCGACCACGCCGGCATCGCCACCGAGATGGTGGTGTCGCGCAATCTTGCACTGGAAGGAAACGGCGAGACCCGCGACTCGCTGGGTCGCGAAGGTTTCATCGACAAGGTGTGGGAGTGGAAGGCACAGTCGGGCGACACCATCGAGCGACAGATGCGCCGGCTGGGCACCTCGGGCGACTGGTCGCGCAGCACCTTCACCATGGATCCCCTGCCCTCCAGGGCGGTGATCGAAGCGTTCGTGCGTCTTTACGACGATGGCCTGATCTATCGCGGCAAGCGCCTGGTCAACTGGGATCCGGTGCTGAAGACCGCGATCTCGGACCTGGAAGTGGAGAACGTCGAGCAGGACGGCTTCCTGTGGTCGATCGCCTACCCGCTGTGCGACGGCAGCGGCACGCTGGTGGTGGCCACGACCCGTCCGGAGACGATGCTCGGCGACGCCGCGCTGGCCGTGCATCCGGACGACGAACGCTATGCGCACCTTGTCGGGCAGCGTGTCGAATTGCCGCTGACCGGGCGCACCATTCCGATCATCGCCGACACCTATGTCGAGCGCGAGTTCGGCACCGGCGTGGTCAAGATCACACCAGCGCACGACTTCAACGACTACCAGGTGGGACAGCGCCACGAACTGCCGCTGATCAATATCCTCACCCCGGAAGCGGCAATCAACGACACGGCACCGGAGCGCTACCAGGGCCTGGACCGCTACGCTGCGCGCAAACAGATCCTGACCGATCTGGAGGCCGCCGGCCTGCTGATCGAGGCCAAGCCGCACAAGCTGCAGGTGCCCAAGGGCGACCGCACCGGCCAGGTGATCGAGCCGTACCTGACCGACCAGTGGTTCGTGAAGATGGACGCGCTGGCCGCACGCGGCCTGGAGCTGGTCGGTGGCGTGGCTGGAAAGCCGGGCGCGGTGAAGTTCGTCCCGCCCAACTGGATCAATACCTATCGTCACTGGATGGAAAACATCCAGGACTGGTGCATCAGCCGCCAGCTGTGGTGGGGCCATCGCATCCCGGCCTGGTTCGACGCCGACGGCAGGATCCACGTCGGTCGCGACGAGGCCGAAGCGCGCTCGCGAAGTGGGCTTCCGGGCGACGCGGTGCTGACCCAGGACAGCGACGTGCTGGAGACCTGGTTCTCCTCGCAGCTGTGGCCGATGAGCACCATGGGCTGGCCCGACGACGCGGCGATGGCGCAGCGAGGCTTCGACCGCTACCTGCCGACTTCGGTGCTGGTGACCGGCTTCGACATCATCTTCTTCTGGGTGGCGCGCATGATCATGGCCACCGACCACTTCATGCCCAGGCACCTGCCCGATGCGCAGCGCGTGCCGTTCAAGGACGTCTACATCACCGGCCTGATCCGCGACAAGGACGGGCAGAAGATGTCCAAGTCCAAGGGCAACGTGCTCGACCCGCTGGACATCATCGACGGCATCACCCTCGATGACCTCATCGCCAAACGCACCACCGGCCTGATGCGGCCGACCGACGCGCCGAAGATCGAGAAGGCCACGCGCCGGGAGTTCCCCGAAGGCATCAGCCCGCACGGCGCCGACGCCCTGCGCTTCACCATCGCCGCGCTGGCCAACCACGGCCGCGACATCAAGTTCGACATGGGCCGCGCCGAAGGCTACAAGAACTTCTGCAACAAGCTGTGGAACGCGACGCGCTTCGTGCTGATGAATACCGAAGGCTTCGCTGCTTCCCTTCTCTCTGGGGAAGAAGGAACACCTAGCCCCGTCACCGACGCGGAAAAGTGGATCCTCGCCCGCCTTGCCAAGGTCACCGCCGAAGCCGAGGCCCACTACGCCAGCTACCGCTTCGACCTGCTTGCCCAGGCGCTGTACGAATTCGCGTGGAACGAGTTCTGCGACTGGTTCGTGGAGCTGTCCAAGCCGGCCTTGAACGGCGATGACGCCGCCGCGGCCGCCAGTACGCGTCACACCCTGCTGCACGTGCTCGAATCGCTGCTGCGTTTGCTGCATCCGCTGATCCCGTTCGTCACCGAGGAGCTGTGGCAGCAGGTGGCACCGCGGCTCGGCATCGAAGGGGCCACGATTTCGCTGCAGGCCTATCCGCAGGTCGCGGACAACCAGGGGCAGCCGCACGCGCAGGCCGAAACCGACGTCGAATGGCTCAAGGACATGGTGTCCTCGCTGCGCCGCGTGCGCAGCGAACTGGGCGTGTCGCCTGGCCGTCCTGTTTCACTGCTGCTGTGCGAAGGCAATGAGCGCGACCGGGCGCTGGCCGAACGCTACGCCTCGCAGCTGTCGTTCCTGCTCAAGCTCGAGTCGATCCAGTGGCTGGCCTCGGCTGCCGATGCGCCTGCTTCGGCGACCGCCATCGTCGGCGAACTGAAGCTGCTGGTGCCGCTGGAAGGGCTGGTGGACCTGGGCGCGGAGCGCACGCGGCTGGACAAGGAAATCAAGCGCGTCGAAATCGAGATCGGCAAGTGCAAAGGCAAGCTGGCCAGTGAGACCTTCGTCAACAACGCACCGCCGGCCGTGGTCGAGCAGGAGCGCAAGCGCCTGGCCGACTGGCACGTGCAGCTGGACGGACTGCAGGGGCAGCGCGCGAAGCTTTGACGCGCTGCGGACTCTTGTCGCCTGCGGGAGCCACGCAAGTCGCCGCAGGCGCTAACGGCAAGAGTCCATCGCCAAGGAAGTCGCTCCCCAACCGGTTCCCGAACTTCCGCTCGCCACTGCTGCCTAGCGACCGTTGCCCGGCTTCCTCAGCAGGCTGACCGCCAGCAGCGCCACCAGCACGGTTCCGCCGATCAGCAGCGCCCACAGCAGCCACGCCTTCCAGTCGCGTTGGGCAGGCGCGGCGGTCAGCGCCGCGTCGCCTGCAAGCACCATGCCTTCGCCCAGTTCGGCCATGGCCGGTTGCCACTGCGCGCCCCGCTGCTGGCGCAGCACGTCGACCAGCTGCGGCAGCGGCGCCGCCGTGCGGTTTGCGCGAGCGCTGCCGGCCAGCATCGAGTACGGAGCGTCGCCCTCGGCCAAAAACACCATCACCTCCGGCTGGTAGCCCAGCCGCAGCCCCGGCACCACGCCAGTCAATGGCGTGGCCGGCACCAGGCGCCACTGCCGGTCGCGGCGGAGCGTGTGCAGCGGCTCGGGCGGCGACTGGCTCGCCGTCGCACCGGCGCCCACCCGGTAGACGAGCCAGGCGTTGGCCGCCGGCCGCCACGGCTGGTCACCTGATTCGCGACTGTACAGCCGCCATTGACTGCTGCTGTTGGTCGGCAGGACCACGTCCGCGCGCTGGATCGGGAAGCGGCCCGGCAGGCGGTACTCGAAACCCTGCACACCCTGCTCGGTCACCGCCTTGCCCGCCAGCGCTTCCCACTGCCAGGGCCTGTCCGCCGCTTCCGGCAGCAGCTGCACGCGCATGCCCGTGACCTCGAGCGAAGGCTCGCCGCGGCGCGGCATCAGGCGCAGGTAGCGGGCCCGCGTCGCACTCGGCAGCACGATACGTCGCTCGACCAGGCGCTGGCCCTGGTTCACCAGGTCCAGCAGCCGCGCGTCCACCGCCACCATCGACCAGTCCTTCAGATCGTCCGAGGCGGCCACGCCAAAGCGCCGCTCCAGCGGCGCCTGTCCCGGCGCCCAGTCAACGACCAGCGCCTGGACCTGTTCGGGCACCGCGCTGAGGTCGATCACGAACTCGCTGGCGCCGTCCGTGCTGCTTCGCATCTGCACGCGGCGCAGGCTCCCGTCGCTGCCGATCTCGCTGATCGCGGCGATGTCGCGGTCGAGCGAGGAATTCTCCAGCGACAGCGGGAACCACGGCACTTCCAGTTCGCGCGGCGCGCGTGCCAGCGGCCGGTCCGGCCCGAACAGCGAGGACGGCACCTCCGTGCTGGCGCCGTTGACCACCACCACGTCGTGCATCCGCGGCGACTGCGCGCGCAGGTACACCTCGCGCTCGAGCGTCGAGCGGTACGCACCCTCGCCTGCTTCACCCAGGACCAGCGGCCACTGCCAGGCGAAGTCGTCGCCAATGGACGCGGCCGCGGCCACCGGCAGCAGCAGCAACAGGACGAGCTTCTTCATGCGGTCACTTCCTCGGAGGCGGCGCGCGGTGGAGCCGGCGCCAGGTAGCCCACCACGGTACACAGCAGGCCGTAGGCGATGAGCGAGGCGATGCCCAGGCCGTTGCCCAGGTTGCCGCGGTCGACGAAGACCAGCTTGGCCAGGACCACGCCCATCAGCACCGCGCCGGCAAGCCACAGTCCACGCTGGCCACGCCGGGAACCGATCACCCAGCCGAGCACCCCGAGCACGCTCCAGACCACGGTGAGGCTGGTCTGCGCCAGGCTGGTGGCCAGCGGTGCGGCGACCACGCCACGCCGCCGCAGTGGTGCACGCTGCGCAAGGTGGTGAAGGTGAGCATCAGGAAACCGGCGCTGGCCAGCTTGAACACCCGCAGGCGCTGGATGAAGTCCGGCGCCTGCTCCGACCAGAGCCAGCGAGCGGCCAGGGCGACGAGCACCAACTGGCTGAGCTCCAGCGGGTTCAGCAGCGGCAACCAGGCCAGCGGTGCGGCGTCGCCCGACGCCGTCATCCCGGCCAGCCACCACAGCGCCAGCACCATCAACAGCCTCAGCTGCAGCGAGGTGCGGCAGGCATCGAAGCGCGCACCCAGCGGCTGCGCCAGCCATGGCCAGCGCAGCAGCGACAGCGCCAGCATCGCCAGCCAGGGCAGCGCGACCAGCGCCCATTCCCAACCGGCGGCCAGCCCGAAACGCTGCGCCAGCCACGAGGCCAGCAGCGACAGCACCGCAGGCCACGGCAGCCACCAGGCGAATTGCGCCCACAACGCGAAACGGTCGTCGCTGGCGCGCAGGCAGACCAGGCTGCGCACGCCCAGCGCGGCGAACGCCAGCCAGGCCCGCGCGCCGTTGCCGGCGAAGGGATGCAGATGCGTTTCCGACTGCCCCAGGGCCGCCGGCAGCGCCACGAGGAAGCCGCCCAGCGTGGTCAGCACCAGCGCGTGGGCCGGCTGGCGCCGATGGGTTTCGGCCGCGAGCCAGCCTGTCAGCGCCGCCAGTGCCAGCAGCACGTCGGGTTGGGTGGGGTGATCGACGAAACCCAGCACTTCGTTGAACAGGTTGCCGCACCACCACCCGAGCCCCCAGAGGTAGTACGCCAGTGCCCGTCGCTCGCCCGACGCGGCGCTTCAAGCCGCTGATCGACACCAGCGCCGCGATCAACAGCAGCGGCACCGCCAGCACGGCCAGCCCCAGCAGAACCAGAACTCCGGCGAGATCGTCCATAAATCTTTTTTCGAGCATCGACGCTGACGCTGACGCTGACGCAGCCTCGGGCAATCCGGGTGGATTTGCAAACCGGTCGCTACAGAATCCGCGCGGCGCTTTGCAGACGCGCCACAAGAAAAAACCGGGCCTCGAGCCCGGTCTCTCCTGATCGACTTTGCGCCGCGGGATTTACTTTCCGGCGACCACGCGCACCATTTCCAGGCACTTGTTGGAATAGCCCCATTCGTTGTCGTACCAGCTGACCAGCTTGACGAACGTGCTGTCCAGGGCGATGCCGGCACCGGCGTCGAAAATCGAGGTACGGGTATCACCGCGGAAGTCCGTGGCCACCACCTTGTCCTCGGTGTAGCCCAGCACGCCCTTCATCGCGCCTTCGCTCTGCGCCTTGATCTCGGCGCAGATTTCTTCGTAGCTGGCGTCCTTCTCGAGCTCCACGGTCAGGTCGACCACCGACACGTCCGAGGTCGGCACGCGGAAGGCCATGCCGGTCAGCTTCTTGTTCAATTCGGGAATCACCACGCCGACGGCCTTGGCCGCGCCGGTGCTGGAAGGAATGATGTTCTCCAGGATGCCGCGGCCGCCGCGCCAGTCCTTGTTCGAGGGACCGTCGACGGTCTTCTGCGTGGCGGTGGCGGCGTGGACGGTGGTCATCAGGCCGCGCTTGATGCCCCACTTGTCGTTGACCACCTTGGCCAGCGGCGCCAGGCAATTGGTGGTGCAGCTGGCGTTGGAGACGATCGCCTCGCCGTTGTAGGACTTGTGGTTCACGCCGAACACGAACATCGGCGTGTCGTCCTTCGACGGCGCCGACAGGATCACCTTCTTCGCGCCCGCGTCGATGTGCTTTTGCGCGGTGGCCTTGTCCAGGAACAGGCCGGTGGATTCGATCACCACCTCGGCGCCCACTGCGTCCCACTTCAGGTCGGCCGGATCACGCTCCTGGGTCAGGCGGATGCGGTTGCCATTGATCACCAGGTGGTCGCCATCGATCGCCACGTCGCCGTCGAAGCGGCCGTGCACGGAGTCGTAGCGCAGCATGTAGGCCAGGTATTCGGGCTCGAGCAGGTCGTTGATCGCCACGATCTGGATGTCGCTGCCGAAGTTCTGCACGGCCGAACGCAGCACGTTGCGTCCAATGCGGCCGAAACCGTTGATGCCTACCTTGATGGTCATTGCGCGGGGCTCCTGCGGCAGCGCACGGCATGCCGGCTAGCGTTGAGGGGACAGCAGTCTATCAGCCCCCTGTTGGCGGCCGTGTCAGGCGCCGGCCGCGGCGATGGCATGCGTTGCATCCCTCACGCTTTGATCTGGATCAAGCCCGTTTGAAGGGACAGGTGGAAACTTTCCGTATCCCCAAGCAAGAGCATCGAAGTCATGAAAACGCGTCTTCTCACCGCTGCCCTGGCCCTCGCGCTGAGCGCCACGATCCTGCCCGCCATGGCCCAGTCCCAAGGCGACTGGACCCTGGGCGCTGGCGCCCATCAGATCGCGCCGAACTCCGGCAATGGCAGCCTGGCCGGCGGCACGTTGCCCGTGGATGTGGGCAGCGACGTGCGCCCCACCATCACCGCCGAATATTTCGTGCGCGACAACTGGGGCGTCGAGGTGCTTGCTTCGCTGCCGTTCAAGCACGACATCTCGATCGACGGCCTGGGCAAGGTGGGTAGCACCCGCCACCTGCCGCCCACCGTATCGCTGCAGTACCACTTCAATGGCGCCGGCAAGGTGTCCCCGTTCGTCGGGGCAGGCGTCAACTACACGCTGTTCTTCAGCGAGGACACGCGCGGCGCCCTGGCCGGCAGCGAACTGGAGCTGGACAACTCGTTCGGACTTGCCGCCCATGCCGGCATCGACATCCGCGTCGGCGAGCGCGGCGCGCTGCGGCTGGACG
Source organism: Pseudoxanthomonas sp. (assembly GCA_041688625.1). GTDB lineage: Bacteria > Pseudomonadota > Gammaproteobacteria > Xanthomonadales > Xanthomonadaceae > Pseudoxanthomonas_A. The sequence goes on from JBDNHW010000102.1 coordinate 14,592, forward strand.
CACGCTGGATCGACATCGACACCGACGTCAAGCTCGACGGTGCCGACCTGGGCACGGTCAACATCGATCCACTGGTGTACGGCGCGGCCTACGTGCTGCGCTTCTGACTCCCCGCAGCGTGCAGTGCGCGCTGGGCTAGAATGGCGCAATGAAGCGTCGTCACCTCTGGTCCCTGTTGTTGCTGCCCGTGCTGATGCTGCCACTGGCCGCATCGGCATGGAGTGGGTTGGGCCACCGCCTGGTCGGCGAGCTGGCGACCACGGAACTCACCCCGCAGGCGCGGGCGCAGGTGGCCGAACTGCTGCGCGGCGAGGAGGATCCGACGCTTGCGGGCGTGGCCACCTGGGCCGACCAGCTTCGCGCGAACGATCCGGACCTGGGCAAGCGCAGCGCCAAGTGGCACTACGTCAACATGCCCGGGGACACCTGCGACTACGTCCCCGAGCGCGACTGCCGCAACGGTGACTGCGCGATAGGGGCGATCGAACGCCATACCGCGATCCTCGGCGATCGCAGCCGGCCACGCGCCGAACGCGCGCAGGCGCTGAAGTTCGTCGTGCACTTCATCGGCGACGTGCATCAGCCGCTGCACGTAGGCCTGGCCAGCGACCGTGGTGGCAACGATGTCCAGGTGAACCTCAAAGGCAAGGGCATGAACCTGCATTCGCTCTGGGACCGTGAACTGCTCGCTTCGCGCGGCCTCGAACAGGACGCCCTTGCCAAACATCTCGCCAGACTGCCTGTCGCCAGCATCCGCCGCGGCGGGGTCCAGGCCTGGGCGCGCGAGTCCTGCGAGATCGTGCACATGCCGGGGTTCTATCCGGCCAGCGCGAAGATCGACTCGAGCTACGTGGAACGTTGGCGGCCGGCCGCCGAGAAGCGCGTGCGCGTGGCCGCGCACCGTCTGGCGCACGTGCTGAACGAAACCTTGGCCAACTGAACTTCGCACCGTCCGCGGCAGCGTCGCCGCGGACCGCTTTCGCTGCCTGGTCACGCTCTGCGCACCACATGGTCGCGTCGGCACCTTCGCTGAAAGCATCTCGACCATGCCGACCGAATTCACACCCTACGGCGCGCTGGAAAGACCTTGTCAGGCGCGCTCCGCCCTGCCCCTGGAGGCGGTGATGCATCGCATGGCCTAAGCTCGGAGAATGACCTCTCATTTCGATGACATCGACGCCACTGTCGACTGGCTTCTCAAGCGGTTGCCCGGACCCTTGCGCGTGGGCGCGCCGCTCGGCATCGGCAAGCCGCACCGGCTGCTCAATGCGCTGTACCGGCGGATCGAAGCCGAGCCCTCGCGCTCACTGCATATCTATACGGCCCTGTCGCTGGACCCGCCCACGGCGGCTCCGGGTCTGGAGCGACGCTTTCTCGAGCCGTTCGCCAGCCGGCACTTCGGCGATGATTTCCCGCGACTGCTTTACGTCGATGCGATGAAGCGCGACGCGCTGCCGGCCAACATCCAGGTCGAGGAGTTCTACATGCAGTCCGGCGCACTCTTGAGGTCCGCGCAGGCCCAGCGCAACTACACCAGCCTCAACTACTCCCAGGCCGCCGCCGGCGTGGCCCAGCGCGGGGCCAACGCCATCGTGCAGAAGATGGCGCGGGAACCGGGCGGCACGCGCCTGTCCTTCTCGTGCAACAACGACATCACCCAGGACACGCTGGACGCGCTGAGGGCGATGGGCCTGCCACGGCCCGTGCTGGTTGCCGAGGTCGACCCCGAGCTGCCGTGGATCGGCGGCACCGCGACAGTGGAGGAAACATTCTTCGACGCGGTCCTGGAGCCGCCAGGGCCCTTCCCCAGACTCTTCGCGCTGCCGCGCCAGCCAGTCACCGATGTCGACTACGCCATCGGTCTCCATGCCAGCACGTTGATCCGCGACGGCGGCACCCTGCAGATCGGTATCGGCGCTTTGGCCGACGCACTGTCGCACGCGCTGGTCCTGCGGCACCTGGACAACGACACCTACCGTCGGGTGCTGCACGCGCTGGATCCGGAAATCGCGCACCACCCCGCGGTGATCGCCAGCGGCGGCATGGATCGGTTCGACATCGGGCTGTATGGCTGCAGCGAGATGCTCAACGAAGGCTTCAGGCACCTGGTCGACGCGGGCGTGATCCGGCGCAAGGTGGTCGACGACGAGGCGCTCATGCGCCGGTTGGCCGAAGGCACCGCCAACCTGGGCGACCATGCGCGGCTCGAGCGCGACGGCCAGTACCTGCACGGCGCCTTCTACCTGGGCTCGCCAGCCTTCTACGAATGGCTGCGTACGCTGCCCGACGAGAAGCGCCGCGCCATCGGCATGCGCCGCATCAGCGAGATCAACCAGCTCTACGGCGGCAACGAGTCGCTGGAGCGGCTGCAGCGCGTGGGCTCGCGCTTCTTCAACTCCTGCATGATCGCCACCGCGCTGGGCGCTGCGGTGTCCGACGGCCTGGAGGACGGACGCATGGTGTCGGGTGTCGGCGGACAGTACGACTTCGTGGCCATGGCCCACGCGCTCGAGGATGCGCGCAGCGTGCTGATGTTGCGGGCATGGCGCGAGCACGCGGGCAAGGCCGAAACCAACGTGCGCTGGAACTATGGCCACACCACCATCCCGCGCCACCTGCGCGACCTCTACGTCAACGAATACGGCATCGCCGACCTGCTGGGGCAGACCGACGAGGACTGCGTGCTGGCGATGGCGGCCATCACCGATGCACGCTTCCAGGCAACGCTGCTGGACCAGGCCAAGGCATCCCTCAAGCTGCATGGCGCCTACCAGGCCCCTGCCGAATGGGCAAGCAACACGCCGCAGCGCGTGGTCGAGGTGCTGGCGCCGTTCCGCGGCGACGGCACCCTGCCCGACTACCCGCTGGGCAGCGATTTCACCGATGTGGAACAGCGCCTGGTGCGGGCGCTCGGCTGGCTCAAGGCCAACACGACCACGCGCGCGGACAAGCTGCGCACGGTGGCGCGTGCCGTCGTGGGCGGAAAGACGACGGACGCCGAGGCAATGCAGCGCATGGAGCTAGACTCCACCTACGGCGTAGGCGAAAAGCTGGAGGCGCGACTGCTGGCGCTGGGCCTGCGTGAAACCCATGCACCCGCGACCCGGTCAGCAGAAGAAGCCTGATCGGCCACGCTCGCGAACGGCGGCGAAAGCCGCGAAACTGCATGCGGCATTCATTTTCGGCAGGTAGACCCCGCATCTTTCACGTGAGGTTGGAGGCACGCCGGCAAGCTATCGGGGTCGCAGAGGAGTCCACATGTCCGCAGATATCCATGACCACGGAGCTATCGGTGCCTCCGGCCGCCACGGGACCAGAGCCCCATGAAGGTGTTCACCGCGCTGCTGCTGGGCATCCTCCTGGGTCTGGCCGGTTATCACCTGTATCAGCGCTGGCAGGAATCCGTGGAAACCGATGAAGTCGTCGCCCTGCCGCAGGCTGACCCTGGCCAGGAGGATGACTGGGAGCCGATGCCTGCGGACCCGGCAGGCGATGCGCGCCCCGCTGCGCCGGCACCGCCCCAGGACCCGCTCCCCATGTCGGGAGTCAGCACGCCGCCGTCGGGCGCTGCACTGCTGGTACCAGTGCAGGGTGTGAGGCCGGATGAACTGGAGAACACCTTCACCGACGCGCGCAGCGAAGGCCGCAGCCACGACGCCATCGACATCATGGCCCCGGCGGGCACGCCGGTGCTGGCGGTCGCCGACGGCACCGTCGCCAAGCTCTTCAACAGCGAGCGCGGTGGCCTGACGATCTACCAGTTCGAGCCGGATGGGCGCCTGGCCTACTACTACGCGCACCTGCGCAGCTATGCAGAAGGCCTGGAGGAAGGCCAGGCGGTCAGTCGCGGCCAGGTCATCGGCTTCGTGGGCAGCACCGGCAACGCCGACCCCGAAGGACCGCACCTGCACTTCGCGGTGTTCGTGCTGGGCCCGGAGCGCAACTGGTGGCAGGGCGAAGCGATCAACCCGTACCCGCTGCTGACCGACGACGCGAGTCGGCTGTCCTACCAACGATGAAGGGCCGGCGAACCGGCGCTTCGTGCATCACTGGACTCAGGCCCGGGCCAGCGCCTTGGCCGCGTCGACCACCGCCTCGACGGTGATGCCGAAGTGCTGGTACAGCGCGTCGGCAGGCGCCGAGGCGCCGAAGCTGTCGATGCCGATGACCGCGCCGTCGAGCCCGACGTACTTGCGCCAGAAGTCGGTGACCGCCGCTTCCACAGCAACGCGCCTGCGCACCGCGTTGGGCAGGACCGACTCGCGATAGTCGGCCGACTGGCGATCGAACACGTCAGTGGAGGGCATCGACACCACGCGTACCCTGATGCCGGCATCGCGCAGTGCGGACGCCGCCTGAGTGGCGAGTCCGACTTCCGATCCCGTACCGATCAGGATCACGTCGGGCACCCCGCCCTCGGCGTCGACCAGCACGTAGCCGCCGCGCGAGATCGCCGCCACCTGCTTCGCGTCGCGCGGCTGGTGCGCCAGGTTCTGGCGCGAGAACACCAGGCAACTCGGCCCCTCCTTGCGTTCGATCGCCGCACGCCACGCCACCGCTGATTCGACGGCATCGCACGGACGCCACACGTCGTTGTTGGGGATGTAGCGCAGCGAGGCCAGATGCTCGACCGGCTGGTGGGTCGGGCCGTCTTCGCCCAGGCCGATGGAGTCGTGGGTGTAGACGTGGATGGCGTGCGCCGGATTGAGCGCGCTCATGCGCACCGCGTTGCGCGCGTAGTCGCTGAACACCAGGAAGGTGGCATCGAACGGGATGAAGCCGCCGTGCAGTGCCAGGCCATTGCTGATCGCGGTCATCGCGAACTCGCGCACGCCGTAGTACACGTAGTTGGCGTCGCCGTCGCTGCTGGTCACCGACTTGCTGCCCTTCCACAGCGTGAGGTTGGAGTGGGCCAGGTCGGCCGATCCGCCGACCAGCTCAGGCAGCAGCGGCGCGAACGCCTCGATCGCCATCTGCGAGGCCTTGCGCGAGGCCACGACCGGGCCTTCTTCCTGCAGCCTGGCCACGTAGGCGTCGGCGGTGGCGGCAAACTCGCGCGGCAGCTCGCCGCGCGAACGGCGCAACAGCTCGGCGGCATCCTCCGGGTGGGCCACGGTGTAGTTGTCGTACAGCGCGTTCCAGCGCTCTTCCCGCGCCAGCCCGGCATCACTTGCACGCCAGGCGTCGGCGATGTCCGCGGGAATCACGAACGGCTCGTGCGGCCACGCCAGGGCCGTGCGCGTGCCGGCGAGTTCCTCCTTGCCCAGGGGCGCGCCGTGGCTGGATTCCTTGCCGGCCTTGCTTGGCGCGCCGTAACCGATGCGGGTTCGGCAGCAGATGAGCGTCGGCTTGCTGGTCTCCTTCAGCGCGGTCTCGATCGCGGTCTTGATCTCGACCGGGTCGTGCCCGTCCACGTTGCGCACCACCTGCCAACCGTAGGCCTCGAAGCGCGCCGGGGTGTCGTCGGTGAACCAGCCGGCAGTGTCGCCATCGATGGAAATCTGGTTGTCGTCCCAGAACGCCACCAGCTTGCCCAGGCGCCAGGTGCCAGCCAGCGACGCGGCTTCGTGCGAGATGCCCTCCATCAGGCAGCCGTCGCCCATGAACACCCAGGTGCGGTGGTCGACGATGTCGTAGCCCGGCCGGTTGAAGCGCTGTGCCAGCAGCTTCTCGGCCAGCGCAAAGCCCACGGCGTTGGCGAACCCCTGTCCCAGCGGACCGGTGGTGGCCTCCACGCCGGGGGTTTCGCTGGACTCCGGATGCCCGGCGGTCTTGCTGTGCAACTGGCGGAAGTTCTTGAGCTCTTCGATGGGGAGGTCGTAGCCGCTGAGGTGCAGCAGCGCGTACTGAAGCATCGAGCCGTGGCCGTTGGACAGCACGAAACGATCGCGGTTGACCCATTTCGGGTTGCGCGGGCTGTGGCTCAGGTAGTCGTTCCACAGCACTTCGGCGATGTCGGCCATGCCCATGGGCATGCCGGGATGGCCGGACTTGGCAGCTTCCACCGCGTCGGCGGCGAGGAAACGGATGGCGTTGGCACGCTGGCGGCGGCCAGGCTTGGTGGAGGCAGGCGTCGTCATGTCGGGGGTTCTGGGCGTCGCCCGTCGGCGCGCGGGCCACGCATTGTCCCATGACCCTGTCGGCCGGCGCGAATCCCCGCCCTCCGCTCAGCGCGCCCCAGCGCGGCTCAGCTGGCGCTTGCGACCGGCGACGCCACCGCGTTGGGCTCGCCGCGCGCGATCACCACCGACCCCACCATGTCGCCGGTCACGTTGACCACCGTGCGACACATGTCGAGCAGGCGATCCACGCCCAGGATCAGGCCGATGCCTTCGGCCGGAATACCGAACATCACCAGGATCATCGCGATGACGGGCAGCGAACCACCGGGCACGCCGGCGGCGCCAATGCTGCCCATCACGCACAGTCCCAGGATCAGGATCTGCTGCCCGATGCCCAGCTCCACCCCGTAGAACTGGGCGAGGAACAGCACGGTGATGCCCTCGAACAGGGCCGTGCCATTCATGTTGGCCGTCGCGCCCAGGGTACAGACGAAGCGCGACACCGAACGCGGCACGCCAAGGTTGTCTTCGGTCACCTTGAGCGTGGTCGGCAGCGTGGCGCTTGAGGACGAGGTGGAAAACGCTGTCAGGATCGCCGGTTGCGCGCCGCGCAGGAACACCAGCGGCGACATGCGTCCGATAAACCAGAGCAGCAGCGGCAGCACGATGAAGAAATGCACGCCCAGCGCCAGCAGCACGGTGCCCACGAAGCGGGCGAGCTGCACCAGCACGTCCACGCCGAGGCGGGCGGTGATGGTGAACAGCAGTGCCGCCACCGCGTACGGCGCCAGCTGGATCACCCAACCAATCAACTTCAGGCAGATGTCGTAAAGCCCCTGGCACACGTCGACGAAGGCCTGCGTGGAGCGGCTGCGGATCACGGTGGCGGCAATGCCCAGCATCAGCGCGAAGAACATCACCGCGATCAGGTCGCCCGAAGCAGCGGCGGCCACCGGGTTGCGTGGCACCACATTCAGCAGCAGGGTGATGCCTGAAGGGGCCTCCTGGCTCAGCTTCACGATCTCGCCGCCGCGTTCGGCACCTTGCGCGAGCAGCTCGGTGCGCACGTCTTCGGGCAATCCGACGCCCGGCTGCAGCACGTTGACCATGACCAGTCCGATCGTGACCGCCAGCGACGTCACCAGCAGTATCCACAGCAACGTCTTGACGCCGATGCGACCCAGCGATTCCGGGTTGCCTATCTCCACCACGCCCAGCACCAGGGCGGAGAACACCAGCGGAATCACCAGCATGAACAACAGGCGCAGGAACACCTGCCCGACGGGATCGGTCACGTAGGTGGTGAGGACGTCCAGCCAGGCGGCGTCGGCGAAGTAGAGGTTGGCGACGATGCCGGCAACGGTGCCCAGCACGAAGCCAATCGCCATCTTCCAGTGCAGCTGCATGCCGGGCCGGGCTGCAGCGGTGGTTTCGGACATTCGCACGCCTCGTCAAGATGACGGGCGAGCTTAGCAAAACCCGTGCCCGGGCCAGACTCCGGCCGTGCGGTCAGCCTGCTGGCGGATACAGCGGCGGCAGTGGCTCCGGCGGCGCGGCGTCACGCACATGCCACGTGGGGCCTCGGGCAAACTCGCGCCGGAGTGCTGCGCGCGCCGCTACCCCGTCGCCGTCCGCCCAGCGCGCCCGGCGCAGTTGCTCCACGGCGCCTCGCTGCGCCGGTTCGCTCAGCGCAGCCTGGAGCGCATCGAGGTCCGGCGCCGGTGGGGACGCCATCCCGCGCAGCACGTCCCCCACTTCGTCCAGGCCACAACTGTCGAGGGCGCGCCTGAGATCGGCCGGAGTGTGCGTGGGACCGGCTTGACGTACTGCCGGATCCAGCTTCGCAGCCTCGCTGGACGCGGGCGACCGCCTGCCCAGCGCCCACGCCAGGGTGACCACCCACAACAGAGCGAAGGCCACCGCCAACCATGGCCAAACGCGTAACGCCGCCGGTCGGTCCACGGCCAGGCCGCTGGCCAGTGCGTGGTCAGGCCCTGCCGTGCCGGCCGCCGGCGCTGGTGGTCCGGCGAAGCTGCCGCTGCCGGGCTGCACCTCCAAGGTCAGGTCAGGCAGTTTCGACACCCGCGCGGTGCCGGCGCGCACGTCCCACCACTCCAGCACCGGTCCCGGAACCTGCAGCGTTCCAGCCGTCTCGGGCACGATCGAGTAGCGGCGGGTCAGCTTCACCCGCGGTGAGCCATCGACAAAGCTTTCGTCGTACTGCACCGGCTCGGCAAACACCTGGGCGCCGCTGATCGAGGGTGTCGGCAGCTCAGGCATCTGCGCCTGCGTCGCGCCATCGGCGACGGCTTCCACCACCATCGAGGCGGCCTCGCCCGCGCGCGCCTGCCTGGGTGCCTCGATGTACCGCAGTCGCAGGTCATGCAGCGGCAGCCACGGCTGCGGCGCACTGGCCGGCTGCGGTTGCACCTGAAGCTGGCGCGGCGTTCCGCGCGCACTCAACTCGCGGCTGTTGCCGCCGAGGAAATCGTCCATCCAGCCACCGGCGCCACGGCCGACGAAGCGCGGCCCCGGCACGGTCAGCGGTCCGCTGCGCTCGGGGATCAGGAGGAAGCGGCGTTCCACCACGTTGTAGCGGCGGCCGTTGATGTCGCGGCTGGACTGCACGTCCTCGCCAATACGCTGCAGCGATGCGCCTTCGGGCGTGTCCAGGTCCAGCTGGCCCGAGGCGAGCGGCACTGCGTAGTACAGGCGCACCGTGACGCCGACCGACTGCTGCACGTAGGGATCGGGATCGTCGAGCTCGGTCTCGAGGAATGCCGTCGCATTGCCGCCGGCCGCCGGCGCTGCGGCGGCGCCCACGGTCAGCGGCAGCGCCACGGTCCGCTCGCGGCCCACCTGCAGCGAGGGGATAGTCAGCACGCCTGGCCGCTTCGCCGTCAGGTCGATCCGGTGGCTCGTGCTGGCACTCACCTTGCCATTGCTCATGCGCATCTGGCGGCTGCTGCCCTGTCCGCTCAAGTGGAAGTCGACCGCCAGCGGCGAGAAATCCGGCATGGCGGTCATCTGATCGGTCTCGATGGTCAGCGTCACCGACTCGCCCAGCGCCACCCGGTCACGGTCCAGCTCGGCCCGCGTCTCGGCGTTGCCGGTTGGAATCACCGAAAACTGCAGCAGCAGGCATGCGAGCAGGAGCATCAGGTCGCGCATCGTCACTCACCCCTCTGGCGGCGTTCGTATTCAAGCTGGAACTTGGCTTTCAGAAGCCCGCCGGGATCATCGGGCACCCGTCGCAGCCATGCTTCCACGGCCTGGCGACGCTCGCGCTCCTGCGGGGTTTCGCCGGCCGCTGCAGCCTCTTTGGTGTCCTGCCCGGGTTGATCCGGCCTGCCCGCTTCGGCCATGGCTTTTTCCATGCGCTCGCGCTGCGCGGCATCGGCGGCCTGCTGCTGTTGCGCGTCGGGCGGCGCTTCGGGCTCTTGCTGTGGGTTTTGCGGCTCGGCGTCCTGATCCGGCGAACCTTCCGGCTTATCTGAATCCGGCTGCTGGTCCTGGCCACTGCCTTGCGAAGTTTCGTCCTGCTGGCCTTTGCCTGGCTCCGGATTGCCCTTGCCGTCTTCGCCTTCCTTGCCGGCCTTGCCGTCCTTCGGCTCGTCGTTGCCTTTGGGGGGCTGCCGCTTGCGCGCCGCATCGACCACCTTGCGGTTTTCGATCGCGTCTTCCATGCCCGGCTGCCGCTGCAACGCGCGGTCATACGCGGCAATCGCTTCGTCGTACCGCCCCTGCTTGGCCAGGGCATTTCCCAGGTTGTACTGCGCAGTTGCGCCTTCGAGGCCGCTGAAGGATTTTTCGGCCGCTTCGAAGTTGCCGCGCCGATAGGCGTCGGCGCCCTGCTCGATGCGCTGGTGCCGCCGCTGGTCGTCGCGCTTCCACAGGCTCGGCTCGGCCGCCTGGACCGGCATCGACAGCGGTGCCAGCAGGCACACCAGCAGGACCGCAAAGCCGCCGCCACGACGAAACGCAAACAATGCCAGCAGCATCAGCAGCGGCAGAAGCCAGTAGCCCTCGTCTTTCCAGGCCAGGCCCTTCTCGCCACGCGTTGAATCCTGTTCCACCGCCGCCGGTTCCAGTACGCCCAGGGCGCGCAAGTCGCCCTCGTCACTGGACAGCGGCCGGTACGACCCGCCTCCGGCGCGGGTCAGCGCCTGCAGTGAGTCGGCGTCAAGACGCGCCTTCACGATCCGCCCTCCGCTGTCCCGGTAGGCCGCACCGGCAGGCGTGCCCAGGCCAAGCGCGGACACGCGAAAGCCCTGGCGCAGCGCCTCGGCGGCGCGGGCGCGATCGGCGATGCCGGCGTGATCGCTCAGCAGCAGGATGTCGCCGCTTTCGAAGCCCGCCTGCCGCATCAGCTGGACGGCGGCATCGATGGCCCGGCCGGCGTCCTGGCCGTCCACCGGCATCACTTCCGGGTGCAGCGCATCCAGGAACAGGGCCACGTTGTCCGCATCGTCGGTCAGCGGCGCCACGGTGAACGCGTCGCCTGAGTACGCAACCAGTCCCACCTGTCCGCCCTGGCGCTCGCGCAGCAGCGTCGCCAGCTTGGCGCGTGCCTGCAGCAGCCGCGAGGGCGGAAGATCAGAGGCCAGGGTCGCACTGGAAAGATCCAGCGCGATCACCAGCGGCGCCTGCGACTGCCACAGGGGCTGTTCGACCTGGCGCCAGCTGGGTCCGGCCAGCGCCAGCACCGCAATCGTGTATCCCAGCGCGCCCAGCCAGGCCGCACGACGCACCTTGCTGCCGCCCGGCTGGATCAGGTGTGGCAGGAGGTGCGGATCCACCACGCCTTGCCAGGCGTCGCTGCGGCGCAGGCGCAAGCGCCACAGCGCCCACAGCGCAGGCAGGGCGAGCAGCGCCCACAGCCACTCCGGGCGCAGCAGGTGCAGGGACTGCAGCGACGCGTTCATCGCACACGCCCGGACACGAAGGCCAGCAGCGCCAGGAGCAGCGATGCCGCCAGCGGCCATGGGTAGCGCTCAAGCCGCGGACGCACCGGTTTGCCCGGCTGCTCCACCGGCTCGATGCGGTCCAGTTCGGCGTAGATGTCCGCCAGCTCGAGCGTGTCGCGCGCCCGGAACGCGCGGCCGCCGGTTTCCTGCGCAATCTTCTGCAGCGTGGCTTCATCCATGTCGTCGCCGCTGCCGGAAGTCGGCAGCGTCAGTCCGAACAGGGAGAAACCAGCGCCGGTCCCGCCGAAAGCGATCGTGTGGATGCGCACGCCTTCTTCGCGCGCAAGCTCCGCTGCCTTGAGCGGCTCCAGTACGCCGGCAGTATTGACGCCGTCGGTCAGCAGGACCACGACGCGCTGTCCTTCAGGCTGGTCACGCAGGCGCTTGACGGCCAGGCCCAGCGCATCGCCGATGGCGGTTTCGCGACCGGCCAGTCCGGCCACGCTGTCGCGCAGCTGGTCGCGTACGGTGTCCAGGTCGCGGGTCAGCGGGGTCAGTGCATAGGCGCGCTGGCCGAACACGATCAGGCCGACGCGATCCCCCGCGCGGCGATCCAGGAAGTCGGCCAGCACCGCCTTGGCCGCCGTGAGCCGGTCCACGATGCGACCGCCCAGTTCCATGTCCGGCTCGCTCATGCTTCCGGACAGGTCCACGGCCAGCATCAGGTCCCGTCCGGTCTGCGGTGGAACTACCGCCTCGCCCAGCTGCTGCGGCCGCGCCGCCGCCGCGCAGAGCAGGACCCAAGCCAGCCACGCCAGGGCCGCGAAGCGCAGGCCGTGCGCGCGGCCGCCCGCAGTGGCGATGGCCTCCAGCCGCGGTCCGTAAGGCACCCGCAGGGACGCCGAGCGGCTTGCCCGCGCCGGCAGCAGCCACGCCGCCAGCAATGGCAGCGGCAGCGCCAGCCACATCCACGGCCACGCAAAACCGCCGAACATCGCCTGCAGCGCCGGCATCCAGTCACTCATCGTTTGCCCGCCGCCATCAATTCGAGGAATCGCGCGCGGGCCGCCTGTTCCAGGGCCTCCACCGACGCCGGGTCCAGCTCGCGCCGATACCCGCCCTCCAGCAGCAAGGCGGCATGACCATCACTGAACTGGCCCGGCCGGCTGCCGTCGAGGAACTCCAACCACCGCTGGCCCTCCAGCCTTTCCGAGTCCGGATCAACGCGCCGCGCCGCTCGTCGCAACAGCTCCGACATCGCGGCCACCCGGGCCGGTGGCGAGGGTTCTGCGCACGCCGCGTCGAACAGGCGCCGCCAGGACTGGAGACGGAGCGCTCGCCTGCGCCGCAGCCAACAGGCCAGCGCCAGCAGCGCCACGGCCACTGCAGCCACCAGCCACCAGCCAGGCGCTGGCGGCCATAACGAAGGCGCCGGGGGAACATACACGTCGCGAAGCACCAGCCCGGTGCCCATCAGGCCACCTGCGACTGCGCGCGCCCGAGCAGCGGCAGCCATGATTCGCTGGGGGCGTCACCCTGCAGCGAAAACACGCGCACCCCGCGGCGCGGCAGCGTCTTCAGCGCGTCCTGCACCGGATGGCCGAACTCATGCTCCCAACGCTCGCGCTGGGTGGGGTTGCCCAAGTCCAGTTCCACGCGCTTTTCCCCGACCGCGAAGGGCAGGTTCGCCTCTGGCGGGGCCAGCTCCATTGCGTCGGTCAGCAACAGCACCACCACTTCGTGATGCGCCGCCAACGCTGGCCAGCGGAACTCTGGAATGGTCGCGATGCTGCGCGGATCGGCCAGCACGATGAGCCGGGAACCAGGTCGCAGCAGCCGCCCCGCATTGTCCATTGCCGAGGCCAGGCCGGTGTCGTCATCGGGCACTGCTGAATACCAGCGGGCCAGGGCGTCCAGCACCCTCAGCGCGCCCCGGGTGCCCGAAGCGGGCGGCACCGGCGCTTCGCGGGAGCTGCCGCGGACAATGGCGACGCGATCGCCCTCGCGCACGGCCGTCCATGCCGCCACCGCACCCGCGCGCGCCGCCTGCACAGACTTGAAACGCACTCGCGTACCGAAATAAAGTGCCGGCGCGGTGTCGGCCACCAGCAAGGTCAAACGCTCGCGTTCGGCCTGGAAGAGCTTGGTGTGGGTTCGGCCGCTGCGCGCGGTCAATCGCCAGTCGATATGGCGCACGTCATCGCCGGCCACGTATTCCCGCGATTCGGCATATTCCATGCCCCGCCCGCGCAGGTTCGACTGCGACGGCCCGGTAACGCTATGGCGACCCCGGCGCGCCGGACTTCGTCGCTGCGCGACGGCTCGCAACGCGAGCAGTTCAGCCAGACTTGGAGTGACTCCGTCGCCAGCGGCACTGTTCATAGCGTCGTATCCAGACACCGGGTTCAGGGCAGCGGGACGACATCGAGCAGCGCCGCGACCAACCGATCACCATCCCAGCCTTCGGCGGTTGCCTCGTAGCTGGGCAGCACGCGGTGGCGAAGCACGTCGGGGGCGATAGCGCGGACGTCGTCCGGCGTCACGAAATCGCGGCCGGCCAGCCAGGCGCGTGCACGGGCGCAGCGCTCAAGGGCGATCGAACCGCGCGGGCTCGCGCCCCAGGCGATCCTGCGACCAAGTTCGGCGTCGTAGCGGCCGGCATCGCGGGACGCCAGCACCAGCTCGATCAGGTAGCGCTCCAGCTGCGGCGCGACGTGCAGCTCGAGCACTTCGGCGCGCGCCGCGAACACTTCTTCCAGCGACAGCCTGTCCACCACCTGGTGCACGTCCTGCAGGTTCTCTCGCGCACGCTCCCGGGCCAGGCGCAGGATCTCGGCTTCGGCGGCGGCTTCGGGATAGCCGATCCGAACGTGCATCAGGAAGCGGTCCAGCTGCGCCTCGGGCAGCGGGAACGTGCCTTCCTGCTCGATCGGGTTCTGTGTCGCCATGACCAGGAACAGCTTCGGCAGCGGATACGTATGCCGCCCCACCGTCACCTGCCGCTCGCCCATGGCCTCCAGGAGGGCCGACTGCACCTTGGCCGGTGCGCGGTTGATCTCGTCCGCCAGCAGGATCGGATGGAACACGGGCCCGGGCTGGAACTCGAACGTGCCTTCCTGTGGCCGCCAGACCTCGGTGCCGGTCAGGTCGGCGGGAAGCAGGTCGGGAGTGAACTGGACCCGCGCGAAGTCCGCCTGCAGGCGCGAGGCCAGGGCACGGATCGCGGTGGTCTTGGCGAGGCCGGGTGCGCCCTCGACCAGCAGGTGCCCATCGGCCAGGAGGGCGATGAGCAGGCGTTCGACCAGAGCGGCCTGTCCCACGATGGTCTGCGAAAGACCCTGCCGCAGTCGCTCGAAGGCCGCGTGCAGCGGGGAGGCGGCGCTCCGGCTGGTGGGCGAGGCGGCGGTCGGTTCAGGGCGGGAAACACTATCCATCGGCGATGACTTGAATTCAGGCATGGACCGATTCTGACCGATCGACCAGCCGATGGTTCACCAGGTACCCGCTGCAGTCCGTGACGTTCAGCCTTTCGCGCCGCCACCGTTTTTTCCTGAGGCAACAAAAAAGGGCCGCATGCGGCCCTTTTTTGGATTCCCTCGATGATTCAGCCGCGAGGCACGATTTCCCTCGGCGGAGCCTCGAACCGCTCTACTGCCGGCGAGCGCTTGGCGACCCGCAGCACCTTCGGCGTCACGAAGATCAGCAGCTCGGCTTTCTCCTTGCTGCGGCCCTTCTTCTTGAACAGGTTCCCCAGGAACGGGATGTCACCCAGGAATGGAACCTTGGCCAGGCTTTCGCGGTCGGTGAACTCGTACACGCCACCAATCACCACTGTCTGGCCGTCGTCCACCAGCACCGCGGTGTCGATTTCGCGCCTGGCGATTTGCGGAACCTGACCTATTGATGTGTCGACAAAGCTAACCACTTCGTCCTTCTTGACGTTCAGGACCAGGAAGACGCGGTCGTCGTCGGTGATGGTCGGCGTGACCCGCAGCTCCAGAGCGACTTGCTTGAACTGAACGCTCGGAATTGCCGCACCCGTAGTGCCGCCCCCGGTGAGCGTGACGTAGCCCACCTCTTCACCTTGGATGATCTTGCCCTCGCGCTGGTTGGTCGTGACGATGCGCGGGTTCGAGATGACCTCGCCTCTGCCCTCTTCCTGCAAGGCAGACAGTTCCAGGTCGAGCGAGAAATTGGAGCCCAAGAGGGTGTATGCCAAGCTGGCCGGGCCTCCACTGGTGAAGTTGCTCGCCGGCAGGTTGACGTTGAGCCCGCGCGTTCCGGTGATATTCCCACCGATCGAGCTCCCATAACGATGACCATTGCCGTCCGATTCGACGTTGTCGACACCTACCCCGAAGCGTGCCCCCAGATCCCGCGCGAACGAGTCGGTCGCAATCACGATGCGGGCTTCGATCAGCACCTGATCCACCGGCCGGTCGATCACGTCGATCAGCTCGCGCATCTGCGCAACTTTCTTGGGAATGTCGCTGATCATCAGTGTGTTGGTGCGGTCGTCTGCGACGATGCGACCACGGGGAGAAAGAAAACCGTTCTCCTGATCGGCGCCACCGCCACCGCCGCCACCACCGCCACCGCTGCCAATCCCCTTGGCTTCAGTCAGCGCCTTGAAGATCGCCGCAGCATTGTGGTAATTGATCTGGACGTAGTCAGTGATCAGCTCTTCGCGGTTGTTGAGTGCGATGCGCGCGTCTTCCTTGTCCTGCTCGAACTTGGCCAGCTCCGGCTGCGGCGCCACCCAGACCACGCCGCCATCGCGCCGCTTGTCCAGGCCCTTGGCCCGCAGCACGATGTCCAGCGCCTGGTCCCAGGGCACGTTCACCAGTCGCAGCGTGACGTTGCCCTGGACCGTGTCGGAAGCCACGATGTTGAGGTTGGACTCTTCGGCAATCAGCTGCAGGACGGTGCGAACCGGCACGTCCTGGAAATTGAACGTGACGGGGCGACCGCTGTAGGGCCGCGGCTCGCTCGAGATCAGTTGTCCAGTTGCTGCAATTGCGCCCGCTGTGCTGCCACCCACTGCACGCACGTCGGCCTTCGGCGAAATCTCGACGATGTACTCGTTGCCCGTCTGGTACGCCATCGAGTCGAAGGCGCCCACCGTGCTCAGCACCAGTTGCGAGCCCTTGCCGGCGCTCCTGGCCTCGACCCGCTGAACGGGTGTCGCGAAATCAATGACGTTGAGGGGACGCTGCAGCGCGGCCGGCAGCGCAGCGTTGCCGACGTCCACGATGACCGAATTGCCCCGGTTGCGCAGGTCGGGCATCGCGCCAGCTCTACTGAAGCGCAGGATCAGCTTGCCTGCCCCGTCGGTACCGCGCTTGAAGTCGATGCTGGAGATCTCGATGTCTCCGCGCAGCGTGCCATCGGCGCCGGTGGCCGGCGCAACCACAGGCTCGGCGGCAACGGCGGGGGCGGTGCCTGCATTGGCCAGCAATCCCGCCGCAAGTCCAAGCGTGCAGAAGCGAATGGCGGCCAGGCGCCGGCTGGACGTCAGGCTGTGAGCGTTCGAAGCGGTCATCGTGTATCCCCTAATCATTGATCTTCAAGCGCAATTGCCGCCGGCCGTTCCAGCCAGCCGCCCGCACCATCCGGCACAAGTTCTATCAGTTCTATTCTGTCTTCGCGAACGTCGGTGATGCGGCCATCGCTCTGCCCCAGGTAGGCGCCAGGCCGGACCCGATGGGTCACCTTGTCGGGCGCCATCACCAGTGCGATCAAGCTCGAGCCACCGCCGATCGTGCCGACCATGTCCAGGCTGTCCAGTGGGTACTGCTCGAGCGTTTCCTTGCGACGGTTGGCATCCGGGCGCGTGCCACCGATATCCGTATTGGTCCAGGCATCGCTGAAGGGATCGCGCATGTTCTGCGCCGCATATTCAACGGTTTCGAACTGCTGCATGACCGGCGGCGGCTCCAGCGGCGGCGCAGGACGCGCGCGGATCTCCGCTGTCCAGCTTTCAAGATTCGGGGCTTCGCCAGGCGAACTGGTGATCCCGCGGGCGCAGCCGGCAATCAACACCAGCGACGCCATGAGTGCGACGTTCCGCGCGACCGGCACGATCTGCATTCGGGGGATAAGCGAAATCATTGGCCACCGCCTGCGTTGGCAACGTCAGCAGGCACAGGTGCTCCGCCGGCGGCAGCTGCTTCCTGTGCCGCCTTTTGTTCCTGGGCGGCGGTTTCTTCCTCGTCGAGGTACCGGTAGGTCTTTACCGTGCCGGACAACTCGAGCGCGCTGTTACTGGTGATCCCGCCCTTGCCGTCGCGCGGCTTCAGCGAGATGTCGTGCATGGTCAGGATCACCACGCGCGGCAACGATGCCACGCCGCTGACGAAGGCACCGAACTGGTGGTAGCTGCCTACCATCCGGAGCGCGATCGGCTTTTCTGCGTAGAACTCCTTCGGCGTCTCGGGACCGGGCTGGAACAACTCGTTGGACAGGCCACTCGACAGTGCGGTCTGCGAAATATCCACGATCAGGTCGGGCATCTCCATCTTGCTCGGCAGCTGGCGCAGCATCTGCTGCAGCACCTGCTCCATTTGAGTCAGTTGCTGCTTGAGCGGCTCCAGATTCGACGCACGCCCCGACTTCTCCTCGAAATCGCTGCGCAGCGTCCTTTCCTGCGCCTCCAGACCCTCAAGCTCCTCGGTTTTTCCCTTGATGAGCAGGAAATACGCCAGGATCATGATCATCAGGCTCAGCAGCACGCAGAAGCCGATCTTGGCGTTCTGGGGCCAGTGGCCGATGTTGTTGAAATCGAGTTCGCTGATCTTGATCTTTTTCTTCTGGCTCATGACTCCGGGCTCCCTTCGGTCGCAGGCGCAGCTGGTTCGGTGAGCGGCGCCTGGCCGTCAGGTGGCGCCGTGGCGGCGGGGGTCGCCGTCTCGGCAGCCGGCGTCGAATTCATACCAGTAATAGTCGCCGGTTCGACCGGCTGTTCCGCCGCGACCGGAGCCGTCGACATCGGCAGTCCCGTCTTCTCATCGGTGGCGCTGGGGTTTGCGAGCTTCACCTTGAGCGTGAAGACATAGGGCAAGGCGCGGCTGTCGCTGGAGCTGACGGCAGCAGCGCCAGTTTCCTGCTTCTTGGCCTCGATGATCGAGAGGTCAGGATTGGTCATCCAGCCCGAGCCTTCCAGGTTGCGCATGTACGTGCTGACTCGCGCGTTGGACTGGGAGCGGCCCTCGAGAGTCAGGATGTCGCCCTCCTGCTTGATGTTCGCCAGGGCGACACCGTCGGGAATGGTGCGCACCAGCGAGTCAAACAGATGGACCATCTGCGAGCGGTTGGCCTGAAGCTGTTCGATGACCTTCTTGCGGGCGAGCAGGCGATCTTTCTGTTTGTCCAGGGCCTCGATCTGCACGATCTGCTGCTCAACCTTGGCAATCTCCGCCTGCAGGTACTGGTTGCGCACGTTCTGGCCGCTGATCTGCTGGCTGTAGTGGAACCAGATGGCAAACGAAAACAACACTCCGGCGGCGGCGGCCAGACCCAGCATTGCGTAGAACTCTTTCTGGCGCTGGGCGCGGCGCTCGGCGCGCCACGGAAGCAGGTTGATCTTTGCCATTAGTCGAAGCTCCTAAGGGCAAGGCCGGTCGCAATCATCAATGCCGGGGCGTCCCGTGCCAGCGCATGCGCCTGGACCCGTGGCCCCAAGGTCATTTGCGCGAGTGGGTTCGCGACCACGGTGGGAACACCCAGCTGTTCCTCCACCATTTCCGGCAGTCCGGCAAGCGCGGCGCAGCCGCCTGCAAGCAAGATCTGGTCGACGCGGTTGAATTCGCTGCCGGCATAGAAGAACTGCAGGAGGCGGCTGATCTGCTGCACGGTCGCTTCCTTGAATGGCTCCAGGACTTCGACCTCGTAGCTTTCCGGCAGGCCACCCTGGCGCTTGGCCATGCCCGCTTCCTGGTAGCTCAGGCCGTAGCGGCGCATGACCTCTTCGGTGAGCTGCTTGCCACCAAAGACCTGTTCGCGGCTGTAGAGGCTACGCCCGGTGCGCAGCACATTGAGTGTTGTCATCGTCGCGCCGATGTCCAACAGCGCCACCACCCCGTCGTGCGGGATCTGTAGCTCGCTGGACAGCAGGGCGAAGGCGTTTTCGATCGCAAAGGCTTCGACGTCCATGACCTTGGCGACCAGGCCGCCCAGTTCGAGCGCTGACTGGCGCAGCTCGACATTCTCCAAGCGCGACGCGGCCAGGAGGACCTGGACCATTTCGGTGTTGTTGGGCATCGGACCCAGCACCTCGAAATCGAGGTTCACTTCCTCGATCGGGTAGGGGATGTAGTTGACCGCCTCGAGCTCCACCTGGGCTTCGAGGTCACTCTCATCCAGATCGCCGGGCATCGGGATGATCTTGGTGATCACCGCGGATCCAGCCACCGCCGCCGCGGCATGGAGCGCCTTGCTGCCCGCCCGCGTCATGGCGCGGCGGATTGCTTCGCCGACGGCCTCGACCTCCACGATGTTCTTCTCGACCACCGCATTGGGCGGCAGGGGCTCCACGGCGTAATGGTCCACGCGGAAGCGGTTGCCGACGCGAGAAAGCTGAATCAGCTTCACCGCAGTCGAACTGATATCGACGCCTATCAGCGGCGACTGGCTCCTAGGTATAAGCCCCACGGTATCTCCCCTTACGACAAGCCCTGAAGTGAAGCGGCCCCGGCGCACATTAATAACGAAGTTTTCACCACTTGCCATAGCCGATCAACAGCCTGTGCTGCTTGTCACGGTTTATTAAGGATATCCGCCGAGTAACTTTTTCCCGCTGAACATTTCGGCGCGTACCCTGAGTCATCTATACTGCGGCGCCACTCGTTCTGCAATCGGAATCTGCCTCGATGTCCCGTTTTCGCCGCCTCTTGCGCTGGGCGATTGTTGCCTTTGTCGCCCTGTCGCTGGTGGGCGTTGTCATTCTGGGCAGCCTCTATTACGTGGTCTCCTCCAAGCTCCCGGACATCCAGTCCCTGCGGGATGTGGAACTCCAGGAGCCGCTCTACGTACACGCGAGCGATGGACGGCTTATTGGCCTCTTCGGTGAAACCCGGCGTTACCCGGTGACGATCGAAGAGGTGCCGGCACTGGTGAAGCAGGCCTTCATCGCGGTCGAGGACAGTCGCTTCTACGACCATGGCGGTGTGGACTACAAGGGGGTGGCCCGTGCGATCTGGCTGCTGAGCACGACCAGCGACAGCCGCGTCCCCGGCGGCAGCACCATTACCCAGCAGGTGGCGCGCCAGTTCTTCCTGAGCTCCGAATACAGCTACACGCGCAAGCTGGCCGAGATGCTGCTGGCGATGAAGATCGAGAAGATGCTGACCAAGGACGAGATCCTTGAGCTGTACTTGAACAAGAGCTTCTTCGGAAACCGCGCCTATGGCGTAGGCGCAGCGGCCGAGTACTACTACGGGAAGCAGCTCGACGAATTGACGCTCGCCGAGACAGCCACGCTGGCGAGCACACCCAAGTTCCCGTCTAGCGGTAATCCGATCAGCAATCCGGCGCGCAACCGTGAGCGGCGCGACTATGTGCTCGATCGGATGGTCGAAGAGCGCTACCTGACCCCGGCACAGGCCGCCCTGGGCAAAGCCGAGCCGATGCATGCGGAGCCGCATGAGCGCCCCGTCGAAGTCTATGCGCCCTACGTGGCCGAAATGGTCCGCCAGGAGATGATCGCGCGCTTCGGCGGCGACGTCCTGACCAAGGGCTACCACGTCACCACCACGATCGATCCTGCCATGCAGCTCGCGGCAGATGTCGCCGTTCGCGAAGGGCTGCGCGTGTACGACCACCGGCATGGCTGGCAGGGGGTGGAGCAGCATTTCGAAGTCGAAGCCGATGCGGACGCAAAAGCGCTGTCGTCGCACCTCGAGGGAATCCCGGCGCAAAACGGGCTCGTTCCCGGGGTTGTCGCCCGAACCGGGAAAGACGGCGGTGCCCAAGTGGTGATGGCCGACGCCAGCGTGATCGAGCTGGCGCCGGGCGCGAGCAAGTGGACCGGGCGCAGCCCGGCCAAGCTGTTCGAGCGGGGCGACCTGGTGCGGGTCAAGCTGGTTGCGCCCAAGGAAGGCGATGAGGCGACCGAATACGAGGTCGACCAGCTGCCGCGCGGTCAGGCTGCGCTGGTATCGCTCGATGCCTATAACGGTTCGATCAAGGCCATGATCGGCGGCTACAGCTTCGCCGGAAACAAGTTCAATCGCGCCACCCAGGCGCGGCGCCAGCCGGGTTCCAGCTTCAAGCCGTTCGTCTACGCGGCTGCATTCGAGCGAGGATTCAACCCCGGGTCGATCGTGCTCGACGCGCCAGTGGTGTTCCGCGACCGGCGTGGTCGAATGTGGCGCCCGCAGAACGACGGTGGTGGATTCTCAGGCCCCATGCGACTGCGCGAAGCGCTGGTGCGGTCCAAGAACCTGGTCTCGGTGCGCCTGCTCGATGGCATCGGGGTGGATTTCGCACGCAAGTACATCAGCCAGTTCGGGTTTGACGAGGCGGAGCTGCCGCCCAACCTCTCGATGTCGCTGGGAACGGCATCGTTGACCCCGCTTTCGGTGGCGCGCGGCTATGCAGTGTTCGTCAACGGCGGCTCGCGGGTCACGCCGTGGCTCATCGACGAGGTGAAGGACCGCGATGGCAACGTGATCTTCAAGGAGAACCCGGCAACGGCATGCCGTACGTGCGGACGCCCGGGAGTGGCAGCGACAGCCCGGACAGGCAACGTGGTGGATGGCTTCAACCTCGGCCCCGCTGCGGGTCCTTCCGCACCCGCAGCGGCGAAACCGTCGCCAGAGGTCAGGCAAGAGCCGGAAGTTCCTGTCGATCCCGACGCTGCAGTCGCTCCGCGGGCCATCGATGAGCGCACGGCCTATCAGATGGTCTCGATGATGCGCGACGTCGTGCAGCGTGGCACCGGAACCGCAGCCAAAGTGCTGGAGCGCGAGGACGTCGGCGGCAAGACCGGATCGACAAACGACTACCGCGACGCCTGGTTCGGAGGCTTTGGGGCCAACCTCGCCACTGTCGTCTGGGTGGGACGCGATGATTTCCGCAGCCTCGGGAAGGGTGAATATGGCGGTCGTGCCGCGCTTCCGATCTGGATCGACTTCATGCGTGAAGCGCTGAAGGGGCGACCGGTGGCGAGCAACGACCCGCCCCAGGGGATGACCCAGGTGTACGTGAACAATTCGGGGCGAATCTCGACCGAGCCCAACGGTGGCGTGGCCGAGTACGTCAAGGTCGAGGACCTGGACCGGATGCAGACCTACGCCGACTTCGGCAGCGACGACGCCACCGCCGACGAGGAAGCGTTCGATATCTTCTGACGTCATGGCAGCCAAGCGGCGTCGCTCGGCGGCCTGTTCGCGTCACCGCCGATCGGCTAGAGTCGGGCAACGTGCAGATGTCGAGGTGTCGCCATGCATCACGCCCGCCAGCATTCACAGACCCGCACGCGCGAACGCCGCCAGCGCCTGGCGCACGAAGCGGCACGGCTGATGGCCGAAGGCGGGATCCGCGACTACCACCAGGCCAAGCGCAAGGCGGCCGAGCGGCTGGGCATCCACGACGATGCCTCGTTGCCCCGCAATCGCGAAATCGAGGATGCGCTGCGCCAGTACCAGCGCCTGTTCGTCGGTGAAGCCCACCACGTTGCCCTCGCGGTCCGGCGTCAGGCCGCGCTGCATGCCCTGGAGTTCTTTGCCGCTTTCCATCCGCGGCTGGTGGGACCGGTCCTGGAAGGCACGGCGGACGCCAACTCGCCGGTGCAGCTGCATCTGCACAGCGATGACGTGGACTCCGTCGACAGGTGGCTGCAGGACCAGAGGGTCCCCGCAGATCGTTGCAGTCGCCGCGTCCGCCTCGATCGGGAACGCGAGCTGGAGGTTTCTGCCTGGGTGTTCACGGCCGAAGACCTGCTCATCGACGTGGCAGTCCTGCCTCATGACGCGCTGCGCCAGGCACCCCTGTCGGTCGTGGATGAGCGGCCGATGAGGCGGGCCTCGCTGGCGCAGGTGCGGGAGCTGGTGGCCCAGGATGAAATGGCGGGCCACGAAGCCGACACCACTCATCGCCTGCGTTGAATGCGGACCAGACAGAAGCCCCGCATGCGGGGCTTTTGTCCTGCGGCCCGGATCGACCCTCAGCGGTCTGCCGGATCCTTGTAGTCGCGCCGGTCGTAACCGGTGTAGATCTGGCGCGGGCGACCAATCCTGGCTTCCGGATCGACCTGCTGCTCGAGCCAGTGGGCGACCCAGCCGGCAGTACGGGCGATCGCAAACATCACGGTGAACATCTCCGTGGGGATGTTGAGCGCCTTGTAGATGATGCCCGAATAGAAATCCACGTTCGGGTACAGCTTGCGCTGCACGAAGTAGTCGTCCTTGAGCGCCGCCTCTTCCAGCCGCAGGGCGACCTCGAGCATCGGGTCGTTGATGCCCAGCTCGGCCAGCACCTCGTGGGTCATCTCGCGGATGATCTTGGCCCGCGGATCGAAGTTCTTGTAGACGCGGTGGCCGAAGCCCATGAGGCGGAAGCCCGATTCCTTGTCCTTGGCCTTGTCCACGGCCGCGCTCACGTTTTCGGGCCTGCCGATTTCGCCCAGCATCTTCAGAACCGCTTCGTTGGCGCCGCCATGCGCGGGTCCCCACAGCGCGGCCACGCCAGCGGCCACGCAGGCATAGGGGTTGGCGCCGGTGGAGCCGACCATGCGCACGGTCGAGGTCGAGGCGTTCTGTTCGTGGTCCGCATGCAGGATGAACAGCAGGTCCAGCGCCTTGGCCGCCACCGGATTGAGCTCCAGCGGCTCGCTCGGCACTTCGAACATCATGTGCAGGAAACGATCGACGTAGGCGTGGTTGTTGCGCGGGAAGCGTACCGGCCAGCCAATTGAATAGCGGTAGCAGGCCGCCGCGATGGTCGGCACCTTGGCGATCAGGCGGATCGCGGCGAGGCGACGCTGCTCGGGGTCTTCCAGGTCCAGGGTGTTGTGGTAGAACGCGGCCATCGAACCGACCATGCCCACCATCATCGCCATGGGATGCGCATCGTGGCGGAAGCCGCCGAGGAAGTTCTTGAACGCCTCGTGCATCATCGTGTGATGCGCGACCTCGTGGTCGAACTTCGCGAATTCATCCGCCGTCGGAAGCTCTCCGTTCATCAGCAGGAATGCGACTTCCAGGAAGCTGGATTTCTTGGCGAGCTGCTCGATCGGATAGCCGCGATACAGCAGCACGCCCTCGTCGCCGTCGATGTAGGTCACGGCGGACTTGCAGCTGGCGGTGGCGGTGTAGCCCGAGTCGTAGGTGAAGAGACCCGTTTCCTTGGTCAGGCGGGAAATGTCGACGCAATCGTTGCCCAGGGTCGGCTTCAATACGGGCAGATCGACCGACGTGTCGCCGGCGTTCAGCGTGACCTGGTCGAGATCGGACACAGTGCGCTCCTTCATGGGGGTTGCGTTCGGCCATGCCGGACGCGGGACGGAAGTCCACGGTCGGCCCGCGGAACGCATGAATTATCGCACACGGGTTTTGGAGCCGCGGCTCCACGCGCCGTCACCTGCGGCCAGCGGACGGCCGCCGCTTGCGCGGCGCCTCGGAAAAGCAAACGGCCGCGCAAGGCGCGGCCGTCGGGCAATCCTGGCGGGGCCAGCATTACTTCTGCTGGTAGCGCCTCTGGAACTTGTCGATGCGCCCACCCGTATCCATCACCTTGTGCTGGCCGGTGTAGAACGGATGCGAGGCCGACGAGACTTCCACCTTGATCAGCGGATACTCGTTGCCATCCTCCCACTTCACCGTTTCCTTGCTGGCAAGGGTGGAGCGAGTGAGGATCTTGAAATCGGAAGTGACGTCTTGGAAGACGACGTCGCGGTACTGCGGGTGGATGTCGGCCTTCATGGCGGGCACCGAATCTGGGAGTGAAGAACGGCATTTTAGCCTGCTCCTCATTCCCGACGCAAGGGGTTCTACCGGGCAGCCAGGGCCTCCTCGATAAGTCGCTCGAAATGCTGCTGGTCGTAGCGCATCAGGATCCGCGCATTGTCCGGCCGCCCGTGCTGGCGGTTCCAGTCCACGATGGTGGCGCCGCGCGTCAGGGTCCCGGCCAGCTCCACCGCCACGGGCCGCTCGAGGACCGTCTGCGCTGCCTGGGGCTGCAGTGCGAAAGCCATGGCCAGCGCATCGGCGGAGTGCCACTGGTCGCCGCGCCGGTCCGCCGACCACAGTCGGGTCTGGCGCGAGATCTCCTCGTAGAACCGCGCGCGCGGGGAATCCGCACGCAGCCACTGCTCGGCTGCCTCATGCAGGAACCCGTGCCCGATCACCGCCTCCCAGTCGGCGAGGTCCATCTTCGGGAAGGCCTCGAAGACGATGTGCGCCGCCTCCGGGTCGAAGCCGATGTTGAACTCGGCTGCGGCGGTGATGTTGCCATGGGAGCTGACGGCGCCGCCCATGATCACCAGCCGCTTGATCCGCGCGGGCAACGACGGGTCGAGCTTCAGCGCCAGCGCGAGATTGGTCAGCGGACCAAGCGCGACCAGCAACAGTTCGCCGGCATGTTCATACGAAAGGCGCAGGATGGCGATGGCGGCGTGTTCGGCCTGCGCCTGCTTTGCCGCAGGTGCGAAGCCGATGTCACCGAAGCCGTCTGCACCGTGGACGTGCGCTGCATCGACCGAGGCGTGGAGCAGTGGCTCGGCGCACCCGGCGAACACCGGGATGTCGCTGCGTCCCGCCACTTCGCACAGCTTCAGCGCGTTGCCAACCGTATGGGTCAGCCCGACGTTACCGGCCGCCACGGTCAAGCCGACGATGCGATGCCGGTCATCGTTGAAAGCCATCAGCAGGGCCAGCGCATCGTCGACGCCGGGGTCGGTGTCGATCAGCAGCGGAATGGTGTCGTGGCTCATGCAGTCTGCTCCAGGCTCAACATGCGAGTCTCGCATCCAGGACCCTCTTGGGAAAGCGCAGCGCATCTCCTCACTCGACTGACGCTCCCGGCATGGAAGAACGGCCCGGGCCGCCACCGCGTTCCTCGGCCCGCAACCACGCATCCTTCATGCCGCTGCGTAGCGCGCGGCCCCGCCCACCCAGCGCGCGATGATCCTGTCGGCCACGTCGGGTGACTGCGCCAGCAGGTGGTCCGCCAGGTCGCGCACCTGCGGCAGCAAGGCGGCGTCGCGCGCCAGGTCGGCGACGCGGAACGTCGCAAGGCCAGTCTGCCGGGTGCCGAGCAGTTCGCCAGGCCCGCGCAGCTCCAGATCCTTTTCCGCGATGACGAATCCGTCGCTGGTCTCGCGCATGGTGGCCAGGCGCTGCCTGGCCATTGAAGACAGGGGTGCCTGGTACAGCAGGACACAATTGGACGCCGTCGCCCCGCGCCCGACCCGACCGCGCAGCTGGTGCAACTGGGCCAGTCCCAGCCGCTCGGCGTTCTCCACAATCATCAGCGAGGCGTTGGCGACGTCCACCCCGACTTCTATGACCGTCGTTGCCACCAGCAGGTCCAGATCGCCTGCCTTGAACGCGCGCATCACCGCCTGCTTCTCCGCCGGCTTCATGCGGCCGTGGACCAGGCCCAGGCTGAGTTCGGGCAACTGGGCCGAAAGCGCTTCGAAGGTGCCCTGCGCAGCCTGCGCCACGACCTCGTCGGAGTCATCGATGAGGGTGCACACCCAGTAGGCCTGGCGTCCCTCGGCACAGGCCGCGCGAATCCGCTCCACCAGTTCGGGACGGCGTTCGCCGCTCAGCGCGACCGTCTGCACCGGGGTGCGCCCAGGCGGCAGCTCGTCGATGGAGGAGACGTCGAGGTCGGCATAGACGGCCATGGCCAGGGTTCGGGGAATCGGCGTGGCGGTCATGATCAGCTGGTGCGGGACCACGCCACCGGACGCGCCCTTGTCGCGCAACGCCAGGCGCTGGTGCACGCCGAACCGGTGCTGTTCGTCGACGATGGCCAGCCCCAGATCGTGGAACGAAACCGCCTCCTGCATCAGCGCGTGGGTGCCCACTACGACTTGTGCATGGCCGGAAGCGACTTCGGCAAGCACGGCAGCGCGCGCCTTGCCGGTGACCTTGCCCGCCAGCCAGGCGACACGCACTCCCAAGGGCTCGAGCCAGCCTCGCAGGTTCACCAGATGCTGTTCGGCCAACAGCTCGGTGGGCGCGGCAAGCGCGACCTGGCGTCCTGACTCCACCGCGACCATGGCCGCCATCGCCGCGACCACGGTCTTGCCGCTGCCCACGTCGCCCTGCACCAGCCGCAGCATCGGCACCGGCTGCGCCAGGTCATCGCGGATCTGCGCATACACGCGCTGCTGGGCTGCGGTGAGCCTGAACGGCAGGCTCGCCTGCAGCGCGTTGGCCAACGTCTCTCCACGATTGAGTGCCGGAGCACAGTGCCGCTGCAGGGCGATTCGCTGCCGGCGCAGGCTCAGGTTGTGCGCCAGCAACTCCTCGAGCGCCAGTCGCCGCTGGGCCGGGTGCAGGCCTGCCGCCAGTTCGGCAAGGTTGGCGTCGCGCGGTGGTCGATGCATGCCCAGCAGGGCTTGCCGCATCGAAGGCAGGCCCAGCTCCTGCAGCAATCCCGAGGGCAGCAGTTCCAGAGACGCATCGTCGGGCAGGCGCTCGAGCGCCTGCAGGATCAGCTTGCGCATCGAAGCGGGGCCGACGCCCTCTACCGTGGGATACACCGGGTCGAGGGCATCGTTCAGTAAACCCTCCTCCCCCTCATCGATCACGCGGTAGCTCGGATGCACGATCTCCAGGCCGTTCTGACCCGGCTTTGGGGTCCCGAAACAGCGCACGCGGCAGCCGGGCACGAACTGCGCGACCTGCGCGGCGCGGAAGTGAAAGAAGCGCAGCACCAGCGTTGCCCGCGAGTCGTCGCCGATGGCGACCCGCAGCAAGGGGCGGTAGCGGAAGCCGCGCTCGACCGCTTCGACCCTGCCCTCCACCTGCGCGGGAACGCCAGGCTGCAGGTCGCGGATCGGAGTCAGCCGGGTACGGTCCTCGTAGCGCAACGGCAGGTGCAGCCACAGGTCCTGCACGCTGAGCAGTCCACGTGCGGCCAGCTTCTCCGCAACCTTCGGCCCCACCCCGGCGATGTTCCGGGCGATGGGCAGGTTGAAGGCGGGTTCGGTGCTGCGGGTGGCGGAGCGCATCGCCCTAGGATGCCCAGCGGCCCACGCTAAAGCCAGTCGGGATTCGCCGCGCGTCGGGGTCGGAATGGCGGGCGAAGACCCGTCACGACGACGCGGCCTCCCCAGCGCACCGATCTAATCGAGCAGCATCACCGCATCGACTTCGAACACCGCGCCCTTCGGCAGGGCCGACACCTGCACCGTCGATCGGGCCGGGTACGGCGCTGAGAAATAGCCCTGCATCACCTCGTTGACCGCGGCGAACTGCCCCAGGTCGACGAGGTACAGGCCCAGCCGCACCATCCTGTCCAGCGAGCCGCCAGCGGCGACCGCGACGGCCTGCAGGTTGTCGAAGGCACGGCGCACCTGTACTTCGAAATCACCATCGACCAGCGCTCCGGTAGCCGGATCCAGCGGGATCTGGCCGGAAAAGTAGACCGTATCGCCGACGCGTACGGCCTGCGAATACGGGCCGATGGCGGCGGGGGCGTGGTCGGTGTGGATGATCTGGCGGGCCATGGCGTTCGCACGTATCGCAGTTGGGGCAACGATTGTAGCGACAGCCGCGCGCGCGCCGCGAAGACCCCGGGGCGGCGTCCGCTACTGCCGCCGGACCCCGTGCACCACGCCCAGCCGACGCAGCCGGCGCATGACTTCGGCCAGGTGGTTGCGGTCGCGCACCTGGATGGAGAAGCGCAGGACCGCGGCGTTGATGTCGCGCTCCAGGTATTCGACGCGATCGATGTTCGACTTCGCCTGCGCCACCGCCGCCGCCACCTGGGCGAGTACGCCGGTGCGGTTCTCCACGTCGATCAGCAACGCGGCGTCGTAGTCGCCGGTCACGGCCTGGTCCCAGTCGATCGGGATCCAGCGTTCGGGCGACTTGCGGAACTCGGCCACGTTGGGGCAGTCCAGCCGGTGCACCACGATGCCCTTGCCGGCGGTGTGGTGGCCCATGATCTCGTCGCCGGGAAGCGGCTGGCAGCAGTTGGCGAAGCTGACCACGCCGCGCTCGGTGCCGTTGATCAGGATCTTTTCCTGCGAATGGCGCGACTGGCTGCCACTGCGCAGTTCCGCATACGCCGTCAGCGCCTGCGCGGCCTGGGCAGGCATCCAGTTGCCCAGTGCCACGTCGGCCAGCAGCGCCTCCAGGCGCGGGTAGCGGTGCTCGGACAGGAAGGCATCCAGGCGCTGCTGCGGCAGGCGCTCCAGCGAGCTGTCCAGCTCTTCGAGCGCGCGGTCGAGCATGCGATGGCCTAGCTGCACCGCGTCCTCGTGCTCGAGCTGCTTGAGCTGGTGGCGAATCGCGGTACGCGCTTTGCTGGTGACCACGAACTCCAGCCATTGCGGCTTGGGGGCGGCCGACTTGGCGGTGATGATCTCCACGCTCTCGCCGCTGGCCAGCCGCGTGCGCAGCGGCACCAGCTTGCGGTCGACCCGCGAGGCCACGGCCTGGTTGCCGACGTCGGTGTGCACCGCATAGGCGAAGTCGAGCGCGGTGGAGTTGCGCGGCAGCGAGAGGATCTTGCCCTTGGGGGTGAACAGGTAGACCTCGTCCGGGAACAGGTCGACCTTGACGTTGTCCAGGAACTCCAGCGACGAACCGGCGGCACGCTGGTTCTCGATCAGCTCGACGATCCACGCGTGGGCGCGGCTCTGCGCGCTGTTGGGGGTGTCCGCGCCATATTTGTAGGTCCAGTGCGCGGCGATGCCGCGCTCGGCGATCAGATCCATCTCCTGGGTGCGGATCTGCACCTCGATGGGCGAGCCGTAGGGACCGAACAGTACGGTGTGCAGCGACTGGTAGCCGTTGGCCTTTGGAATGGCGATGAAGTCGCGGAAACGCGAGTCGAGCGGCTTGTATTGCGCATGCGCCGCGCCCAGCGCCTGGTAGCACAGCGGCACGCTTTCCACCACGGCGCGGAAGCCGAATACGTCCATCACCTGGTCGAAGCTCTTACCCTCGGTGAGCATCTTGTTGTAGATGCTCCAGGGCGTCTTGATGCGGCTGACCAGGCGGTGCTTCAGCCCCTCCTTGGTCAGGCGTTGCGACAGATGCGCCTCGATCTGCGCCATCGACTCGCGCCGCACCACCGGCTGGCTGCGGATGTGCTTGTCGATGATCGCGTGGCGCCAGGGATAAAGTGCGCGGAAGCCGAGGTCCTGCAGCTCGGACTTCACCAGGTTCATGCCCAGGCGCTGGGCGATGGGCGCGTAGATGTCCAGCGTTTCCTTGGCGATGCGCCGACGCGCCTCGCTGCCCTGCGCGCCGAGGGTGCGCATGTTGTGCAGGCGATCGGCGAGCTTGATCATGATCACGCGCAGGTCGCGCGACATCGCCAGCAACATCTTGCGGAAGCTTTCGGCCGCCGCTTCCTGGCGATCGCGGAAGTGCAGCCTGTCCAGCTTGGTCACGCCGTCGACCAGTTCGGCGACCGATTCGCCGAACTCTTCGGCGATCTCCGCGTGGGTCAGCGGCGTGTCCTCGATCGTATCGTGCAGGATCGCCGCGATCAGCGTCTCGACATCCAGCCCCAGCTCCGCCAGTACCCGGGCAACCGCAATCGGGTGGGTGATGTACTCCTCTCCCGAACGCCGCGTCTGGCCCACGTGCGCGGCGGCGCCCACTTCCCAGGCGCGCCGCAGCAGGGGCAGCTGCTCGGCCGGCAGGTAGCAGGCCGCCTGCTCGAGCTGGCGCACGTAATCGGGCGCATCGGCAGCAGGTGCACGCGGCGATTTCGCGGCGTCGGAGGGACGGGGGGAGGTCATGCCGCCAGCGTATGCCAGCGGCTGGTCCACGGCAAACAAGTCGAGGGCAAACAAGATGGCCCGTTTCCGTGGAGGCTGTCGGCACCCTCGGAAGAACCCGACGCCCAATACGCAAACAGCCCGCTCGGGGCGGGCTGTTGCAATAACTCATCGACGCGTAGGCGCGATCAGTCGTCGCCCTTGGACAGGTCGTCGTCGGCGACCACTTCGGCAGCGGCCCACTCCATCGCTTCGCGCTCGGCGCGCTCGCGCTCGGACTTTTCGACACGGTCGATCAGGGCGTTGTCGATCTTGCGCGCCGCGATCTCGCGCAGCGCCATGACCGTTGGCTTGTCGCCGGCCTCCACGTTGTCCAGCGTGGACTCGACGCCGTTGGCGAGCTGGCGGGCACGCTTGGCCGCCATCATGACCAGGTCGAAACGGTTGTCGACGACTTCCAGGCAATCTTCTACGGTGATACGGGCCATGCGGGCTCCCGGCGACCTTGAAGGTCGCGCGATCTGGTGGGAAAAGGGTCGCCGATTGTAGGCGTGCGGCGCCGGTAACGCAATCCGCAGTCTTGTGCAACGAGGTATCAGCCCTTCGGCGGCAGGAAGCTGCTGTTCATCTGGGAATCCATCCAGAGGGACATCGGTATCGCCTCGTCGAAGCCGCCTTGCGGCATCCCGATGGCCAACGGCGGTGTCGCCCATGGTTGACATCCAGAGCCGGTCTCGGCCCGAGACCGGGGCGCTCTACCTGGATTTCGTCTTTCGCGGCTCGCGTTGCCGGGAGCAGACGGCGCTCAAGGACATCCCGGAGAACCGCAAGCCGGTTCAAGCCCTGGCCAAGCGGATCCAGAAGGAGATCGAGCACGGGTCTTTCGACTACGCGAACCACTTCCCCAACAGTCCCCGGGTGCAGCAGTTCGCCGAGAGGGCGGCCGCCGGGAGTGCGGTCCAGCCCCAGGCTGGCCCTGCCCCGCCTGCGGTCGAAGCCCTGACCCCGACCTTCGCTGACGGTGGATTCAACTGATCGACACAACAGTTTGGTTGAATCGTTTTGCTGGTGTTTCGTAGCTACCCTCTTGCGCCAGCACATTGCTGAGATCCGCAACTGTGCCGCCCGCGATATCTGCGTCAGGTGCAGGCCGACCGGCCGGTCTAGTGCGCTCAACGAGCTGCGCGCTGGGGAATGACCATGATCAGCAAGACGATGACAGCCAGCAAAGCGGCCGTCGCCGAATAACGACTCAGCTCCAGACCACCCTTGATCATCGGCTTGTCGATGAAATCACCGACCACCGCGCCCAGCGGGCGGGTCAGGATGAAGGCGGCCCAGAAAAGCGCCGTACGCGAGACTTTCGTCCAGAAGTAAGCGAACACCACCAGCAGCAAAAGGCCGGCAAACACCAAGGCCGCCCAGGCGTAACCAAGGCCGGCACTGTCGGCTGTCCAGTCGCCCAGCGCAGTCCCCAGTGTCTGTGAAAACATGATGGTCATCCAGTAGAACAGCTCAGGCTTCGGACCTGAAACGGAGCCTGCGTCGACCGAGCCAAGCGATCGGTGCCAGACGTAAAGCGAACACATCAGCAGTACCAGCAGCAGGATTGAACCGCCCAGATAGCCGATGCCGAGTGACCGGTCCGCGAAGTCGGCCAGGGTGGTGCCGACGGTGGTCGATGCGATGATCGTGATCCAGTACAAGGTCGCGTGGAATTTCCTGACGGACATCTGAGCGGCTACGGCGGCCGCGAAAACGACGAGGAATATGCCCGTACTCACCAGGTAGCCAAGATCCATCGACATCGACACGGCATCGCCACCGGTTTCGCCGACGGTCGTGGCCAGGATCTTGATGATCCAGAACCCCAGGGTCACCGCAGGAACCTTGCTCAGCGCATCGTTGCTTGTCGTGGACATCTTTGCGCCTTGTCTCGATGACTGATGAGAGTCCTGCAATCGCCCGGTACCGCTGGCCAGGTCAGGGTCGCTCGCGGCAACTCTCGAACAGGTCGTAGGCAGGCTGGTATTCGCTGGTCGTCACCTGCATCAGGCCCAGAACGGAGGAGAACAGGTTGTCGTGACTGGCCGGCAAGGACGCGCGACGCCTCAGGCAGGTCGAATCCAGACCGCTGGCTCGCGCGAAGCCCGGAGAGAACCACATCACCATGGGTACGTGCGTCTGCTCCCTGGGGGCGATCGACCAGGGCATGCCGTGCAGGAACAGACCCTTCTCCCCCAGGGATTCCCCGTGGTCGGAGACGTAGATCATCGCGGTGTCGTAATCGGCGCTGGATCGCAGCGTGCGAATGGTTTCGGCCAGGAAATGGTCGGTGTAAAGCAGGGCGTTGTCGTAGGCGTTGACGATTTCCTGTGGCTTGCACTGCCCCAGATCCGAGTTGGCGCAAGCGGGCGTGAAGCGCTCGTACTGCGGCGGGTAGCGCTCGAAGTAGCTTGGGCCGTGGTTGCCCAACTGGTGCAGCACCACCACGCGATCACCGGTGGCCGGGGGAAGCTGCGCGTACAGGTCCTTGATCAGGATCTCGTCCAGGCAGCGCTTGTCATTGCACAGCTCGGCATCCCTGGCGTCCTGCAGGGGTTGCATGGGCAGGCCGTCGCAGACGCCCTTGCAGCCGGATTGATTGTCGCGCCACACGGTGGCGATGCCGGCGTGATCCAGCACATGCAGCAGCGACTGATGGCGGCGTATGTTCTTTTCGTTGTAGCCGCGACGGCCATACACCGAGAACATGCAGGGCAACGACACCTCGGTGCTGGTTCCGCAGGCGCTCATCAGTGGGAAATTGATCAATCCATCGACCTGGGACAACTCGGGCGTGGTCTGACGCACATAACCGTTCAGGCCCCAGTTCTGCGCGCGCACGGTTTCGCCCACCACCAGCATCAGAAGTCGCGGCTTGCTGTTGACGTTGCGGGAAACCTGTCGCGCGTCCATGCCAATGGGCAGCAGCGCCCGCCTGGGTCCGGGCGGTGATGCGAACAGCACCTTGGACAAGGCCACTACGTAGTTGGCGGGCGTGACCAGGTAGCGGACTTCACGATGGTTACGCATCAGCGATGCAATCTCCTGGAACGACACCAGCGCGCCGCCGCCGGCGAGCAGCGCCATGGCCACGAGAAAGGCGCTGCGAATGGCCAGGGCACGCCGCCAGCGGCGGCGACGCAGCTGCACGCGCCACAGCAGGAAGACCGGCAGCATCGTCAGCGCCACGGGCGTCAGCATTTTCAGGGAAAGCAGTTCGGCCGATTCACGGCGGTCGGTATGCAGCACATTGCGCAGCATGTCGGCATCCAGATACACACCGTAATGACTCATGTAGTACGCAGCGAGCGCCGTGACCAGCAGCAGGACCGTCAGCGCCGGTTTCGCGGTCCAGCGGTTGACCACCAGCGCCATCAGGAACGCATGCAGCGCGGTAATCAGCAGGAACAGCGAAAGCGCCAGCCGCCACTGTTGAAAAGGATCGGAAACAGCGCTGTGCCAGAACGCGGCATTGCTGAACACCGAGAAGAACAGGCTGCACAGCAGGATCAGCGTCTCGCTGCCGAGTTCCGGCCTCAGGTTGAAGGCCGAGACACCGCGGGCACGAAACTGGCCGATCTTCGCAGGAGGCAGCACCAGCGCGTTCATGTCGTGGCCTCTTCCGATGTATCACTCTGCAACATCAGCAGGTAAAGCCACAGCGCCGTAAGCCAGCAGGCCATCAAAGACCACAGGTCGTGCGAGAGGAAATGCGCGCCACGAAGTTGCTGGGCAACCCCGAAGACCAGCCCCACGGCCAAAGCCAGCCCCAGTCCCCACCAGCGCCATCGCGGTTGCACGCGCAGGCAGAAAAAGTACAGCGCGACCCAGGCATAGCCGGCGCTCGCGTGGCCGGCCGGAAAGCATTTGGCGTGGCCCAACATGGCCGGCCGCGGGCTGAACAGACCGTAGTAGGCATGCTCGCCGCCGTATCTCAACAGATCCCACGGGCAATCCATGTCGGTGAAGCGCTTGAGCAGGCCGACCACCGCCGTCGACAGCCCGGTCGCCAGCAACAGGTACAGAAGTGGCATGCGCCATGACTTGATCGGCGGTATGAAGAACGAGCACGCCGTCATCAGCGCCAGCGCGAACCACAGGTTCTTGCTGGCCTGGCGACCTGCGGCGTGCAGCACATCCTGGGTGAGATAGCCGGAACGCAGTGACCAGGCGCCGCCTTCCCAGGCATAGATGCGATCGGCCAACCACTGGTCGCCGTGCAGCCCCATCAGCAACGCCGACATCAGCGCTGCCATCGATAGCGGAATCCACAGGTGCTGGCGGTTGAAACCTGATGGGAGATCGATGCGGGAAGCGGAAATACCCACGTCGCGTGCACTGTCACCGGCCATTGCATTTGCACAGATTGCCGGGACCATCCGGTCGAAGAACTGGGTGAATGGAAGTCTCATCGGCTCTGACTGAAAGCAAGTGGAGTCATGATTGGAGAGGCGCTGTCGGAGCAAGGTTGGAGCGAGGTTGGAGTAGCGTTAAAACCGCGCAGGACTTCAGCCACGATTCAAGGTCCTTCGCTGGTTTCGCTTTCTGCTGCGGGTACCATGCAACCGTTGTTCCATGCATCACCTGGCACCAGCAGCCAGTGCTTGCGATTGGACTGGCCGATGGCCACGACGCGGTCCGCGTTCACACAGGCGCTGAGCGCCTCGTCCAGCACGAAAACCCAGCGCCGCCCAGGGTCGGCCGCCAGCCACGGGCCAGCTTCGGTCCACTGCGCCTGCCAATCACGCTTGAAACCAAAATCCGCCACTGGGCGGTCGCTCTGCAGCAGGTTCTGCTCGCGCCAGGCGACCATGCCCAGCTCGGCATCCGGTCCAATGCGTGTCGCGACGCGTTGCATCAATGCGCTGGCCGAACTGTCCGCATCCACGGCGGGTGCCAGGCCCACCCCGTACACCGTCCACAATGCGGCGGTAGTGATCACCAGTGCGGAGCCGACTCGCTGCAGTTGTGCCCACATCATCATGACCAGAGCGACCAGGCCGAATCCGAACAGCCACAACAGGAATGCCTGCAGGGCGGCCGGGTGGATGCCGCGCTGTGACGCGAGTTCGTGCGCCCATCCACTCCATCCGGCCAGCGCCGACAGCGAAGCTGCGCATGCCAGCAGCGCGATCACCAGCAGATAGCCCATCAGGGTGCGGCGAACCCCCGCGCGCCTGAGCAGCCCCGGCAGCAATGGCGCGGCCGCCACGCATAGCACCGGCAGCATCGGGAAAATATAGACCTCGCGCTTGCCCGGGCTGGCACTGAAGAACAGCAGTACCAGGGCGCTCCATCCCAGCAGCAGCCACAAGCGCGGATCTCCCCTGCGCAGGCGGCGCCACCACGCAGGCAGCAGCCACGGCAACAACAGCACGCCGGGCAGCCACAGCGTGGCCATCGCCTGCAGGTAGTACCAGGCCGGCTGCACATGATGCCAAGCATCGGCGTAGCGCTTTCCGGTTTGCCTGAGCAGCAGTTCGCTTGCGTAGTGCTGCAGCGAAGGATCACCGCTGCTGGCCACGCCAACGAGCATTGGTAGCAGCCACACGCCGGTGCCGGCGATGAATGCCAGCAACCCCGCCGACCATCGCCATCCATCCCCAGCGGCCGCCGGCATGTACCCGGCGCACGGCTGCGCTTGCCAGTGCAAAAACAGCCACGGCACCAGCACAAGCACGGGCAGGAAGCCCACACCCTTGGTCACGGTGCCAAGCCCCGCTGCGAACATCCCCAGCCAGAACATGCGCCATTGCGGTCCCTGCAGGAGGTGCCGCATCAGCGCCCACAGCGACAGCGTGGTCATGGCCACCAGCACCATGTCGATCTGTCCACGCTTGGCCTGCAGGCCGAACTGCAGGCACACGAACAACGCCACCGCCGCATGGCGCGCCACGCGAGGATTCCACAGGCGTCGCGCCAGGTCCCAGGTCAGTAGCAACGTCAAGAATGCAGCGAGCAGCGACGGCAACAGGAACGCCAGCTTCAGATCGCCAAGCGTCCAGTAGGCCGCGGCCTGCAGCCACATGAAGACAGGTGGTTTCTCCGCGTACAACTCGCGCCCGCGATGCGGGAACAGCCATTGCCCCGAATCGACCATGTCGCGCGCGGCGAGCGCGAAGCGCGGCTCGTCCGGCGGCGACGGCTCGCGCATCCCCAGCCCTGCCGCAAGGCTCACCAACATCGCCAGAAACAGCAAGGCGCTACGCCAGGCCCGTGGATCACGGCTCCGCAGGCGATGCATCGGCAGGATCAGGCCAGCGACCTGTCGCGGCGCAACCCGTGATGGCGGATATCCAGGCGCAGGCTGTAGAGCGCGGTGAACGCGGGAAAGAGATTCTGCACCACACCCACCGCATCCTGCTTGGCGGAGAAGATGAAATAACTCAGGGTCATCAGGCTGCCGAGCACGCTCATGACCCAGAACAGCCGCGGTATCACCGGCTTGCGCGCGCGCCGCGATGCGAGGAACTGCACCACCCAGCGCGCGCCGAACAGCATGGCGCCAGTCAGGCCGATGAGCTTCCACGGGCTCATGTGCAGCCCGGTCCATCCCAGCCACAGCAGTTCCTGGTTCATGCGCCACACCGCATGGCTAGAGTTCCTGCACCGGGGTGCGCTGGCTGCGGTCGATCAGCCAGGTGACGCCGCGCAGGTCGCGCAGGCCTACCAGCGCACGTTGCAGATTTCCGTATTTCGATACGCCGCTGCTGCGCACGCGGTGGTGTACGGGGATACTCATCGTCTTGAAGCCCGCCCGCTGCATCAGCGCCGGCAGGTAGCGGTGCATGTGATCGAAATACGGCAGCTCGAGGAACGCCTCGCGCTCGAACAGCTTGATCCCGCATCCGGTATCGGGCGTGGCGTCGCCGAGCATGCGCGAGCGGATGGCATTGGCCCAGCGCGATGCCCAGCGTTTGCTGAGGGTATCGCGCCGCTGTACGCGCCAGCCGGCAAACAGCCGGGTATCGACGCTGGCGCGGTCGCGCTCGGCCAGCAGACGTGGCAGGTCACCCGGGTCATTTTGTCCGTCGCCATCGAGTGTGGCCACCCAGCGTGCACGTGCGGCTTTTACGCCAGTGCGAATGGCCGTGCTCTGGCCGCTGCGTACCACGTGATGCAGCACGCGCAGCTCAGGACAGGTTGGCTTGAGTGCAATCAGCACTTCCAGGCCATCGTCCTGCGATCCGTCGTCGACGTAGATCACTTCAAAGGCAATGCGTCCACGCAGCACCTGGGTGATTTCCTTCAGCAGTGGGGCGATGTTGTCGCGTTCGTTGAACACCGGCACGACCAGCGACACCAGCAAGGGTGTGGGCGTGGAGATGCGTGGGGTGGGCTTGAGCATCGACGCGTTCGGCACGACGCTGCACGCAGGTTCCGCGCAGCCCGTGTCCGCGACGGCGCCAGCGGGCAGGTCTGAACGCGTCGGCAGCAGCTGTGGAAGGACCATGTTCAAAGGGTGGAAGGTATTGCGTCGGAGAAACGTGGGAACTGGGTTAGCGCTGCGTTAATCCCCGGAGGCTGTCACCATGTCGACGCAGGAACGACCGAGGAACCCGCATGCGTCTGCTGGTGGTGGAAGACAACCAGAGTCTGGTCGCCAATCTGTTCGAGTATTTCGAAGCGCGAGGACATGCGCTCGATGCGGCTCCGGACGGCGTCACCGGACTGCACCTGGCGACCACCCAGTCGTACGACGCGATGATCCTGGACTGGATGCTGCCGCGCATGGACGGGCGCGAGGTGCTGCGCCGCCTGCGCGAACAGCACGACTGCGGCGTGCCGGTGATCATGCTCACCGCTCGCGACGAACTTCCGGACAAGATTTCCGGTTTCCGCGCCGGCGCCGACGATTACCTGACCAAACCGTTCGCCATGCCGGAACTGGAAGTGCGGCTGGAAGCGGTGCTGGCGCGCGCCGCCGGGCGCGGGCGCAGCCGGGTCCTCATGGTGGAGGACCTGCGCCTGGACCTGGCCACCCTGGAGGCAAGCCGTGGCGGCCAGCCCCTGCACCTGTATCCGGCCTGCCGCAAACTTCTGGAAGTGCTGATGCAGGCCAGCCCCGCAGCCGTGACCCGCAGCCGCCTGGAGCACGCGCTGTGGGGCGACGAACCTCCGGACGGCGACATGCTGCGCTCGCATGTCTACGAATTGCGGCGCAGCGTGGACGGACCGTTCCCGGTCAAGCTGATCCATACGTTGCCACGGGTGGGCTACCGCCTCGCCGCCATCGCCCGGGAGCCGGACCGTGAACCCTAACACCGGCCTGCGACATCGCATCCTGCGCTGGCTGTTCCTGTATGCGGTGCTGCTGTCGGCGGCCGTGACGATTGGCGGCTACATCGTGCACGAACGGGTTGAGCACCTGGCGTGGGAATCGCTGTTGCGTTCGGAGCTCGACTATTACGGCCAGCGCGCGGAGGAAAACCCACGCTATCTCTGGAAGGACACCGAAACCCTGCGCATGTTCGGCTTACCGGGGTTGCCCGCCCTGCCCTCAGACCTCGCCGCACTCGAACCAGGCCTGCACGACGACCGCATGGTGGCTGGAGTCAACAGCGTGGTCCTGCGCGACCAGATCGATGGCATCCCGATGGCGCTGGCACTGGACCTCTCCGGATTCGAAGGCGCCGAAGGTGCGATCACCCTGGCCGTGGCAGGCGGCACCATCGGCCTGATCCTGGTGCTGGGGCTGCTGGTGATGTGGGGCCTGGGCCGCGCGATCGAACCGCTGGCCGACCTGGCGCGCCAGGTCGGTCGCCTGCAGCCGACACGCAACGACCAGCAGGTGACAGTAGCCGACAACGCCAGCGCGGAACTGGTGGTCATCGCCGGGGCCTTCAACGACTATCTCGAGCGCACGCGCAGATTCGTCGAGCGCGAACACGCCTTCATCTCCAGCGCCAGCCATGAACTGCGCACACCGGTGGCGGTGATCGCCGGTGCGGCCGAACTGGTGCTGGGGCAGGAGGGAATGCCGCACGCGGCGCGTAACCAGGTGGTCCGCATCCGGCGCACGGCACGCAATGTCGAGCAGTTGATTACCCTGCTGCTGATGCTGGCGCGCGATCCCGCGCGACTGGCCAGCATCAGCGACCGGGTCGCACTGGACCAGCTGTTGCCTGAAATCATCGAAGACCACCGCCACCTGACCCGCGGCAAACAGCTGGTGCTGACCCTGCAACCGCCCTCGGCGTGCGACATCATTGCCCCCATGAGCATCGTCCAGGCCGCTATCGGCAACCTGCTGCGCAACGCGATCGAACACAGCGACCGTGGGGAAATCCGGATCTGCCTGGAGGCCGACGCGACGGTGGTGATCGAGGACCCCGGTCACGGCATGAGCCCGGAGGAAATCAGCGCGATCTACGCGCGTGCTGCGCGCGGCGGCGGCGACAGCGGCGGCATCGGCCTGGAACTGATCGCGCGCCTGTGCGAACACCTTAGCTGGGACCTGCACTTCGCCTCAGGCGCGAATTCCCGCACCACCACGACGCTGCATTTCGGAACCGCGCGGACGCAGCGGTGACTGTGGATCTCAAGGCCGCGCACGCCTGCAAGCTGAACCGCTGCGACGAAACTTCGCCTATTCAGGCGCGCATCGGTTAATCTAGGCCCCGTTTGCAAGCGGCCGTCCGTTTCCCTTCGGGTACGCCGGCGCTTCAGGTCCACATGCAATCCGCACGTGACCGATGCGCCCGCCCCCACTCCGACGCCATTCGCCTTGCAGATACGGTCCCGCCACATGGCGGCGGCCGCAACACTTCCTCGCAGCGCGGTTCATCGGGAACGCTTCGGGTAAACCCCAGATCATCTTCGTCTGCTGCCTGCACTTAATTCGTGCCGGCGGTTCAGCGTCACGTTGATCCGGAACACTGGAGCTACATCGAATGTCTTTTGAAAACCTCGGGCTTTCGCCCTTCCTGCTGCGTGCCCTGGCCGAACAGGGATACGAGACCCCCACCCCCATCCAGGTGCAGGCGATTCCGCTGGCCCTGGCCGGCCACGACCTGATGGCAGGCGCC